>JBEKUO010000305.1:0-8501 GCA_049514955.1 Bryobacteraceae bacterium | reverse complement strand
TGCCGGCGCAGCTCGCGCGAATACCGTGTGCCCCGATTGCGGCGGCAGCGGCTGGAAGATCATCGAGCGCGCCGAGTTGTCCGGCGCCGAGCGTTGCGACTGCGTGGCTGGCGAGCGCGCCCGGCGATTGGAGGAGAAGGCCGCTATCCCACCGCTCTATCGGAATGCATCGTTCGACAATTTCCTGCTCGGCGAAAACCCCATCGGCCATCGCGACCTGGCCAATGTGCTGCTCACCGTGAAAGCCTTCTCTCGCGAGTTTCCGACTGACAAGCGCCCCGGCCTGCTGCTGATCGGCGATCCCGGCACCGGCAAGACGCACCTCGCGGTGGCCGCGCTGCGCATCCTGATCTCGCGCGGATTCGAGGGCCTCTTCTTCGATTATCAAAACCTGCTCGACCGCATTCGCGCCGGATTCGATCAAGCCTCCGGCTCCGCCGACCGCGAGGCTTACCGCTTCGCGTTGGATGCCGAGGTGCTCCTGCTCGACGACCTGGGCGCGCATCGCGTCACCGATTGGGTCGAAGACACGGTCACCAGCATCATCACCTACCGCTGCAATAATCGCAAGCCGCTGATCGCCACGACCAACTTGCCGGACCCCGATGCGGGCAGCGTCATGATCGACCGGTCCGGGGTGCTGGGCAAGCCCGACTACAAAACGTCGCTCGCCGAGCGTATCGGTTCGCGGGCCCGCTCGCGTCTATTTGAAATGTGCAAGGTCGTGCGTATGCCCCTGGTCGACGATTATCGATTGCGCAGGTTCTCTTGATGCGCCTGCTCCTGTTGCTGCTGGCGTTTGCCGCAGTCGCGCCTGCCCCGGAGCCGCCCGATCCGCCCGAGTTCGTGCAAGCGGTGGAGTTCCCGTATTACCTCTATCCGCGCCCGCTCTGGGAGCGTGAGCTGGTCTGGCTTAAGACCCTCGGCATCCGCACTGTGGCCTTCTCCGTCCCCTGGAACTGGCACCAGTTGGATAGCGACACCTACGATTTCACCGGCAGCACCAGCCCGCGCCGCGATTTGATAGGCTTCATCCGGCTGCTACGCCGACTCGAAATGCGCGCCTGGATTCGCCCCTTGCCCCCGGTGAAAGGGTGGATCAACGGCGGTTATCCGGCAGGAGTCGCGCCCGACCGCAAGTCCGCCAAGCCGTGGCTGCACGAGTTGGAGAATCTGCTGGCGACTCAGACGGAAAAGCACGGCGGCCCGGTCGCCTTCATCGAGGGCAATGCGGGCATCTTGGATGTGTCTGCGCCGCCCCTGCCGGTCACCGTGGTCTCCGCGCACGACGCCGCCGCGATGACGCGCAGCCGCCAGGCGCTGGCCACCGTGCGCGGCTCCCTGCTCTGGGACGATGTCGAAGATGCGCTGTTTCCCGTCGGATGGGAGAAGCCCGGCGGCCCGCTCTACCGGGCAGGCGCGGTCTCGCTGAATGGCGACGAGCGGCCTACCGTAGCGGCCCTGCGGCGCAACGCGGCGCTCCTGCGCCATTGGGCGGCGCTGCTGCCCGGCATGCGTCCGGAACGCGCGCACCCGGTCAGACTCGCCGCCGGCAAGCTCCCGGCGGGCGTCGCCGCGGTGGAGTTGGTTTCGCGCGCGCCGGGCGTCGCGTCCGCCGTCAGCATCGCCAATGAAAGCCGCAAGGATTTTCAGAGTCCCGTGCGCGCCTGGGATCCTTTCGCCAAACGTGCCGTCGAAATCGAAAACGTCCATCTCGCGCCACACGAGACTTTGTGGCTGCCCGTGAACGTGTCGCTCGGTGACCATGCGCTTTGCCGCGATTGCTCCGCATTTTCCAACGCGGAGCACATTGTCTACGCCACCGCGGAATTGCAAGCCATTGAATTCGAGAATGGCACGCTGGCCATGGAGTTCGCCGCCCCCGCGCCGGCGGAGGTCGTGCTACAGTTCGCGCGAAAGCCCACCGGTCCGTACCTGGCGGGCGGCCATCCCATCGATTTCGACTTTGACGAGAAGACCCTCCGCGCCCGCCTCAAGATCCCCCAGGGCAAGGGGCCTGCCAGCCAGGTGCGTGTGGCGTTGGCTATCGAGCCGCCGGATTCCTCCGCCTTCTTCGAGGATGCTAAACGCCTGATCGTCGGCCAGCCGAACCTTATTGCTACTTCCTACTCCTCCGAAGCGCTGGCTGATCGCTCGCGGCTGCGCTTGCCGGAAGGATTCACCGCCAAGGCCACCAAAAAATCCCCCCTCGAAATTGATTATCAGTTGGATGTGCCCGCCGACGCCCTCCACGGCGACTGGACCGATCTGGCCATCGAGGCCGACGGCGTGCCGCTCGGCCGCGCACATTTGCAACTGTTCCGGCCTGCGTCGGTCCACGTCGCCGATGCCATCCGTCTGCATTTCGGCGCCGCGGAATTCGCCGCGGAGCCTGCCATTATCCCCATCGACGCCACGGCCGGCCGCCAGGTGGACGTCCACGTCCGTAACAACGCGCCGGAAATTCGGAGTTACCAGATCCATCCGGCGGGCGATGGCTTTCAGTTCCTCCCGCCGCAGGCCGAGTTGAATTCCGGAGCGATCATGGACCGCGTCGTCGAGTTTCGCGTCTTCCCCGACAACGCCGCTCCAGGCCTGCACGACTGGAACCTGCAATTCTCCGGCGGGACGAAGATCGAGATCCCGGCGCGATTCCTGGTGATCCCGCGCGGCCGTGCGATCGCCTGGTCCGCCGACTTGGATAGCGACGGTTCGCCCGAGTGGATCCTGGAAAACCAGAAGGTGCGTGCGGTATTTTCGGCCCAGGATGGCGGACGCTGGCTCGAGTTCGTTTGGAAGGACTCCAGCCCGAACGGCCTGAACGTCCTGCCGGAAAACGGCGCACTCGCGGGCGCCGGTTCGGTGGAAGTGCGGCCCGGCGATGGCGCGCTCGAATTCACCGGCAAAGACTGGAAGCGGACCGTGCGGCTCGCTGGCGCCGAAGGCAAGCTCACCGTCGAACAGACTACGCCCCTGGCCGCTGAGACCCTCGAAACCGGCAAGCACAACGAAATCACCTTTCAGGTCGTACGCGAATCTGCCACGCGGGCCGTCTACTCGTTGCAGAAGTAACAAAGGAGTAGAATTGAATCCAATGCCCCGACCTGGTCAGAGGCCGTATCTTTTCCTTTGCCTCCTGTCTGCTGCCCTGGGAAGCGGACAAGCTCAAACCCAGCAGCAGCCTCCCGGCCAAAATGTAGCCGAGATGACCACCCACGACACGCCGGCGACATTCCGCACTCGAGTCAATCTCGTGCAGGTTCCCGTGGTCGTGCGCGATCGTGAAGGTCATGCCGTCGGCAACCTCCGCAAGGAAGACTTCCAGGTCTTCGATCAGGGCAAGCTGCAGGTGATCACCAATTTCACGGTCGACAAATCGGGCGGCCAGACGACCAGCGCAGAAGCGGCCCCTGCCGGACCGGCCACGGAAGCGCCACCCGGAGAAAAGCCGCTAGCCGCCATGCCCGATCGCTTCGTGGCTTACTTCTTCGACGATATCCATCTGGTTCAAGGCGACCTCGTGCAGGTACGGGACGCCGCCGAGCGCCATCTGAACGAGTCCCTCACCCCTGGGGACCGTGTCGGCATCTTCACCACCTCAGGGCGGACCACCCTCGACTTCACCGACGATCGCGCAAAGGTTCATGAGACGCTTCTGCGTCTCCGTCCCCAACCGATCGCCCGGTCCATGACCGCCGAATGCCCGGATATCGATTACTACCAGGCGGACTTGATCATGAACAAGAATGATCCAACGGCGCTACAAGCAGCTACACTTGAGGCTATTCTTTGTATGAGCCTCGATCCGACCGATCAGTCCTCCACGCAACAGGCGCAATCCATGAGTCGAGCGACGGCGTCGCGTGTAATAAACGAAGGCGACGCGGAAACCCGTGTTTCCCTCACCACCCTCAGGGATGTGGTCCGTAGGATATCCACGATGCCCGGAAAACGGAGCATCATCCTCATCTCGCCCGGATTCCTCACGCTGTATGATATCCAACAGGAGAAGACCGAGATCATCGACCGCGCTATACGTTTCAATGTCATCATTAGTACCCTTAACGCGCGCGGCTTGTTTACCGTGATTCCCGGCGGAGATGCCAGCCAGCCAGGGCCGCAGAGTCCCATCGCCGCG
This sequence comes from Bryobacteraceae bacterium, assembly GCA_049514955.1. Lineage (GTDB taxonomy): Bacteria > Acidobacteriota > Terriglobia > Bryobacterales > Bryobacteraceae > Bog-159. The sequence goes on along the minus strand of JBEKUO010000305.1, from coordinate 4,363 downwards.
GCCATGAAGTCCCAATACCAGACGGCCAGCGCGCTGGCGGAGGAGGATGTGCTCGCCGAGTTGGCCTCTGGTACCGGCGGTGCATTCTTCCACAACAACAACGACCTGGTCGAAGGATTCAAACGGGTGGCCGCGCGACCCGAATATGTCTATGTGCTGGGCTTCTCGCCCCAAAACCTCAAGCTGGACGGCCGCTTTCATTCGTTGAAAGTTACCCTCCAAAATGCCAACAAGCTGAACCTGCAAGCGCGCCGCGGTTATTACGCACCCAAGCACATGGCCGACCCGGAGGAGACGGCCAAAGAAGAAATACAAGACGCGCTGTTCTCGCGGGAGGAACTGCGCGACATCCCGGTCGAAATACACACGCAGTTTTTCAAATCCAGCGAATTGAACGCCCGGGTCGCCGTCATGGTTCGTGTCGACGTGAGGCGCCTGAAGTTCCGAAAAGAGAACGGCCGAAACTGCGACGATCTGGCGATCGTATCCGCTCTGTTCGACCGCAATGGAAATCTCGTCACGGGGACTCACAAGAACATCGAGATGCGCTTGCGGGATCAAACGCTGGAAAACCGGCTGGGCTCGGGGATTACCGTAAAAAGCAACTTTGATGACGTGAAGCCAGGCAGTTACGTGATCCGACTGGTGGTCCGGGACTCGGAAGGACAACTTATGGCCGCGGCCAATGGCGCCGTCGAAATTCCCTAAACGGCAGGTGAGACAGGCAAGTGAGACAAGCAGGTGGGGCAGGCGCTTTCGCCTGCCAACTGTGTCGACTTGCCTATAGCACCCTCCGCCGCCATATAAAGGAGTAGAATTAAATGGTTCCAATAGGCGGCCGATGGCTAAGGCGTGCGTTTTCCTGTTTGGCTGTGCTGGCCAGCGCGGAAGGTCACGTCCGGCAGCAGCCGCCAAACCAGACCGCCGAGATGACCTCACGCTACACGCCAGCTACTTTCGGCGCCACAGTCAATCCGATCCGGCTGGTGGTGCGGAACTCGGAAAGACAACTGATGGCAGCGGCCGGTGGCGCTGTCGAGATTTCCTGAATGGAGGTATAACATGAAGCTTCGCTGCATCCTACTGCCGATTGTCATGATCGGCTTCGCCGCCGCCGCGGCCATGGCGCAAGACTCTCAGGCCCCGCCCGGCTCCGTTGTCATCAAAACCGAGGCGCGCGTGGTTCTGGTGGACGCCGTCGTCACCGACAAGAAAGAAAACTACGTCAACGATCTTCAAGCCAAGGACTTCAGGGTCTGGGAAGACAACAAAGAACAGACCATCACCAGCTTCTCGTTCGAGGCCGATCCCAACTCGCCAAACAACAATCAGAAACATTATCTGGTGCTTTTCTTCGATAACTCCACAATGGATTTCGGCGATCAGGCCCGCGCGCGCAAGGCCGCGGCGCAGTTCATCGACGCCAACACCGGTCCGAACCGCTTGATCGCCATTGTCAATTATGGAGGTAGCATCAGTCTCGCGCAGAACTTCACCTCCAACGCCGAAAGGCTGAAGCAAGTTGTCAGCGGCGTGAAGTTCTCGTCGGTTTCGCCCAATGAGCCGGTGGAAGTCGCATCCACTGGCATCCCCTCGTTAGGCAAGGCTGAGGCACAATTCGGCGTGTGGGACGAGTTGCTTGCCCTGCGAAGCATGGCCAAGCTTCTGGCGCCCATCCCCGGCCGCAAAATCTTCGTAATGTTCACGTCCGGTTTCCCCCTGAAACCCGATATTATGTCCGAGTTGACCGCGGTGATTAACGACTGCAACAAGGCTAATGTGGCGGTCTACCCGATCGATGTCCGCGGACTCGCCACCGGTGTCACTGCGGGGCCGGGTGGCGCGTCCCTTTGGTCCCCGTCCAACTCTCAGCCGGTCGTGCTGCTCCCGGCTGCTTTTGGCATGACGAATTCATTTTTCCAGCATGGCGGCGGTGCGGCCGGCGGCGGTGGCGCCGGCGGAGGAGGCGGTAGAGGCGGCGGGACCGGCACTGGCACGGGCAGTGGCACCGGCGGTGGGACCGGCGGCGGTAAAGGCGGCGGAACCGGTACCGGAACCGGCGGAGGAACTGGCGGCGGCAAAGGCGGCGGAACCAGCGGCGGCGGTGGTACGAACTCGACCCTGAATCCCTACACCAACAATCCATACAATCAGTCGCGTGTGATTGTTCCCACAATACCGGCGAGCACGGCCACCAACCAGCAAGTCCTCTATGCGCTGGCATCCGGCACTGGCGGCTTCGTCATCGCCAACACGAACGACCTCTTGGGCGGCCTCGAGAAAATCGCCAAAGAGCAAAACCAGTTCTACTTGCTTGGCTATGCCGCGGGCGAATCTCCGGAGGGAAGCTGCCATACCCTGAAGGTCAAAATCGATCGCCCGGGAACCAACCTGCGCGCGCGGAGCGGATATTGCAATGTCAAACCCGTCGACGTGCTGGCCGGAAACGCGACCGAAAAGGATTTGGAGAACCGCATTGCCGGCACGGCGGCTGGAGTGTCCGGCGGCACCATGGAAGCTCCCTTCTTCTACACCTCGGCCAACACTGCCCGCGTGGATGTGGTCATGGAAGTCCCCTCCGAAAGCATCAAATTCGATAAGTCCCATGGAAAATTCCTCGCGGAATTGAATATCTTGACCATCGCTTACCGCCCCGACGGAACCGTGGCGGCCCGCTTCAGCGACACCAAGAAGATCGAGGTGGAGAGCAAGAAAGAGTTGCCGGGCTTCACCCAGCAGCCTTACCACTATGACAACCAGTTTGACATCGCCTCCGGCCAGTACACTCTGAAGGCCGTGTTCAGCAGCGGCGGCGCCAGTTTCGGGAAGCTGGAACTTCCGCTGAGCATCGAGCCTTATGACAACAAACAATTCGGTTTGAGCGATATGGCCCTGAGCAAAGAAGTGCATAAAGTCTCCGCGATAGGTTCGGACCTCGATCAGGTATTGCTGGAGGGCCGCACACCCCTGGTCGCTCTGGGATATCAGTTCACCCCTTACGGAGCGAACCGGTTCAAGAAGACCGATAACGTCGTCCTTTATGCGGAGGTCTACGAACCGCACATTCTGGACGCGACGCCACCGGTGGTGGGGGTCGAGCTGCGCGTGCTCGACCGCAAGACTAAGGAGGCCAAGCAAGACTCCGGAATGATAGGTGTGAACAACGAGATCCGCGCCGGTAATCCCGTGATTCCCGTCGGGCTCAAACTGCCAACCGATAAGCTCGCTCCAGGCTCCTACAGCCTCGAATTGAAGGCGACGGATTCGGCCGGCAACACCAAGGTGCGCGTGAGGGATTTCGAACTGGAGTAGGAGGTGGGGCAGGCGCTTTCGCCTGCCAACAATTTTTTTCATACCTTCTGAGGGAAGGGTGCCGCGAGCCCGCCTGCGGATCCGCGTCTGCGGCGCGAAAGTACTCCTTCACAATCCGTGTCGGAGCAAGCTTCCCCCGTCTGCGAAAATCGGATTCGGCGCCGCCGACTTTATCGCGCTGGCATGGAGCGCGCTGCTGGTTCTGCTCCTGCTGGCTTCCCTTCGCGGGGAGCCGCCGTGCGCGCCTTTGCAATGCGAACGCGCTGATGCGTAGCGCACGCTCGACGACTTTAGCTCCTGCCGGCGCAGGCGAGCTTGCTCGCCGCAGCGGCAGCGTGGGGCAGGCGCTTTCGCCTGCCAACCGGCGAACTTCAGTTCACCGGCTAGGCAAGCTTTGCTCGCCTATTGCGCCGAGCTGGACTTATCTCTCGCCAGATCGACAACTTCCAGCGTGGGTTTCTGGAGGTAATCCAAATGGCAGCCGCTGTCTCACTCTTATTTTTCGACTCTTGGACTTTAAGTAGGAAGCGGCCAGTAAATCCGGCCGCTCGAACTTCGGCCGGTTTTCGGTCACAACTTTCGAAAATAACGCCACGCCGCATCAACCAAACCACTTACCGCCCTACCGCCCTCCCCGCTACGTCCGTTTTTCAGCACCCGCCTTGTAGCATCGAATCGGGTAAGAGTGCGTGTCCCTCCTACCCCAAAGGAAAATCTCACATGATAATCTCAGACAAACAGCAAGAAGCAAACCAGCAGAATGCGCAGCATTCTACCGGTCCGGTGACTCCCGAGGGTAAGGCCTCCGTGCGCCTCAACGCCCTCACCTACGGCTTACGTGCCCGTAGCACTCTCATCCCCGGCGAAGACCCCGAGGAATACAAGCAGCTCTGGGACGAACTCTCCGCCGAGTGGCAGCCTCAAACCCGCACCGAGCGGCTCCATCTGGAACAGATGGCCACAAACCAATGGTTGCTCGCCCGCATTGCCAGAGGCGAGCGCCAAATCTTCGAAGCCGACCTCGAGATCAAAGAGCAGTTCGTCCTGCTGG
>JBEKUO010000304.1:0-8503 GCA_049514955.1 Bryobacteraceae bacterium | reverse complement strand
AACGGAAACGTAAGGCCCACATCTGAATTACAAACCCGTCTTGCCGGCCTCTCCTCCAAACATCGTGAAAATCTCCTTGCTGGCCCGCTCCAGCAGATATGGACCTGCGGCAGGATGCAGCCAGGCAGTCAGATCGGCGCCGACACTCCGCGCGAGGGTTAGAGCAGGGACGCGTGGCGAAAGCCGTAACGCTTCGGAAGCGAATTGCAACATGGCGTCAACGTATCTTCCCGGATCATGGTTGATCAGCGAGCGCCGGCCGCGTTCTCCCATCGCGTAAAAACTGCCCGGATCGGCAAGAAAAGCGCGCAGGTGGGCCTGAATATCCTCGACCTCGTGTTCTGGCCGGACAAACGCGGTGGTGTCCTCCGGCAGCGATGCGTACCAACCTGTCCGGGTCACTAGAGTGGGCACAGCATAGTCGCAGAATTGTAGCTGGCTGAGGGAGGCCTCTCCCATGGAAGGGTAACGGAGGTTTATGGCCAGGTGCGCCGTACTCAGCTTTTCCTCGACCTGGCTGTCCGGAACAAAGCCATGCAGGTTGACGAGTAAGCTCAACCCGAGGCGTTCGATTTCCATCCGGATGTGGCTCTCGTCCCAGAGTTGCCCGTATATGTCCAGGCGGAACTGCTCCCGCTCGTCCAGGCCGGCCAGCGCCTCCAGTACAGCCCCTAGCCGCCGGTTTCGGCCGAGGTGACCGAAAATGACCAGCCGGTACGGCGGATGCGGTGAGGCGTTGCGTCCTGCCGTCCATTCGCGATAGCGCGACTCCGCAGTGTCCGCGTACGGAAAGTCGAGCGCAGTTGCCGGACATCCCGAACTTTCGCCGAGTTCTTCGAGCGCCCCCCGCGAGTGTGTGATGACTCCCAGGGCGCCCTGGATGGACTGCCGTGTGAGCGGAAACCTTTGTGCCATAGCTTCGGCGCTGATGCCTCCCGCGCAGAACGCCTCCCCGGCCTGCCGGCCCTCCCCGCCATACCATCGCTCCAGCGCGGCAAGGTAGCTGGCACGGTCCTTACCGGAGTGGACCCACACCCGGAAGAAAAAATCGTGCAGGCAAAGGTCGTGCAACACGATAATCCCTGGCTGTCGTACACTGACCTGCCAAATGCCCGCGTGAAAGTCCGGATGATTTCCTAAGTGGTAAACGGAGATCGTGCCATCGTTAATCTCGCGCCAGGGAGGTGCAGCCGGGGAATAGCGTGTGACACGCGCAATGCGCTGCACCTCGGGCGCCACTTGGTGCTGGTCCGTCCATAGCACCACCTCCTGACGCCGGGCCAGGACGGGCAGGACCTGCATCGCAAAATGCGCGATGCCGCTTTGCGCGGGAGGTAGCGGTGAGAACCAGTTGATCTTCAGCACAACAGCTTCTCCACCACATTTGGCCAGGAGATGTTGAGATCCCGATAGCGCGCCCGTCCAGCTTCCCCCATGGCTGCCGCGCTCCGGCGGTCAGCCCACAGAGCGTCCATAGCCTGCGCAAGGGATTCGGGAGTGGGATGAGCCACCAATCCCGTCTGATGATCCATGACAAACTCCAGGGGCCCGCCAGAATCCGCACAGGTGATCACCGGCTTGGAGGACAACATGGCCTCCAGCGTCACATAACCGTAATCCTCATCGACGGGAGGAAAAATCACCCCCCGACACTTGGCGTACAGATCGCGCTTTTGTTCTTCGGAAACCATGCCGAGCCACGCAATCCGATCGCTCAATTTGAGTTCACGAGCGATGTTGACGCATTCTTCTTGCTGCATTGGGTTATCAGGGTCTCCGGCAAAACGTATCCGCACGCGTTCCCGGCACTGGGCAAGGGCCCGGATGGCCAGCCATTGCCGTTTGACCCCGGTGATGCGGCTCGGAAAAAAGAGGTAGTCCCCGGCGGGGCCGCAGTAGAACAGCCGCTCATGCGCGGGAGGGTTATATAAGGGCTTTGAATCGATTCCAGAATACCGGCGCAGGCGGCCTGAGACGTTTTCCGATAGCGTGTAAATCGCCTTGGCTTCCGGGATCAACTCGCGGTCGGCTTGGCGAATCGCATCCCGGATGACGGGGCCGTCCGGGCCCTGAATCAGATCTCCCGCCCTCGGATGGCTCCAGAGTTCATAAGCCGTGCGATGCTGATGCAGCAGCCAGATGACTTTATTCGGATGGGGGATCAGATAAGCGGGGAATTTCAGTCCGATGACCCGGTCGATGCGCACGCCGCAGGTTTCGGTCAAATCCACCAGCCGGCAAGCCAGGATATGCTCCGGGATGCGTTCTGGCGGGTAATGTTTGAAAGGGATAGAAACCAGCTCAGCTTCATGCCCGGCCGCCGAAAGGGCGTCTCGCAGATTATCCGCGAGAATTTCGGCGCCGCCCCTGATAAACGGGACACTCGAGGTGGCCACCACGATCTTCATTGCAGCAGCTTCTCAAGAACATTATCCCAGTGGATGTGCAGGTCATCGTAACGCTGACGGCCCGCCTCGCCCCACTGCCTGGCCCGTTCACGGTCGCCCCATAAACGGTCCATGGCCGCCGCCAGGGCTTCCGGCTTGGGTTCCGCGATGACACCGGTCCGTTGGTCCACGACGAACTCCAGAGGGCCGCCCGAATCGGTACAGGTGATTACCGGTTTTTGGGCCAGCATACCTTCCAAGGTGACATAGCCATAGTCTTCATCGACGGGCGGAAAGAGCACTCCCAAGCTACGTGCGTAAAGATCGCGCTTTTGCTCCTCGGATACCGAACCCAACCATTGTACTCGGTCCGCGCAGCCGCCCTTCTGTGCAAGGGTGATGCACTTCCGCTCGAAAGCCGCTTCAGTCGCAGATCCGGAAAAGTACACTCTTACTGGCGCGCGGGTTTGCGCCAAGGCCTGCAACACAAGCTCCTGCCTTTTTAGTGGATTGATGCGGCTTGGGAAATAAAGAAAATTTTCCGCGGGGCGGGTATAGAACAGGGCGGCATCCTGTGGAGGATGGTAGAGCGGAATGGCATTGACGCCGCAATGGCTTTTCATGCGTAGGGCAACGTTGCGCGAAATCGTGAAAATGCCCTGGGCCTGCGGAATCAGTTCGGTGTCTGCACGATGAATGGCCGCTCGCACCTCACTCCCGTTTGCATACGTGTGCAAATCGCTGAGCGGATGTTGCCATAAATCGTACGCCTGGCGGTGTTGATGGAGCATCCAGATCACTTTGCGCTGATGCGGAATCATGTAAGCGGGGAATTTCAGCCCGATCAGACGATCGACGGGAACCTCGAATGTTTCGCTCAGATCGAGGAGCCGGCAGGCCAGCATCTGGTCGAGGATGCGCTCCGGTGGATACCACTTGAACGGGATGGCCACAATTTCGGCTCGATGCCCAGCCTCGATCAGCACGCGGCGTAAACCCTCGGCGAGGATCTCGGCGCCGCCGTTGACGAACGGAACCCTGACCGTTGCAATTAGGATCCGCAGAGCATGATTCTTAGGCATTAGAGCTTTGTGGCGAAATACTGGAAGTCTCTCCACTCCGGGCCCGCGGAACCGTCCGGCGCCACAGCCAGCACGATGGTCACCGGGTCCGGGTTGCCAAGTTCATTCCAGGTCTTTGGGGGTCGGTTCAAGTCCATCCACGGCCTCCGATGATCCGCGCTCAGACTTTCCATCCGATTATGGCGTAATCCTGCGGTCCGTAAAAATATTCGTTGAAACGTTCCGCCACCTCGCCATCCGTGTGCGTGTCGACACGATGCGCTTCGGGCCATGGGTGTAGCTCCATAATCTCCACACGCCGCAAACCACGGGACTCGGCAAGAAACTGGCCGAGTTGCGGCGGGATGGGGTGGTGATGCGTAGGGTCCAGGTAGAAGCTTCGCGTGCCGACCCAGACGTTGTTCGGGTTGGGAGTCTCAAAAATGGCTAGGCCGCCAGGCTTGAGCGTGCGCACTACGGCATCCAGCAAACCGAGCAACTGCCGCAATGGCAAGTGCTCGATCAAGTGGAACGCCGTCACCATACCTAAGGACGCGTCCGGAAGGCTTTGCAGATAAGCCACGGCCTCCGCTTCCTGGGCCGGAAGCCCGCGTTCCCGACACATCGCGATATTCACCCGGTTCAAATCGATACCGGTGGCCTCGAAATGGCGGTCTCGCAGCAGTTCCAGCCATTCGCCGCGGCCGCACCCGGCGTCCAGAATCGGCATGGATTGGCTTCCCATTCCGGACTCCATCAACTTGGGCAGATAGACAGTCAGCCGTTCTTTGATTTCTTCGCGGCTGCCGCGGAACTCATCTTCGAGCGCCGCATAGAACGCGTCGATGTCGTGCCGCTCTTCTCCGCATAGCCGGCACATCTGAGTCGCATCGAAAGGCTCCGGCCACCTCTTGCGCGCTTCCTCCAGAAGTACTGAAATGCGCCGGTCTTGCGCGATCTGCAGCGGTTTCAGACGGAGCACCTCGCGCTCCAGACGCGGGAACACCTGTGCCCGCAGGGAGTCCACTTGCGCGGCCAGGGACTCTCTGGCGCGCGCCTCGGTCTCCAGTCGGACGGCCAGGGACTCTCTAGCGTGCACCTCGGTCTCCAGTCGGGCGGCCAGGGACTCTCTGGCGTGCACCTCGGTTTCCAGTCGGGCGGCCAGGGACTCTCCGGCGTGCACCTCGGTTTCCAGTCGGGCGGCCAGGGACTCTCTGGCGTGCACCTCGGTTTCCAGTCGGGCGGCCAGGGACTCCCTCGCATGCGCCTCGGCTTCCAGTCGGGCGGCCAGGGACTCCCTCGCATGCGCCTCGGCCTCCAGTTGGGCGGCCAGGGACTCCCTCGCATGCGCCTCGGCTTCCAGTTGGGCGGCCAAAGACTCCCTCGCGTCCGCCTCGGCTTCCAGTTGGGCGGCCAGGCCCTGTCTGGCGGTTCTCTCCGTTTCCCGCGCATCTTCGTATGCGGTTTGGAGACCCGCAATACGATCCGTGAGGGCATCCCGTGCGGCAATCTCGGTTTCGAGCTGCCGCTGCAAAGCCTCCGCGCGTGATGCGGTAGCGGCTACGGAGGTCTGCAGATCATGCCACTCCGCGCGGAGCCTGTTGTTGTGGGCACGCTCCTCGCCAAGCTCGCTCTCCAGTTGCTGGATACGCAACCCAAGAGCATCCCGCGCCTCTTCCTCGCGGCGCCTGAACTCTCGCAGGCGGCGGCCGGTGCCTTCCAGATTTTTCGCTTGCTCCTCGAACGCGCGTACGGCTGAATACTGGAAAAGTACGATTTGCGGGCTGTACCAGAACAGCATGCGGCGTACGGCCTTAACCAGATTGGCGCTCATACGGCCGCGAAGAGTCGGCGGCTCCGGCGGCATCTGCCCCACCACCGCATAGCTGGAATAAAGCGCCGCTACAGCGGAGCGAACTCCTGCCAGTTCCATCAAGGATGGCTCAGCGGTGTCGACCGGTGCGGGGCTGCTAGGCTCGTCCCGCGGCCGGTATGCCCGCTCCATTTCCTGCTGAATTTGTAGGAAGAGTTCGTTCCCCACCCCCATAGAATAGCCTACAGAACCCGCACAAGGCTTGGCTGCGTTGGGCGCGCCGTACCGCCGGACGCCGCAACTCGATTCCGCTGGCGCGGCAATCCGCATCGACCATCTCACGGACCAAGGCTTCAAAAGTGATGTTCGGCTTCCATCCGAGGTTCATCTCCGCCTCTGTGGCATCGCCGAGCAGGAGATTCACTTCCACCGGACGAAAAAGATCTGGATCGGTCACAACATAGTCCCGATAGTCCCGTCCAACATGTGATCTCGTGATTCATGATATGGTGCAAAGGCGGCGTGCTGTCGATCTCCACTACGGCATTGCATAAGGTCCAACATATGCGACCCGGAACAGTTCCGACTGCGTCTGAAAAAAACTCAACAGCCAGGCGCTTCCTGATTCTCGCAGTCCTGATTTGCCTGCTTACGTTAATCGTTTTCTTCCGCCCTTTCTTCCAGTCCGCCTTCAACCTGATCGCTGGTGATGTGGGTGACAACCGATTTATCATCGCCATTCTGGAACACTGGCGGATGGCGACCCACGGAAAAGCGCCCTTCACTTCGCCCAACTTCTTCTGGCCGGAACGAGGCGTCCTCGGTTACAGCGAGTCGCTGTTCCTCATGTCTCTGCCATACATCATCGGCCGTTCCACCGGGCTCGACTATTACCTGGCTTTCGAAATATCGTTCATGGTTTTCAAAGCGATCGGTTTCTTCTCGATGTTATGGCTCCTTAGATCGGTGGCGGGGATCAGCCGTCAGGTGGCGCTCGTCGGGTCGGTGTTGTTCACTCTGTCCAATCTGTACTTCGTTTCCATGCAGCACTCCCAGCTCTCCACAGTCGTCTTCACACCGCTGCTCGCGGCGCTTGCCTGCTCGGCTTGGCGCGAATATGGACGTGGGCGCGTCCGGATAGCGCACGCGTATGGTGTGGCATGCGGCATATTGACGGCGCTGGTTTTGTTCACCTCTTTCTATATTGGTTGGTTCACGATCCTGGCTGCCGCGGGCTGCATGACGATTACGGCGCTCGCCCGGGCCGTTGAACAGAGGAGCGTTTCTCCCATATCTGAATGGCTTCAGGATGCTTTTGCCAGGCGTTGGTTGTTGGGCGTTGCTGCACTCGTCTTTATCGTTGCCATGGTTCCCTTCCTGGCCACGTACGTTCCGACATTTAGAAACACGGGAGGAAGGACGTTCTGGGAGAGCTTGCAGTACAGCGGCGAACCCATGGACGTGCTTAATGTCGGCTCCGGGAACTGGATGTGGAGCCACGTATTGGCACCGGTTCTGGCCCGGTCGGAGAGGCACCCATTTGGGGCTGGGGAGAGGATAGTGGGCTGGCCGCCTGTGATCCTGCTCTTGACGATATGCGGGGGAGCCGTGAGCCTCATGAAATTGTTGGGGAAGAAACTGGCTTATTCCGCTGGGCACAAGGCACAGTTGTTGATAGTCATATTCAGCGCTTCCTTTCTGGGCCTCTGGCTCTTATCGATCCGCGTGGGTAAGTGGTCGTTATGGTGGCTGGTCTTCAAGGCGTTTCCGGGCGGCTCGGCGATTCGTGTTCCGGTCCGGTTCAATATTGTGCTGAACGTGTTGCTGGTGCTCTCGGCCTGTCTCATCCTCGAACAGTTACGATATCGCCGCAGCAGCATGCAGCGCGTGGTCTTCTGGGGTCTCGCAGTCCTGCTGGTCGCGGAGCAGATTAATGTTGAGCCTACCCACGCAATCGATCGCGCGGCTGAGCGCACCATTCTGGCCCAGATCAAGCGCCCGCCAGATGCGTGCTCATCTTTTTTCTTTACGGCGCCTGCCCAGGCAGATCGTCTGTTCTTCGTAAATCAGATTGACGCAATGTTGGTCGCGCGGGAAATGGACCTTCCCACCATCAATGGATACAGCGGTTGGTTTCCTGCGGACTGGAACCTGCTGATGTTCGACAAACAGTATATCGATCACGTGCGGAAATGGGTTTTGGTCAAGCACATTGAGCAAGGGCTATGCGGGCTGGATTTGCGGAACGGGTCCTGGACGACACACCTCGATCTGAAGAACGCTTATTCCCCCGGCGAAGTGCTGGATTTTCGCGAGGGCGGAAATGCACTACACTTCGAAGGCGAAGGATGGGGCGATCCGGAACCGGGAGGCTCATGGACGATCGGGGGGCATTCCCTATTGGTGTTGCAACTGCCCACAGCGCCGACTGGGGATCTGGTGCTTTCGCTCGAGGCACACTCCTTTACCCCGACACAACGGAGTCGCTTTGACGACACACTGGTGGTAAACGGACGCGTTGCGGCTCAGTGGAAGATTACGGACCAGGAACCCACCATACAAAGGCAGGTGCGGTTGCCAGCCGAGCTGATCCGCTTCCGAGTGGTCCGTATCGAGTTCATCAACCACGATCCGCGGTCGCCCGCCGATTTCGGCCTATCCGCGGATACAAGAAAGGTTGGGCTGGCGCTCCATACGCTGCGACTCGACGCAACAACTTATTCGCTCGGCGAAGCACTGGATTTCAGGAGGGGCGGGAATGCACAATACTTCGAAGGCGAGGGATGGGGCGAACCAGAGCCGGGAGGCTCATGGACGGTCGGGCGCCATTCCGTGTTGGCGCTCCAGTTGCCTGCGGCGCCAACCAGCGATCTGCTCCTTTCGCTTGAAGCACATGCTTTTACGCCACCACAACGGAGCCGCTTTGACGACACACTGGTGGTAAACGGGCACGTCGCCGCGCAGTTGTCTGTTGACGGCCGGGAACCTGTCATACGAAAGCAGGTACGGTTGCCGGCCGGGCTGATCCGTTCGCGAACGGTGCGTATCGAATTCATCAACCACGATCCGCGGTCGCCCGCCGATTTCGGGCTATCCATGGATACGCGAAAGGTTGGGTTGGCGCTCCACACGCTGCGACTCGACGCAACGACTTATTCGCCCGGTGACGTGCTGGATTTTCGGAGGGGTGGGAATGCACGACAGTTCGAAGGCGAAGGGTGGGGAGATCCAGAGCCGGAAGG
>JBEKUO010000303.1:0-8517 GCA_049514955.1 Bryobacteraceae bacterium | reverse complement strand
CGCGAACTTCGGGCTGGCTTGTTTGAGCAGGGCGAGGACTTCTTCGTCCTGAATCTGGTGGGTGGGCGTCCACTTGGTTTCACCCATCAGATCCTCGTAATCCGCGAGGCCCGCGGTGTGGGTCAGAAGCTGGCGGACCGTGATGGCTCGCCCGTATGCCGGGAAATCAGGGAATATTTCGGTCAGCGATTCGTCATACCGCAGCTTTCCGTCGTGGATCAGGAGCATCACGGCCATCGCGGTGAACTGTTTGGTGAACGAGGCCAGGCGAAAATCCGTGCGCGCATCGATGGGGGCTAGGGTACGCAGGTCGCGTATGCCGTAACCGCGCTGGAAAACAGTTCGCCCGTGCTGGCGTACGAGGACCGCCAGTCCGGGCGATTTTGCCTCGACAAGCGGTTCGAAGATGGCGTTGACGTCCGCGGTTGGCGTGGCGCCCAGGCTGGCGGCGCATACCAAAAGAAGAACGAATGCCTTCATGGTTTTGATGCCGGCTGCTGCTGGGTCATGCAGTGCAGCGTGCCGAGTCCCCACACCAGTTCTACGGCGTTGATGCCGGTGACCATGCGGTTCGGGAACAGGCGCGCCAGTGTGTTCAGGGCGATGCGGTCGTGCGGATCGTTAAACGTGGGCACCAGCACGAGGCCGTTCGCGATATAGAAATTGGCGTAGCTTGCCGGCAAGCGCCGGCCGGCGAAAATCAATGGCGCGGGCATGGGTAGCTTCACTACCCGAAGCGGCAGTTTACGCAGGATGCCGAGATTTTCGCGAAGCAGCTCGTAATTCGCGTCGGAGCGATCCGGCTCGGAGGCGATCACGACCGTGTCGGGATTCACGAAGCGGGCGAGGTCATCCACGTGGCCGTGCGTATCGTCGCCGACGATGCCGTTGCGCAGCCAGATGATCCGGCGCACGCCCAGATAGTCGCGCAGGGCCTGCTCGATCTGGCGGCGGTTGAGGTGCGGATTGCGCGCCTGTACGGGGCTGAGCAGGCATTCTTCGGTGGTGAGCAGCAGGCCTTGGCCGTTCGCGTCGATGCTGCCGCCTTCGAGCACCAGGCCGGGCTCCCAGGCGCGCAGGCCGAGCACGCGCGCCAGCGTAGCGGGGATGGCCGCATCGCGCTTCCAATCGTCGTACTTGGCCCAGGCGTTGAAGCGCCAGTTGGTGAGGGCCACATCGCCCGCGCGGTTCTTGACGAAGAGCGGGCAATAGTCGCGCGTCCAGCCGCGGTCTGTCGGCGCATGGAAGAATTCGACCGCGGCCAAGTTGGCGGCAGCCTTGCGCAGGATGCGGCGTGCGGCGTCTTCGGCGGCGCGGCCCTCGACAAGAATGCGCACGCGCTCGACCTCCGCCAGCTTGCGCACGATTTCGGCATAGACCCACGGGATCGGAGGGAAGCGGCCCGGCCAATCGTCGCGATTGTGCGGCCAGGCGATCCAGGTGGCTACGTGCGGCTCCCATTCGGCGGGCATGCGGAAGCCCAGGGCGCGCGGCGTGGGCGGCATCGGTCGTGGCGTATCCGGCATCAGTCAAGCACGCGCTGCGTGATCCCGCCATAGGCGTCAATGCGCCGGTCGCGCAGGAACGGCCAGTTGCGGCGCACTTCTTCAATGCGGCGCGGATCGCATTCCGCGATCAGGATTTCTTCGCGATCGTGCAGGGCTTGGGCGACGACCTGGCCGAACGGGTCGGCCACGAACGAGCCGCCCCAAAACTCCAACCCATGCTCCGGCGGACCTTCGTAGCCCACACGATTCACGGCCGCCACGTAGACGCCGTTGGCGATGGCGTGCGCGCGCTGTATGGTGCGCCAGGCGTCGTGCTGCGCCGCGCCGTATTCCGCCTTTTCCGCGGGATGCCAGCCGATGGCGGTCGGATAGAAGAGCACCTGGGCACCGGTCAGGGTGGCGAGGCGAGCGGCCTCGGGAAACCACTGGTCCCAGCACACCAGCGCGGCCACGCGGCCATAGCGCGTATCGAAGCTGCGAAAACCCAGGTCGCCGGGAGTGAAGTAGAACTTTTCGAAATAGAGCGGATCGTCGGGGATGTGCATCTTGCGATAGATGCCGAGCAGGCTGCCGTCCGCGTCGATGACCGCGGCGGTGTTGTGGTAGACGCCCGCCGCGCGGCGCTCGAACAGCGATCCGACGATGACCACCTGCAGTTCGGCCGCCAGCTTGCAAAGCGCATCGGTGGATGGCCCCGGGATGGACTCGGCCAGATCGAACAGGGCGGCGTTTTCTTCGCGGCAGAAATACTGGGAGCGGAACAACTCCTGGAGGCAGACGATCTGCGCGCCCCGGCCGGCAGCCTCGCGGATGCGCCATTCGGCTTTGGCCAGGTTTTCGTTGGGATCGACGGAGCAGGCCATCTGGACGAGGCCTATGCGGAACTTGGCGGGGTGCACCCTATTATTTTGGCAGAGTGGGGCGACGGGTAGTGGCGCAGGGCGGGAGCGGGCCGGTATATTTGCAGGCTCCTGGGCTGCCGGATGCAATGTCATTCAGCGCGCACGGTATTCAGCGCGCGGTTCCGTCGTGTTCATGGAGCAGCTCAGTACCGACAGCGTGTCGAGCACATCCTGCCACGCGACCCATCGGGGGCGTGAGATCGACAAAGTCCCGCGCCCGCAGCAGCGCCGCCACGGCCAAGCCCAGGCCGATTACCAATCGGCCGCAGGTTGACAACCTGCCCCACACGGACAACCTGCCCCACACCCAGCTCAGTTACTCGATGGTGGCCTTCTTGATGTAGTCGAGTTTCGGGAACTTGGCGTCGAGATAGGCCTTTCCCTGGGCTTTGATGGCGCCCTGGTCGGGCCGCTCGCCGTATTCGCTAGTGATCTTCTCGACGGCTTGCATGCCGTCGCCGAGGACCATGCCGAAGGGCGCGAATCCCATGCCGTCGAGGCTCGAGTTGCTGCGCAGGTTGATAAAAAGCTGGGTGGTGCGGGTGTTCGGACCGGCGGTGGCGAATACGATGGAGCCGGTGCGATTGGTCTGTTTCACGGGATCGTCTTTGATGGGCGTGTCCCATTTTTTGGTGACGGCGGGGTTGGCGGCCAACCCGAACTGCACCACGAAATTCGGCACGACGCGGAAGAAGGCCGCGCCATCGAAGTACCCGGACTTCACCAGGCGATAGAAGCGGTCGGCGCCGAGGGGAGCCCAGTCGCGATGCACTTCGACTTCGACGGGGCCCTTGGTGGTGTCGAAAAGGACTTTGAATGTGTCGGGCGCCTGGGCGGGCGCGGACTTGGCCGCCGGCTTGGATGCCGCGGCGTCGTCGGGCTTTCCGGCCGCATTCAGGGGCTGGCTGGAGCTGCCGATCCATAGCAGAATCGGCAAGGCAGCGAGGCAAAAGGGGACGTGTCGTTGGCGATTGGTCATAGGTTTAAGGCAGTATTCTATCAGGCGGCGCGGGCTGCGGGGATTGGGGACGGGGGGCATGGGGGCGCTTCATCCTGCATTCATCTGTCCTTTCCTATACTCTGGATAAGCTATGCTGCGTCTACTCGCAATTCTGGCGTGGGGGACGATGGGTCTCCCCATCCTGATGGGGCAAACGCCCGCACCAGGGCCAGCCGCCCCTGCAACGCCAACCGGCCTCATTCTGACTCTGGAGAACGCCCTGGAGCGCGCACGCAATGTAGCCCAGCAGTATCAGTCGGCGGTGATCACGGCGGCCCTAGCGCACGAGGATCGGGTGCAGGCCAAGGCGGCTTTGCTGCCCACCGCGAACTGGTTCAATCAGTACATTTACACGCAGGCCAACGGCACGCCCTCGGGACTGTTCGTGGCCAATGACGGCGTGCATGTATACAACAACCAGGGGCTCGTGCATGGGGACATCTACGCGCCGGGCAAACGTGCGGACTACCAGCGGGCGATCGCGGCGGAGGCGGCGGCGCGCGCCAGGGCGGATATTGCGTCGCGCGGACTGGCGGCTACCGTGGTGCAGAATTATTATGGCTTGCTGGCGGCGCAGCGGAAATCCGCCAACGCGGAGCGTAGCCTGACGGAAGCGCGCCAGTTTGCGGAGATCACGCGCAAACTGGAAACCGGCGGCGAAGCGGCGCATTCCGACGTGGTGAAGGCGGAGATTCAACTCGGGCAGCGCGAGCGCGACACGCAGGATGCGCAACTCGCCATCGAGCGCAGCCGGATTGGTTTTGGCGTGCTGTTGTTCACGGACTACACGCAGCAGTTCTCGGTGGAGGACAACCTACTGACCGCGCCGCCGCTGCCGCCGCGTACTGAAGTCGACGCCATGGCCGGCCGCAATAATCCGGATATCACCGCGGCACAGGCGACCGTGCGGCAGGAACAATTCGAAGTGGCGTCGGCGCGGGCCGCGTACCTCCCTGCGCTCTCGTTCGATTATTTCTTCGGAATCGACGCGAACCAGTATGCCATCTGGAACCGGAGTCACGAGCGCAACCTGGGATCTGTGGCGCAGGCCACGCTGACCATTCCGATCTGGAACTGGGGCGCGACCCGCAGCAAGGTGCGGCAGGGAGAGCTTCGGCTGCAGCAGGCCCGCATGGATCTGAGCCTGGCGCAACGCCAGTTGCTGGCGAATCTGGATTCGTTTTATCTGGAAGCGCAGGTCGCCGGTGCGCAGCTCGATTCGCTCCGTCGGTCCGCGGATCTGTCCGAGGAAAGCCTGCGGCTCACGCTGCTGCGGTACCAGGCGGGGGAGGCATCGGTACTGGAGGTCGTGGATGCGCAGAGCACGGTGGCGCAGGCCCGGAATGCTTATGATGACGGGTTGGTGAGGTATAGGGTGGCGCTAGCCGCCTTGCAAACCTTGACGGGAGCGTTCTAGATGAGCAAAGAAGATTCGTTGGCCCGAGGGCCGCGGTTCGGTGCGTGTGGTGGGGCAGGCGCTTTCGCCTGCCAACCGTCGAACTCTCTCGCCAGAACGACAACTTCCAACGTGGGTTTCCGGAGGACATGCTGCAGCAACAAAAACCCCGCATCACACCAAATACGCCAAGCCCTCATGCTAGCAGCGCTCCTGCTATTAACATTCGGCTGCGCAAAGAAAGAGGAAAAAGAAGCCGAACCAGTAGTCCCCGTGCAAGTCAGCCCCGCGCAAACCGAATCCATACGCCGCATAGTCGAAGCGGACGGCATTCTGTATCCGCGAAATCAAGCTTCCGTGATGCCGAAGATCAGCGCGCCGGTGCGCACGTTTTATGTGAACCGCGGCGATCATGTGCGCGAAGGCCAGTTGCTGGCATTGCTGGAAAATCGCGACCTGGCGGCCGCCGCGCAGGAAAGCAAGGGGCAGTGGAATCAGGCGGAGGCCAATTATCGCAGCACGACAGCCGCCGCGGTCCCGGAACAGGTGATCAAAGCGCAGGCCGACGTCAAGGCCAACAAGGAAGCGCTGGACGCCGCCCAGAAAGTTTACGAAAACCGTCAGAAGCTCTACAAAGAAGGCGCGCTGGCCAGCAAGCTGGTCGACGATGCGCAGGTCGCCTACGTGCAGGCGCGCAGCCAGTACGACACCGCGCAACAGCATCTGGAAGCTTTGCAGAGCGTAGGCAAGCAGGAACAGATCAAGACCGCCGAGGCGCAGGTGGAAACGGCCAAGGCGCATTATCAGGGCTCGGAAGCGCAGTTGTCGTACTCGGAAATACGCAGTCCGATCAGCGGCGTGATTGCGGACCGCGGCGTGTATCCAGGCGAGATGGCCAACACAGGCTCGCCGCTGCTGACCGTGATGGACGTTTCGCGCGTGGTGGCGCGGGCCAATATTCCGCAAAGTCAGGCGGGCTATTTGAAAGTGGGCGACCCGGCGACAGTCACGCAGACGGATAGCACGGAAAAACTCGCGGGCAAAGTGATCGTGGTCAGCCCGGCGGTGGACCCCAACAGCACTACGGTGCAAGTTTGGGTGGAAACGGCAAATCCCGGCGAACGGCTCAAGCCGGGTATCACGGTGCATGTCTCGATTGTGGCTGCCGTCATCGACCATGCCGTGGTGGTGCCGCCCTCGGCGCTGCTGCCCGCGGAGGACGGGAGCACGCAGGTGATCGTGGTGGGCGCCGACTCCGTGGCCCACGCGCGCAAGATCGAGGTGGGCGTGCGCGAAGCGGACAAGGTGCAAGTGCTCGAGGGAGTCAAAGCCGGCGAGCAGGTGGTTACGGTGGGCGGATTGGGCGTGGAGGACGGGAGCAAGGTGCGGGTGGAGAAGCCGGCGGCCGGGGAGAAAGAAGAGCCGTGAGCACCACCATCGAGCCTCCCGCGCAAGACCAGCAAACCAGCGAGCACTGGACCGCCCGCCATGCCAAGCCCGTGATCTTCGTCATCGTGACGCTGATAGCGGGCGGAATCTATCTCGCGAACACGATTCCAGTAGCCGTGTTTCCGTCGACGGATTTTCCGCGCGTCGTCATCGGTGTGGACAACGGCGTAGCGCCGATCGACCAGATGCTGGTCACCGTCACGCGCCCCATCGAAGAAGCCGTCAACAGCGTGCAGGGCGTGGAGTTGGTGCAATCGATCACCAGCCGCGGCCAAGTGGAAGTCGACTTGTTCTTCTCCTGGAAAGTGGATATGTACCGCACGCTGGAGCTGGTGAACGCGGCGCTGGCGCGTGTGCAGACCACGCTGCCCGCGACGGCCAAAGTAACCGCCAACCGCCTGACGTTCGCGGCCTTCCCCATCATGGGCTACAGTCTGACGTCGGACAACATCCCGCAAACGCAGCTCTGGGAGATGGCCACCTATGAGCTGAAGCCGCGCCTGAACCGGCTGGGCGGCGTTTCCACGGTGGTGGTGCAAGGCGGCCAGGAGCCGGAATTCGAGGTGCGGCCGGATCCGGCCAAGCTCTTGGAGAGCCAGGTGAGCGTACCTGCCTTGCTGGATGCCATCGGCCGCAGCAACATGATCGATTCGCCGGGCATGATCGCGAACCGGCACGAACTCGTGCTCAGCCTGGTGGGCGGCCAGGCGCGCACCCCCGCGCAGATTTCGAACATCGTGGTCCGCACCACCCCCGCCGGGGCGCCGATCCGCATCGGCGATCTGGGATCGGTGCTGCCATCGGTGAAGCCCGTCTACACCATCGTGACGGCAAATCAGAAGCCCGCGGTGCTGCTGAACATCTACCGCCAGCCGGATGGCAACACCGTGGCGGTGGCCGAAGCGGTGCACGCTGAGATCGCCCGCCTGCGCCGAACGATGCCGCGCGGAGCGGTGCTGCAACCGTTCTACGACCAATCCGAGATTGTGAACGACTCCATCGACAGCGTGCGCGATGCCATCCTGATCGGGCTGGTGCTGGCTTCCCTGATCCTGGTATTGTTCCTGCGGGACTGGGGGACATCGCTGGTGGCGGGCTTGGTCATTCCGGCGACGGTGGCGGTCACCTTCATCGCCCTCCGCGTGCTCGGCGAAAGCTTTAACCTGATGACGCTCGGCGGACTGGCGGCGGCGGTGGGCTTGGTGATCGACGATGCGATCGTGGTGGTGGAAAATATCGTGGCGCATCGCGATGCCGGCCGGACGCGCGGCGAAGCCATACGCAGCGCCATAAGGGAGATTCGCGCGCCGCTGGTGGGATCGACCATTACCCCCATCGTAGTTTTCCTGCCGCTGATTCTTATTACGGGAGTGACCGGCGTATTCTTTCGCGCATTGGCGCTCACCGTGGGGATGGCGCTGCTGACTTCCCTCGCGCTGGCGCTCACGTGGACCCCCACCCTGAGCCACTATTTCATCCGGGCGCGGAGGGCAGGCCAGTCCGGAAGGAAAGGCCGGGAGGGCGTGCCGCCGCGGGTGATGCGGGTTTACGAGCGAGTGCTGCGCGCCATGCTGGAGCATCCGCTGGCGTTTGCGGCGTTGAGCCTGGGGGTAATCGCGGGATCCTATTTCTGCTACGAGGCGCTGGGCTCCGACCTGCTTCCAAGCATGGATGAGGGCGGTTTCATCGTCGACTACCTTATGCCGGCCGGCTCGTCGCTCGAGGATACCAACCGCACTGTATCCGCGGTCGAAGGCATCCTGCGCGCCACGCCTGAAGTGGAGAGCACCTCCCGGCGCACCGGGCTGCAACTCGGATTGGCGGCCGTGACGGAGGCCAATCGCGGCGATATCTCGGTCAAGCTCAAGCGTAAGCGCGAACGCAGCGCCGAGGAAGTGGCGGCGGAAGTGCGCGCCCAGGTTGCCAAACAGGTGCCCATGCTGGAGGTGGAGTATCCGCAGTTGCTGCAAGACATGATCGGCGACCTTTCCAACGCCCCCGAACCAATCTTGATCAAAATGTTTTCGCAAGATCCGGCGGTGCTGCGCGAATGGGCGCCCAAAGTGGCGGACTCCATCAAGAAAATTCCCGGCGTGGTCGACGTGCTGAACGGCATCGATAACACCATCAGTGGACCGGCGCTGCTCTTCCAGGTTGACCCGGTAGTGGCCGCGCGGTCGGGCTTCACGGCGCAGGAAGTGGAGTTGGACGCCAGCGCCATTCTGCAGGGAGAACCGGCGCCCACGCAGGTGGTGGTCAACG
>JBEKUO010000302.1:0-8539 GCA_049514955.1 Bryobacteraceae bacterium | reverse complement strand
AACCCCTGCGCCGTTGATGCTCCATGGAAAGGTTCCCTGGTTGGAGCCAGTGCCTGCGCCCGCCACATCGAACGTGGTCATTGCGCCACTGGCAGCGCGCACGAATCCGTGACTGACGTTGCTCGCGTCAGTGTAATACCCTGCGACAGCCCCCGTTCCATTGATGGAAATGGATAGGGTGGCACCGCCAGCGCCGGTGCCCGCGCCCGGAGCATCGAACCCTGTGATCGTTCCATCCGCAGCGCGAACGAAACCGTGCCACAGAACGCCGCCCACAACATCGTCACCATACGACCCCGCGATAACTCCCGCCGCGTTGATAGAAGCGGGGACGGTGCTATTTGCACCCGGAACATCGAACGTGGTCATTATGCCGCTCGCAGTGCGCACGAAGCCATGAAGCAGACTACTGTTATCTCGGTAGTATCCCGCGATAACCCCCGTCGTGTTAATGGACGCGGCGATGGTGCCCTCGGAAGTGCCTGTACCTGCACCTGGCGCGTCGAACGTAGTGTACGTGGGACTGGCACTAGCCATAGTTCCCGCTATTTCCGCCTGTTGCGCGGGCGTCACCACGACGAAAAGAAGGCAGAGACAAGGAACGGCTACTCTGTCAAAAAGCCTTCCGTGCGATCCTATCTCAAGTCCCAAACATTTCGTCGCTTGCACTGATTTCCTCCCTTCCATCTTCTGCTTGTCGGCTCGATTGATGTGCATAAAGCCCTGTCTGACCGAGATCCTCTCGCTCCCTCAGTGTGAATTCCTCTTTGAAGCCAAGCGGTCCCCTCACACAATCAACTGAGGGGACATGTCGATACATTCTACACGATCTGGCAGTGGTTCGCCACCCCACGACTGGCACATGTTTCCGCCATTTGAAGAAAATCATTTTTCTTGATCAGCGGCCAACGATAGCTGTATTGTCGAACGGTGGGGCCCGCCTAAACCAGATCAGCGAACGAGGGCGTTGTCCCTGGATATCGGTAGCGGTCTGGCCGGCGCGTGCGCGGCTTCAGCCCTTCGGCTTCGTCTCCACGTAGTGGACCTGGACGAGGATTTCGTCGTTGGGGAGGCTGGCCGTCGTGACCGGCTCAGGGCCAGGGCGCTCTTCCCACTCGAACCAGGGCTTCGCGCGCTCGGCCGGCGGTAGCTCCTCCGGTGGAATTTGCTTTAACATGACGACGTGCCGGGGTCCGATGTAATCGTCGGGCAGCGTCTTCAGGTTGCCGTACTCAATCCGCAAATGTTGCGGCGCCGTGCGCTGCCGGTTCACCTGCTCCAGGCGCGCCAGTCTGGACCTCACGGATCTCATAGGGTCTCCGCCGGAAAGCTGGCCACCCACTGGTCCAGCTCCTCTTGGGTTAATTCCGGGCCATCGCTGCTCGTGGGAAGCTCCACGCTCTCCATCACGGTGCCGTCCGGACACAGAGTCCTTCGGCACGTCACATTCTTCGCTCCTGAGCTGTAGATCACCAGACGAAGACACCGCTGCTTCCCATCCGCAGGTAGGAACTGATCTTGCAGCCGGCGCAATCGCCTGGCGATGGCCTTCACCGGAACCTCTGCTTCGGCGGTTGCACCGGTATGTGAACTTTGAATTCTTGGCTGCTCGCCACTTGCCCGTCCGGTGTTACGAACTGAATGTCGAGTACAACAATCTTTTCTTCGGCCGGCATGATTTCGGCTTCGAGCCGTTCCAAACGCCGCGCGAGGTTCCGTTTGATCATAGTCTTTGCGGCCGGCATGCATCAGCCTCACTCGTCGCTGACGTGTCTGCCTCCTCCGGTTTGCACACGCGAAGCCACTATCATCTCGGCGAGGGACATTCCGGGCCTAAAGGCGACTGCCGGAACGTCATCCGGCTCCGGTAATCCGAGCCGTGCTGCTCGGCTACGCCGAATGTCGAGAGCGATTTGGTGTTCGCGCCGCGATTCTGCCGTTTCAACCGGAGGCAGCAGCCCGACTTCAAGTCGGCGCAGTCGTCTTTCCAACACACGCATTCAGTCGCTCCTCACGCTGGCCAGCCGCGGCGTTCGGCTAGGACTGCTGATCACCTCTTCGATTCCAGCCCGCTGCTTCTGGCCGAAAACAAGCGACGTCAGAACGTACATCTGCCTTTGCCCGTGTCGCGCCGCTTTCTCCAGGTGGCCCCGTCTCTCAAGCCGCTGCAGGCTCTCCACCACCAATCGCCTTGAGGCCCGAACATAACTGGCGAGGAGGCGAGTCCCGATCCGCGCGGTGTTGCCTTGCCAAACCGATCCCGCCAGCATGCAGTACACCCGGATGTCCAGCAGCTTCAGTTCCGGATCGCCGATTACCTCGCGCGGCAGCCGTGCATACGCCCAAAGTGGTTCACCCCGGGTGGTCCACTTTTTAGGCCGAAGTGGTTCACCCCGGGTGGTCCACGTATATACCGGTAAACTACCGTGATCGGTCAATGTGCTGCTCTCCGACGCTGGCATCGTTCGCAGTCGCAGCCGTTACGCCAGCGTTTCAGCCGGTGGTCCCGGAGTTCCGGAACGCTCTCCATCAAGTCCCGGAGGTGCTGTTCGGCCGCCTGCACGCAGGCGTCGCAGATGAACGCACCGGGCGCAACGTCTATGTACGGCCCCAGCTTGCGGCACGCTGCGCAAACGGGCCGCGCTCCCTTCTGGTCAATCAACCACATACGATGCTTCTACCTTCGGTCCAGCACTGGAGGCGCATGTCGTTTCGCGCCGCCCACGCTCCGGCTGCTGCCGCGCCGCAAGTCCTGGCGCGAAGCCGCCATGCTTGTCTACGTTTAGGACGTGCTTGGTCGGTCCATCTCGTTCCCTTCGAGCGGAACGATAAGGGCCACATATCACTAGCAGTCCTGCCGCCAGTTCGCTCAGCTTCATATCGCGCCGCGATCTCCTTTTGCACAGCGTCTCTATCGACCCTGGCCAGCAGATCATCCAAATACGCAAGCGGTATGCGACTCACGGCCTGTGGGTCGCCGCTGAGGAGTTGATCGTGTCGCTCGCTCCAGTATTGAAACCACGCCTCGCTATGCGGCACAAAGCCGCTGCGATCCGTCAAGCCGGCGGAGGACGTTCGACATGGGCTATCTCCGATTGTTCTTCTGATCTTCGGCGGCGCGCTCCAGCTCCGTTACGCGAGCCTCGACATCCTCGATCTCGATGGCCTTGGCCCCGTGCGTCAACACCAGGTCGGCGGCCCGGAGCCGCGTGGACGCCGGCGCCTGCTGGTCCAGCATGATCTTCAAGATGGAGGAGACCGCCGCACCGGAGGCCTGCTGTAGTCGCGCGGTGCCTTGCCCGAATGCCTCCCGTCGCGCCTTTCGATAGGCTTTGTCGAATGCGGGTTCGTTCTGCCACCGAAGAAGAGTCTTCGCAGACACCCCGGCGATCTTGGCGGCTTCCTCGGTATTCCGCGCCGTAAGGAGGGCAATGATCGCCTCCTCCATTTTGCGCCCCAATTTTGCTCCGTGGCCGGTCATCTGAGGACATCTGAGGACATCTGGGCGAACCCATCGCCAGTCCTTCGCCATCGTCGATTTATTTCAGAAAGGCCTTGCCTTTCAAGCACTTCCGAGTGATCCATGTGGTGACCGCGAATCGCGCGGAACAAGGAGAAACGAAAATGACGATTTTCACCATCGACGAAACTGACAACATCACCGCATTTGCAAACGCCGAGCAAGCCGCAGCGGCGAGCACTACGCCTTTCGATCTGTTCACCAACCAGCAGGAACTGGCCGAGCTGATTACCCCGTGGCCTGCCGATCGGTTGCTGGCCATCTACAACAGCTTGCCGGGCGTCAAGCCGCTGAAGAGCTTGAAGGACGCCAAGACGGCCGCCAGCAAGATCTGGGAACGCGTTGAGAAGCTGGGCCAGATGGTCGCCCCGGAGCCGGTGGCAGCCAAACCCGAAACTGCGCCCGCTAAGGCCAAGGCGGCACAGAAGGCCACCGGTGGCGCAAAGTCCGCGAAGGGCGCGCCGGCGAAGGGCAAGTCGGGGAAGAAGGCCACCCCGGCTAAGGCCGCGCCCAAAGCCAAGAAGGCCGCCAAGGCACCGGACGCTGGGCCCCGCGAAGGCAGCAAGATGGCCCAGGTGATCGAGATGCTGCATCGCGCCAAGGGCGCCACAATCAGCGAGATCATGGATCGAATGCAGTGGCAGCGTCACACTGTCCGCGGGTTCATGGCGGGCGCCCTGAAGAAAGCCGGGTACGCCGTCGAGAGTTTCAAGCCCGAAGGGGGTGAGCGGAGCTACCGCCTTCCCAAATAGCATCACCCGCCCTCCCCTGCGCCCGCCCGGCTCCGGCCGCGGCGGGCTTTGTTTGTTACCCCACCTACCAAAAGAAAGTATTGACTGCCCTGTGGGCGTAAGAGACGCTATGGGTAACGACCTTTCGAGGTCAAGACTCCTTGCTATGCGGGAGAGCAGGTCGCATCCCTGCTTTCCCGCCTTTCTTTTCTGACGGACCGACAACATCCTGTCCCACGTTTGAGGTGAACAATTGAGCCAAGGGCCTCTCGTCGTGCGCACGTGGGCCAACAAGGGCGCGCACGTGGCTATTTGGGGACACCCTGCCGAATGAGCCGCAACTCCGCGTGCCAGTCTGCGAGGGCGAGGCACAGCCCTTCCAGGTCCGGATGCCCAGCTCGTATCTGCGCTTGTACGGCCGCGATCTCGCGCCGGCATTGGTCGATTCATGCGGTCACCTGCTGCTGGCGTTCCTGGGCGATCTCTTCATATGTGCGCCCATCGCCGTCGAGCGTGGCCTTCCCGCCCGTGATGGTTTGCCACCTGGTGATCACTACGTCCACGTATTTGGGATCGAGTTCGATGCCCCAACAAACGCGCTCGGTGATTTCCGCGGCGGCCAGCGTTGTACCGCTGCCGAGGAACGGCTCGTAACACGATTCGCCTCGCTTGGTGTGATTCAGCAGGGGTCTCCGCATCAGCTCTACGGGTTTTTGCGTCGGATGATCGTATTTCTGCTCATCAGAGCCGCCCATAATGAACTTCGGGGAAGGTGAATCCCAGACCGTCGTATTCTCGCCGGGCCTTCCGTACCACGGTGCATTTTTCTTTCGCACGAACCAGCAGGGTTCGTGGGCGAACCAATACGGCGTTCTGGTGAGGACGGCTCGTCCCTTGTTCCAGATGATTTGCTGGTGGTGCAGGAATCCGATCCGCAGGAGGCCATCCAAAACTTCGCGCGTGAAAACCGAAGCATGCCACACATACGCGATCTGCAGGCTGGGCACTAACTCGAAGGCGCCCGACCAATCGGCGCGCGTGTCGCCGGAGATTGTCGTTTCTGTGTGCCCCTCAGTTCGGTGCTTGAGGTAGCTCGGTTCCGCGGCCCCACAGCCGTTCAAGCCGGCCCTGTCACGCCACTCGCTATCTAACTCGATCCCATAGGGAGGATCGGTAATTAGCAGGAAAGGCTTGCGGTCACCCAGCAGTCGCTCCACCGCCTCCGGACTCGTCGCGTCCCCGCAGAGCACTCTGTGTTGGTTGCGCCGATTTCCGCAAAGCCACAGATCGCCCAGCCGGGAGACAGGATTCTCGGGTAGCGGCGGCGCGACGTCGGCCTGCTCGTCGTTGTCAGGGAGCGTCAGGAGATCTTCGAGTTCCCTAGGATCGAATCCCGTGAGTTCCAGGTTGAAATCGGCCGCGGCGAGATCCTGGAGTTCTAAGGACAGCAGTTCGTCGTCGAATTCTGCCCAGGTTACCGACCGGTTCACGAGAAGGCGAAACGCTTTCACTTGCGCGTCGGTCCATTCATCGCAGAGAATAACGGGGATTCCGGTAATGTCGCCGCCAGGCCATGATCCCAACTTGCGCGCGGCCTTGAGCCGGAGGTGACCGTCCACCACGGTCCCGTCGCTGCGGGCGAGCACGGGGACCTTGAAGCCGAATTCTCTGATCGACGCACACATCCGATCAACTGCGGCGTCGTTCTTCCTGGGATTGCGGGCGTAAGGGACGAATCGGTCGATATGCCAGATTTGGATTTGAAGGGTTTGTGGTGGCGTCTCCTGCGAAAGCATACCTCACCTCATTTGGTTGAGGAATCCTCCGCGCGCTGCGTCCGTGACGCCGGGCAAGCGAACTGAATCTCTACGGTTAATTATAGGGGAGCCGCCGACGAACCGCAATTCCCATTACACTGGCTCGAAAGGTGTTGAACATGGGCAACCTCCTTGACGACCGCGCCTCAGATCATGTGGCGAACTACAACGCGAGCTGTCTGCATTACAACCTGGTCGCAGACGCGCTATACAGCGTGCAGCGGATTCATGATTCACTTTCGCCTGAGTTCGAACCCTATTCTTGTCGCGGGCCTTATTGGCTTCGACATGAGCAGGATGATGGGAGACCGCAATAAGGCATACTCTACCACCGACGGCTTCGGGGGCAGGCTGCCCCGATGCCTTCAAAGTGCAAGGCCACACCTCGCGCGCCTAAAAGCGGTCGGCGATTTGGCGGGCGCCGACTGTCGCCCCTTCGCTCCGACGGGGTTCGGGTTCATCCCGGAATCCCGTTCGGCTTCGGTCTTTAGCCGGCTTTAGACAGCCGGACAAGCCCTTTCATCACAGATGTTTATCAGTATAGAAACAAGTTAGCCGCTGTCCATTGCAAAACCGCCGGTCGTAGATGGAGAATCTCCTTACCCTGCCGAGAAAGGCTGCATTTGACTGGTCACCGGACTGAACCTGACGAGATCCGCACCTCGCACGGCGGCCTGCGCGCTCTGATCGCAGGCGATGAGACCGTGGCGCGTCAGGGGATTAGGATGCTTCTCGATCAGGATGCCGAGATCGGTCTCATCGCGGAGGCCGGCGACGGAAAACGGGCGGTCGAATTGATGTTGGCCGGCGGCTTCGATCTGATCCTCCTGGATGTGCAGATGCCGGAAATGGACGGTCTCGCCGCCTTGCGGCGGGCCGGAGCGGAATTGCCCGGTGCCGTGATATTCGTGACCTCCTACGACCACTACGCAGTCGAGGCCTTCGAAGTGAACGCCACCGATTATCTGTCGAAGCCGTTCACGCCGCAACGGTTCCGCCAGGCTTTGCAGCGAGCAAAAAACCGAATTCGCAGTGGCTCGCAAGCAACGGATGCGCGGGTGCTTGAGGTCCTGGAGCGGATCGCGAGCCAACCAACGTACTTGAATAGGATCGCGGTGCGAGGCGCCAGGGGTACGAGCTTTGTGGACACAAAAGATTTGGATTGGTTAAAGGCGGCGGGGAATTACGTGGAATTGCACGTGGGGCCGGCTTGCTATCTCGTGGAGGCCGCTATGGCGGAGATCGCAAAGCGCCTCGATCCCGCCCGCTTCGTCCGAATTCACCGTTCTGTAATCGTGAATACGGAACGTATTTGGACTGTGCAGCCCGCATCCCATTTGGCGTATCTGGTAACTCTCACCAGCGGCACTCAGCTTCGCTCGGGACAAACCTATCGAGAGACGATGCAGAGGTTGATCTCAATCCGTCTTGATCGTTTGCCGGGGGCGCATTCCGGTTCGTCAGGCAACACGTTTGTGACTAAGCGGCGGGGGGTTAAAGCTGGCTAGCAGTTGGGGTTTTGCTAAATGTTTACTAGCTCAAAACATCCGCTATGTATGAGTGTCTTAATGTCCGGGGGAATCAATTGAACCAAACAATAGTCAAAGTAATCGCGTCGGCAGCTTTTGCGCTGGTCCTCGTGCTGGGCGCGTGCTGGCAAGCGCAAGCACAGGACGCCAAAGAACGCTATCCGCGCATGGCTCCGCTTGAGCAATACCTAATGGCGGATCGAAACGCCGAGATTGCGTGGGTCTCGCCCATTCCGGTTTCGTCAGCCAGAGTGCCAACGGCCGGATAGACGTAGCCGTCTTTGCCGGCATAGCGGCAGAGCCTGCCGTAGATCAGCTTGGCACCCGGCGACAGCCCGTGGTACTTGCAAACCGCCTCGGGTATGAAAACACCGTGGAAGAGCCCGTAAGGGTTGAAGGGCTCGCCGAGCTGAAACGAGGTTAGATTGGGCGATTCCATCCTTGGGCTACCCGAGAGCAGCAAGAAACAAGAAAGCCCGCCGGTGCAAAGCCGAGCGGGCCATCGATTCACATGACTTATTGTTGACTAACCGCAGCGTCTTAGCGGTCTAGATTCCCACTTAGTTTGCCGTTAGATCGGCAGGACGTCCGCACGTCGACTGTAGTGGTTTTGTAGTGGTTCTGGGGTAAGTGCGCGTTATCGTGGCATAGCATCGCAGAACGTAAGGTATAGAGAGGGTAAGGTTCTTTGCCCCCACTTATCCTATGTTCTGGTTTTTGAGTCCCGTGCGTCTGCCAGTTCCGCCACTCCAGCAAAGGTTTGACTCCTTTGAGTTTACCGTAACTTCGCACCAGGCGCACTGTAGCGGTTTTTGCAGCGATTCGTTCCTGCTCGTACCAGGGGAGCATTCACCGGGGGGCCACCACTGTGCCATCTTCCGCATGCCCCTTTGGCGACATAGACCGCAGAGAATCGCGGACGTCTCAACCGGGTTGCCGACA
>JBEKUO010000301.1:0-8546 GCA_049514955.1 Bryobacteraceae bacterium | reverse complement strand
ATCAAGGTTCCCTTTCGAGCCTTTCTCCGGCATTATGCGGATGTGGGACTTCAGGATCCACGCGCATAGCCGGCGCGGCCACCACGGGTACCCACAGTTGGCCGGAAAAGCGGCCTGCCTCGATGTACAGCATTTCTTTCGGCGGTGTTGGCCCGAGTGGCATGGCGCGGCTCTATGAACTGCGTCGGGTGGTGTTCACGGAGGATGGCGCCCTCCGACTCGACACTTGGCGGCAGAACTAACTACGGCGAAGACGGGAGGACGCGGATGCGAAACGGCAAACAGCAAACCAAGCGCAACGCTCATGCGACCCTCGACCAGGGATCCGCTATTCCCAGGTGGCAGCCAGCGAGGGACGGCCTGTTGCACCTGGTTAGCGGCGCCACCGCACGGCAGCGAAGGTACCATTCTCGTCCGGTTGATGGCAATCGTCCAGTGATCATTTTCGGAGCGCACCCGGATGATGCTGCGCTCGGAGCAGGCGGGTTGGCAGCGATTATGACCCGCCAAAGTCTACCGGTGATAATCGTGACCGCTACCACCGGCGCGCTGGGCGGCAACCCGGTGCTGCGAAAGGCGGAGGACTCCAATTCGGCACGTATTCTCGGTGCCGAATTGCTGTCGGGTAAGCTTCGAGATGGGCACCTTTCGCTCCACGGCGCAATTCGGCTGGTCGAAAGTGTTATCAAGGAATTCAACCCGGAGGTTATCCTCGCTCCTTACGAAGATGATACGCACCAAGACCACCGCAATCTTGCGCTTGCTGTCGCGTCCGTTGCTAGGCGGGTACCCAACCTCCTGTATTATGAGGGTCCCACGAGCCGTGACTTCTTCCCGTCGGTTGTAGTGGACATTTCCGCTGTATGGCAACAGAAATGGGACGCGATCGTGGCACACGCGTCACAGATGTCTAGAACCAACCTTCTATTCTGGACCGACTTCATTTCGAAATGTCGCGCGTGGCCACGTTATTGTGGATCGCGTTGCGAAGGCTTCCGTTTGGCGCACGGCGATCTCCTTAGCCTGGCGCGAGTCTTCTCGGCGACCCAATATGAAGTTCCGCCTGTGATCGGCATGGTTGATATCGCTGAAGCGCATCATGGCAACTGAGGCGCTCCAGGCCGACGTCCAGCGTAGTCGAATCTTCAACGCGCGGAAGCGAACCTCACCCCCTCCGGCCCCCCGCCATCGCCGCCTTCAGGTGGAAGGGAAATCCGGTCGGTTGCAATCCGTCTACATCAGCAGGACGTTGTGGTTCCCCGCCGCTGCCACTTCCGGAACTCGCTTGGTGGTTGCCTGGCCGCGAACATCGCGGAAATCGGGAGTCGAGGCGTCAGCCGGCAGCGTCGCGGGCGGCGCTGGCGTGAACGGCTGAAATTGCTCTGGTGCTCTGAGGTACGCCACAACTTCGGCCAAGTGACGCATTCCGAAAACGCGAATTCCTTCGGTCACCTCGGCTTCGGCCGAGTTATCCACCGGAACCACTACATTCGCGATACCGCGCCGCCTTGCGCACGCCCCCATGGAGAGAACCCCGCGCGAACCGGGAGGAGCGCCCCATCAAGCGACAGTTCCCCAACCAGCAAATGTTGATCGGCGGACTTGTCCATGCCCATCGCGTCCAAGATTCCAATGGCCATCGGCAGATCGAATCCGACGCCCTCTTTGCCGGACATTGGCGGGCGCACGATTGATGGTGACCGATTTGTTGGGGTAGCCAAAGCCGGAGTGAAGAGCGCGGATTTGATGTGTTCCCGGCTAAATGACCGGCACCAGGAGTAGCGTCACGTCACCGGAAAGGTCTGGCCACGGCCCCGTTGTCAGGCAATATCGTTAGCGGTTTTCGTGTCGATGCGCGTTGGTTTGGATGTGGCAAACGTCAGCGAGCTGCGCGTTTCCCGCTTATGTGGATTACTTCCGAGTGCGCCCTCACACGGGAGGTATTGGCGATCGGCGGAGGAATCGGTAATGCGCTTGGCTGGCACCATCCGGCCACAGCGAGAATGCTGCTCAAAACGGGGGGCTGACGCGCCGTCTCGGGGTGCGCCCCTCATCTCCGCACGAATGGCGATTTCAGTCGCTCCTCGACCCACTGCTTGTCTATGGTGAGTTTGTACTGGCCGTGTTGCATGCTCGGAGAGCCAGGTACCTTGAGAGCATCCTCGTAACGCCCCAGCGCCTCAGCCCGGTGTCCGAGCAGATCCAGTACATGGCCCTGCCAGACGAGCCCCGCGAACCGCATCCCCGCCTCATCGGAGGGTTCTAACTTCATCAGGACGTCCAGCGCTTCGCGATAATGGTGGCCATCGTAAAGCGTGAGTGCGAGCTTGAATAGAATCGGCGAGTCTTCCAGTTTGACGTCGAGCGCTTGGCGATAGGCCGCCAAGGCCGATTCTCCAGCGCCGGTCCATGGCAAGTCGCGCACCTTGGCACTCAGCTCACGGACGGCGGCAGATGGGGCTGCGGCCATGGCGACCGCGGAATCCGGCTCGATGACGGCCTCTTTGAGCCGCGCTTTGGCCCGAAAGGTCAACTCGTCGAGGCGGACCAGGCGGTCGGTGCGCCCGCGTTGCTCGGAGCCGTCTTCAAAACGGGCAGACACTGTGACCGGCATCAGCATGGTGCCCGAACGTTCCACGCTCACCGTACAGACGAACGTGTTATTCGTGGGGGAGCACTCTTTACCCGCAATCCTGTAATCCGCGCTCCTCGAAGAGCGGACCCACTGCTCGAAGAACCAATCGAGATCCTGTCCGCTCTCGGCTTCGCACACCCGCTGGAAGTCGCGCCACCCAAGCTGCCTCCCGGCGTATTCGCGCAGGCAGCGGCCGTACGCGCGATCGAACGTCTCCACACCGACGACGGATTCGAGGGCATTCATCAGCGCTGCGCTTTTGCCGTGCTCCACCACGTTATTGAAGTCCCATTTGATGGCGGCCTCCTGCTCCTCGGTCACGTCCATGGTGGTGTCGAGGCCCTGCTTCACGCCGCCGATGTAGTCCGATTCCAGAGTGCCAGCATCGGTGATACCGCTCGCCTTACGGTACGCGCGGTCCGCGTGAAGGCCCAGCCCGACCATCAGCCAGTTTAGGGATTCCGGACCCTGCGCTAGGACGTGGTCGCCCCAGAACTGGTGACCGATCTCATGCGCGGTAATCCAACGCCAGAATGCCGCGGGGCGCTCCGCCAGCCGTTCCTGCCCGTGTATGACCACCAGACTGGTGGCGGCGGGATATCCGCCAGCCGGGTAATCCATGCCGGGCACAATCGCCAGGGAGCGCTGGGGGTAAAGGCCGAAACGCTGGCGGTAGAAGCCGATCGCGTCGACCGCGGTCTTCAGCAATAACTCGGCGCAAGGCTGGCCTTTGGGAGTAAAGACGACCCGCACGTGCACGTCGCCTACATCGGCCTCGGCGCTCTTGTAACCCTTGCCGATGAACAGCCCGAACGCGCGAATGCCTTCGGCGCGATATGCGCCTATCCCCGGATCGAAGCGGCCGCTGGTCGCTATGGCGTAGCCCTCCGGCGCCCGCACTTTCACTTCGTAGTCGTCGGGAGTGCCGAAACCCCACCAGATGCGCGGATTCAAGAACGACGTGATGGCGGCGCCCGTCTTCTCATTCAATTTCAAGCCGGCGCCGAAATCCACGGCCAGTTCGATTTTGCCTCCCGGAGCAATGTCCGCTGGCAAGTCGAACAAGGCAACATCCTGTTCACCCGATGTGCGCTTGACGGCGGCCCCGTTAGCGCGAACGCGCAGGACATCTCCGAACCAACGCAGTGCGATCCGGCCGATGGGCCGCCGCGTATCGTTCCGGAACCGGATGATTTCCGTGCCTTCCAGCCGCTGCTTCGCTGGGGCGTAGCCGGCGTCGATGGAGTAGTGGGCGCGCGGCGGCGCCAGCGGCGCCCAAAACTCTGTCCGGGCGGAAGCCGTGGCCGCCAGAAGGCAAACAGACGCTAATATCCGCATAACATAATTATGTGGATTTGCGCGGTCCGCCGCAATGCCTGTGGCCTTACGGTGCACGGCCTGCGCTACTGCGACGAACACGCCCGGCTCCACGTTTCCGCCCAGTCGCGGCGTCCTGGGCGGTCGCTGCCTGGGTCTCCCATGCGCAAGAAGCCGTATTAATGGACATTTTTCGCAGTCTTGAGGGGGCCTGTTTACCGCCACAGATTTGAAGTGTCGCCAAGATCCAACAGCCGGGATTCAAAGCAATCCAGCGCTAAGCAGGCCGCCCGTCAAGAGAACTGTTCCACTTTTCCCGCATTCTACCCAGCGGAGCATTCTTCAACCTGTCCCGACGTACGAAGAGGGCCCGTATCTTCGGCATTGCCGCGGAAAGCTCCCCTTTGGTGGGACAACCGGAAGTTATCGCCCGGCGCAACTGCGCCACGGGCGTGCAGGCACATGGCTGCGTTAGTCGGCGTGTCGCGGCGCAGAGCCAGTCCGAGGACCTACGCCGAAAATCGGCATGGTCCGCTCGGCGTCGGCGGCCGTTGGATATCGTGTGAAGACGTCCTCGATCCTGCACGTGCGAAACAGGTCCCAGGTCCGATCGTTCAGGCCCGCGAGAAGCAGACGCCTGCAATTTCGCTCAAACGACACGTATGTGCCGATAAGGACGCCGAGTCCGCTGGAGTCCACATATCGGACTCCGCTCATATCTATCACCAGCATAGCGGACTCATTCTGGCGCACGGAATCACGGAATTGAAAGGCCGTCTCGGCATTCAAAACACCCACAAGCACCATCACCTTTTCGCCAGGGCGCGCACCCTCGAGGATCTGCACGCTGAGTTTGTCGTCGGCCATAACAACGTGGAGTGTATCACCATGCGTGGGAAACCTGCTGTCTTAAAGCTGCTCGTTCACAATCGCGCGCGACGTTTCGCGCCGCTCTTTGGTGCCTTCGCCTGCTTCGGGGATTTCGCCGCCTTCTTGGCTTCCGATCCCGAGGCCCGCCGCGCCCCCGGCACCTTGCCGATTCGAGGGTCCCTGGCGACGATAAGCTCGCAGGCGCGCACCGCCGCCTCCTCGGAATCCGGCGCATCGGCCGGAAGGACCTGCCAGCCCGTTACCTTCTTGCCGAGTACCTGAATGGATCGCATGTTCGGGAACTCGCGCCGCAGACTCTTCGTGGTGCTCTTTGGTAGTAGCGAGCCGTACCCCATTATCGGCAGTCTCGTCGCGCTTGTCGCGCAATATGAGGACAATCTTGTTCTCAACGTAGACCGCGAGGCAGCCGAACATGGGGCGGGTCGCGGGCGACAGCGTAGCGATCACGTCGAGCACGAATTCATGCGGGATGGCCTTGCGCTGCTTGACGGTGAAAAAGGCGTCGTCCAGCCGGAGTGAGGGCGAATTGCGTCGGGGAGTCGGCACCGCCTTTAAGGATACCTGGATTCTTTGTCGAGAGACGGGCGAGTTCGCATGGGATCACATTTTTGGGTGTGGATTCGGCAATCCAGAATCAGCCACCTCGGGTGCTGTAGTAATCTGATCGAAGAATGCTTCAAAGGCCTCCTTCCCCTTTACGATCAATTCAACGAACCCCACGAAACGCTTTTGCCCCAGCGTGGCGGCAGTGCACAGGTGCCAAGCGATGTCCCTGATAGCCACGGGACCGAGGCGGGCGCGCGGCAGGCGATCGAAGTCACCGCGAATTTCGGCGACGCTTTTGGGACTGGTCTTCACCGTGCGGAGTCCAGCGAGATCGACGCGGGTATACCCGTAAGTAGTATCGGTGGACGCATGGCCCAGGACATCGGCGATTGTCTTGAGTGGGCGCCCATCAGCCAGCAGGCGCGTGGCAAGTGTGTGGCGGAACAGGTACATGCCCCGCCGGCCAGTTCGTCCGGCGAGGCCAGCGCGCTGAAGGGCTCCTCGCATATTCGCCGTCAGGTTGTTCTCTGGAGCGAACGGTTCGAAAGGTGCACAGTGCCGTAGAAAGATGGTGCGGTCCGATGCAGCCGGGCGCCCATCGCGGATGTATGCACTGAGAGCGTATGCCACATCAGGCAAGAGAGGAAGTGCAAGCGGCCTACCGGTCTTGAGTTGCCTCAGATCAATACGTCCGCCGCGCCAGTCGATGTCATCGAGCGTGAGTTGTCGAATATCGCAAGGCCGCAACCCATAACGGGCAGCCAGCAGAAGGATCGCGTAATCTCGGCGGCCGAGGGCGGTCGATTGATCCACTGCGGCCAAGATGCGATCGACCTCTGCTTCGCTTAGCACATCCGGAAGGTTCACATGCCGATACTGTCGCGGCCGTGGGACTGCATCACCAAGGGAGTCTGCCATCCAGCCTTGGACGGCTGCCCAGCGAAAGAAGACGCGTAGGGTGGAACCATAGGAGCGGCGCGGACCGCCATGACCGTTTTCATAGAACTCTCGGACGTGCCCAGGCGTAATGCAATTGAGTTGGGTTACGCCGGCGCCCTTGAGGTATTGAGCAAATGCCGATAGCTTCTGGATGTACATCCTTGCCGTCTTCTGGGCCAGCCCGCGATGCCCTCGTACGAACTGAAGGTATAGCGTCAGAATCGGGCCGAACCACGCCGGGATAGAAGGCGGGAAACCAACCCGACGGCGAAAGCGCCCTTGCTCATCTGCCTCCAGAAAGATCCTGACGGAGGCCCGAAGAACGCGGGATCGGCTGGCGCTGCAACCCGACACGCGCTGGGCCACGTACTGCCGTACAATCTCCGCATTGGGCCCTGGCAACGGCGTGCCTTCCTTTGTGTCGAGGCTGAGCGAGAAGCGCAGCCACTCATGCAGATGCTGACGCAGGACCTCATTCGCGTAGCACAGTCGCAACAGACTGCTTGCGACCCCGTCCATACGCTCTTTGTGTGGTGAAGTTCGATAGCGTTCGAGATCATCACCGGAGAACCAATTCGAAAACATCGTGAATTCCTTTCCTGGATTGAAACCGGGGGAGGAATTACGATATTTTCGCCGGTCTGCGTTATGTGAAGCTCGGGGCCGCAAAAAACGCTGCTCGACGCTGAGTGCGCGCAACTGGCGACGCCGTTCTCAACATGACGCCGGACTCACCATAATGTTTGCCTGGCGGCGTTTCGAAGCGGCGGACCGCCGCGGTAAAGGCGGCGGTCCGCTGCGGATGCAACCAGTCTTTCAGGATCGCGTAGCCGCCACCATAGCCGCGCTGGCGGATCTCCCGCAACAGCACTTGCGCGTTCCACACGCCCGCCTCAGGCGGTCCGCCAGATAAGGCTTGTGCGGATCCAGCTTGCTGGGCTGCGCTTCTCTCGGACCGTAGTCCGGCACCCCTTCTGGGTTTAACAAGTACTTGCGGACCGTCTTGCGGTCGTAGCCCGTCAGTTCGCTGATCGCCGACACGCTCAGGCCCATCTGCTTCATCTGTTCCACTTCGTGCACGTCTTTCCCCCGTAACACTGCCGCACCTCCTCCGGATGGAGTCTATGCGGGTATACACCACCTTGCGGGGGCTGGGGAATTTTCAACCGGCACTTTGGGGATTATTGCACCGGCGGTGACACCG
Source organism: Bryobacteraceae bacterium (assembly GCA_049514955.1). Classification (GTDB taxonomy): domain Bacteria; phylum Acidobacteriota; class Terriglobia; order Bryobacterales; family Bryobacteraceae; genus Bog-159. The sequence goes on along the minus strand of JBEKUO010000301.1, from coordinate 1,014 downwards.
GAAACGCCGAAGGTTGTACCTAGAACGATAACGGGTTGCGCCTTCAAGGCCAGACGCGGGGAAAGGAAAGATGCGAATCAACCTTCCCCGCGCCCAACAGCCCCGCAGGCGTGCACCACGCCCGTAGGGTATGCAAAGAGAATACTCTGGCTCTCAGTCGGCTGGACGCACCCGTATTTCCTCTCCGGTATAGACCACGCTGCACGACTTCCGGCCGCTTTCGGAAATGAACACGACGTTCAATTGGCGCGACGTCACCATCCCGTCAAAATCGCCGGCCCTGGCGGCAATGCTCAGTTCGCCGTTGAGTTCGCTCCAGCGCAGCATCACGATAGAGAATCGCCCAGACTCGTAGTTGTAGTTGTCTCCCTCATCCTCGTACAGCGGGAAAACGCCGTCCGCGCCGCGATACACCCGGATCTCATAAGGAGCATCGCGCACCTCATCCGCGCACTGCATGACCGGCGACATCGGCACGATTGCGCCGGAGCGTGCGAACACCGGTATCACCTCGAGAGGTGCCGGTGCCTCGACAGCCGCTCCGCCGGGGAACCAGGTCTCGGCCCAGAAGTCATACCATCCGGTCCCCGAGGGCAGGTATACCGGCCTACTCTTCTCCGCCCCGGTGATCGGCTCGGAATTCCGATCATAGTACATGGGCTTCGTGACCGGGCAGGCCATCAGGCCGGGACCAAACAAGTATTGGTCGGTAAGACCGTGGGTCTGAAGGTCGCGCGGGAAATCCAGCGCAACCGCCCGCATGATCGTCCAGCTGCTGAGGTGCACCTGGGCCGCGACGGAATAGATGTACGGCAACAATCGATAGCGGAGACGGATATACTGGACGATCGCATCGTAGAACGGAGTGCCCGGCTCGCCAAACCGCCAGGCTTCCCGCGGCCCGTCCGTTCCATGCGAACGGAACATCGGCAGAAAGACCGCGTACTGCAGCCAGCGTGTGTAGAGTTCCCAGTAGCCGAGGTCGGTGCAGCCGGTGTCGTGGGGATCGGGCTC
>JBEKUO010000300.1:0-12117 GCA_049514955.1 Bryobacteraceae bacterium | reverse complement strand
CCGTACCGTGTCGCCATTCAGAACGGTGTCCCCGTCCAGATGCGCGATGGCGTGAAGCTGATCGCCGATATCTACAAGCCGGAAGCCGAAGGCAAGTTCCCCGTGCTGCTCGAGCGCACCCCTTACAACCGCGCGGGAGGCGCAGGTTCGGCCGCCCTAATGGCCTCCCACGGCTACGTCGTCATCATCCAGGATGCCCGCGGCCGCTTCGATTCCCAGGGTGAGTTCTATCCCTTCCGCTACGAGAGCCACGATGGTTATGACACCGTGGAGTGGGCCGCCAAGCTGCCCTATGCCGACGGGAAAGTGGGCATGTTCGGCGGCTCTTACGTGGGCGCTACCCAGATGCTCGCCGCCATCGCTTCCCCGCCCCACCTGGTTGCCATTCAGCCCTACGTGACGGCTTCGGAATACTACGATGGCTGGACCTATCAGAACGGCGCCCTGATGCAATGGTTCGCCAGTTCCTGGTCGAGCGGGCTGGCAGTCGATACGCTCCGGCGCAAAGCCGGTGGCCTCGAAGATCCTAAATCCTGGGTCACGCAACTGCCCGTCGAGAGCTATCGCATGCTGGATCTGCCGCCGGTTTCCACCCTCGCGCCGTACTTCGCCGACTGGGTCGCGCACGAGCGCGATGACGATTACTGGCAGCCGTGGAGGATCTCAGACCACTACGGCGAGATGAAGGTCAAAGCGCTGCATTCCGGCGGTTGGCACGACATCTTCCTCAAAGGCACCATCCAGAACTACGCCGGGATGCGCCGCTCCTCTCCCGCCCGCGCGGATCAGCGCCTGCTGCTGGGTCCCTGGGCGCACGCCGCAACCTCACCGGAAGGCAAGATCGGCGACGTCACCTTCGGCAAAAACGCCGTGCTGGACACGGACGCCACCATACTCCGCTGGTATGATTATGCGCTAAAGGGCGTTCACAACGAATACGCTTCCGGCGCGCCAGTGCGCATCTTTATCATGGGCGAAAACACCTGGCGCGACGAGCAGGAGTTTCCGCTCGCCCGCACTAAGTACACCAATTATTACCTACGCAAGGGCGCGCTGTCCGCCGACGCGCCGGGTACCGCAGAGCCGGAGACTTACGAATACGATCCGGCCCATCCCGTGCCCACCATCGGCGGACGGTTGTGCTGCGGCAATCAGATTCCGCCCGGCCCCGCCGATCAGCGTCCCAACGAGAGCCGGCCGGACGTGCTGATTTTCTCCACTCCGCCGCTCGCCAAAGATGTGGAGGTCACCGGCTGGGTCAAGGCCACCCTCTACGCGGCGAGCTCGGCCGTCGACACGGATTTCACCGCGCTGCTGGCGGACGTGGAGCCATCCGGCTACTCGCGTTTTCTGACGGACGGCCTTGTGCGCGCGCGCTATCGCCATTCTACGCAACGCCCGGAGCCGATCGAGCCTGGCAAGATCTACGAGTACACCATAGATCTGTGGGCTACCAGCAACGTCTTCAAAGCGGGACACCGTATCCGGCTGTATGTTTCCAGCAGCAACTTTCCCCGGTTCAACCGCAACCTGAATACCGGCGAATCCACGTTGAGCTCGACGCGGATGGAGAAAGCCAGCCAGCGCATTTATCACGACGCGCAGCATCCCTCGGCGCTGGTGCTGCCGCTTATCCCACGCTGATCGCGGCGCACTCTTCAGCGTGCTGCCGTGGGCTTCAGCGCACGGTCCAAGATTCGGCGAGTTGAAGCTCGCCGCAGCACGCTAAAGCGTGCGCTACGCAACTGCGGCTCCGGCTGCCGGCGCCGCATCGGCCGTATAGCCAATGGTCAAGGAGTCCGTCCGCACTTTGTCCCACTCGCGAAGAACGAAGCCGTACCCTTCGAAGAACGCGCGGATGCTGGTCGAATTCCAGCTCACAATGTCTTCGAGGATGGGCACCAGCACACTCAATGCATCGTCGCTCAAGACCGTTCGGGCCGCGATTTGCGTGATGAATTTGTTCTCGGAACCGCGATGGTCAAGCCGTCCAGCCGGTTCACATGCAGCATCACGTGCACATCCGAGCTGCCGTCGCCGACGTATACGATGCGATCGTGGCCCAGATGCAGCTCGGTTCGCAACTCGTCGAGGAGCGCCACCTTTCCGTATCCGGCGGGAACCCGTACGATCGACTGGATCTCGCCGGAGGCGTCGTATCGGAACTGCGTGCCGAAGATGTGATCTTCCGGGACAATGCCCTCCAGCGCCGCCTGAATCACTTCCTGCGGAGATGCCGAGAGCACATAGAACGAAAATCGGTGACCATCGATATCTGCAACCAGTTGCGAAAGTTTCCGGATGTTCTGCTTCAGACGGATGCGCTTGCCAGCCTCCACCAAGTGCTCTTTTCGCACGCGCCGGTACTCCGGGTCGTGCAGCAGCAGGTAAGCCAGCTCTCCGCCCTGTTGCACGAGATGAATCTTCGACAGGCCGGCTATACGGCCGGCAAAACCCTCGATTCCAAGCATCTCACTCAAGACGATTCCCGAGTCGTTGAAACTCAGGGTCTGGTCGAAATCGCTCACCAACAGATATTCCTTGGGCCGGGTTTCTAGATCTTGTCGCATATGCTGTTCTCCTAAGAATGTAAGCTGTAATATCAGGCTGATCCTCTTCGCAGGCTCCCTTGCCACAATGAGTAGAGCGCCGCGACGGCGACAATGGCGTTGGCGACGACCACAGGCATGGCGCGAACGGCGATGCCATATATGATCCACAAACAGGCAGCCGCCGCCTGTACCCGGCGTAGCGCCGCCGGCCGGTGAAAGAAATACGAAGCGGAAAAAATCGCAGTCGCGACCCATCCAATGGTGTCCGGCATCGGTAAACTCCTCCTACACTTGATATGGATGGCACACATCCATTATGAGTTGCCATAACCAATATGAAAGCTGTAATATCAGATCATGGTAAGCCGCAGTTTTACCGCCGAGCCGCACGCTCCGAAATACCGGCAAGTGTTCGAAAGCCTGTCGCGGGACATCCTGTCCGGCCAGTACCAGGCGGGGCAGAAGTTCCCAAGCGAGGCCACCCTGGTGCGGCAGTTTCGCACCTCCCGCATTACCATTGGGCGGGCGCTGCGAGAACTCACGCAGCGCGGGCTGGTGGAACGTATGGCCGGCTCCGGGACTTATGTGCGCCACGCACACCCCGCGGAGGACGGCCTGGTGTTCGGGCTGCTGATACCGGATCTCGGCCATACCGAAATCTTCGAACCCATCTGCCGGGGTATTGCCGCCGCGCCCCAGGCCAGCCGGCATGCCTTGTTGTGGGGGCACAGCACCCCCGGCCTGGCATCCCCAGAAGAACAGGCGCTGCAACTCTGCGATCAATACATCCGGAAACGGGTATCCGGGGTCTTCTTTGCGCCGCTCGAAATGGGCGCCAAAGTTCAGGAAACGAATCTGACCATCGTTTCGCGCCTGGAGCGCGCCCGCATTCCGCTCGTTTTGCTGGACCGCTGCGTCCTTCCCTATCCGCATCGCTGCAGCCACGACCTGGTCGGCATAGACAACCGCCGGGCGGGCTACATCGCCGCCGAACACCTTGTCAGGAGTGGGGCACGGCGGGTTTCCATGGTAGCGTATTCCGGCGGCGCACCCACCGTGGAAGCGCGCATAGCCGGCTTTCGCGAGGCGCTGGCGGCCCATGGCGCCGCCTTCGACCGTAGCTCCGTTCACCGGCTCCGCGCGATAGACCCGGCGAGCGTCCAGCCGCTGCTGGCACACCACAGGAAGGGCGACGGCTTGGTTTGCGCGAACGATCGCACTGCCGGCCAATTGATGCAGGTCCTGCTGTTGCTCGGATATCGCATTCCTCACGACATACGGATCGTGGGCATCGACGATGTCGAATATGCCAGCTTGCTGCCGGTCGCTTTGACGACTGTCCATCAGCCCTGCCGTGAAATCGGTGAAGCCGCCATGGCCGCTATGCTCGACTGTGTCGAGCGCCCCAACATGTTCGCGCGGGATGTTCTGGTGGAGTCTCACCTCGTGGTTCGGGAATCTTGCGGAGCGGCACCAGCCCGTAAACGTTAATCGGGGCTACGGTACAATTGCCCCATGCCAAACGCAGATCTCGCCCGGCTATGGGAAGAACACACGAAGTACGAATTCGTCACCCGCGACACCGAATCCACGCTGGCAACCATGGTGGAGGACGCCTATGTCAACCATGTCCCGGTCCTGACCGGCGGGCTTGGGAAGAGCGCTTTGCGCACTTTTTATTCGCGGGACTTCATTCCGAGTATGCCGCCGGACACTACGCTCACCCCGATCTCGCGCACCGTGGGCGAAAACCAGATTGTCGATGAGATGATCTTCTCATTCACGCATACGCGAGAGATGCCTTGGATGCTGCCGGGAATTCCTCCCACCAATCTTCGCGTCGAGGTGCCTCTGGTTGCCATCGTGCAGTTCCGGGACGGCAAGCTGGCGCATGAGCACATCTACTGGGACCAGGCTTCCGTGCTCAAACAGATCGGCCTGCTCCGGGACCCAGCGTTGCCGGTTTTCGGAGCTGCCACCGCTCGAAAAGTCCTAGATCCGCAATTCCGCCAAGAGTCTCCTGAGCTGGCCTGAGGCAGATCCCTGGTCAAGCCTGCAGCGGAAAATGCCGGAGGTACTCCCGAATCTGGTCGCGGACTCGACGAAAGTGGGCCAGCCGCTCCGATTCGGATCCCGCAAACGCCGCGGGATCTTCGAAGGCCCTATGCAGCCGGTTGGTGTGTCCCGGGTAGAGCGGGCAAGTCTCTTTCGCATTATCGCAAACCGTGAGCACGTAATCGAACTCGCGCCCGGCAAACTCATCCACCGGCTTCGAACGGTGTCCGGAGATGTCGATGCCGATCTCCCGCATCACGGCGATCGCTTCCTGCCTGACGATGCTCGGTTTCGTTCCGGCGCTCACTACATCGAAACGGTGGCCGGCATCGTGCCGCAGCAGGCCCTCCGCCATCTGGCTGCGCGCCGAGTTTCCGGTGCAGAGGATCAGAATACTCTTCTTCAAGCGTTATTCTCCACGCACCCGTCGCAGGCCGCCGTCAGCCCCGTGCGGCGCGACCGCCGCATCGATTTCATCGCCCAGAGCTGAAGGCGCGGCCAGGCTTAGTGGCGCGCACAAATGCGCTCAGGAACTTGCCCTCCACCTGTGGCGCGATGGCGTCCACATCCATGCCGGCCGCGTTCAAAAACGAGCGCGCATCGTCGACGCCGTAAACCCGCGTAGGCTCCACATCGATATTCTCGAAACCAGCCTTTGCGAGCTTCGCGACGTAGTCGGATTCCTGCAATGCCCCGGCAATGCACCCTACCCAGAGCAGCACGGCCTTGCGCACTTCCTCAGGCATCTCACCGCGTGTGACCACGTCGGACACCGCGAACCGGCCGCCCGGCTTCAACACCCGGAAGGACTCCTGGAATACGCGGTCCTTATCGGAAGAGAGATTGATCACGCAGTTCGAGATGATGACGTCCACCGAGTTGTCCGGAAGCGGGATGTTCTCGATCTCGCCTCTAAGAAACTCCACGTTCGCGATCCCGGATTTCTTCTGGTTCTCGCGCGCCAGCGCCAGCATCTCATCGGTCATGTCGAGTCCATAGGCCTTGCCGGTGGGACCCACGCGTCGCGCGGATAGCAGCACGTCGATGCCGCCGCCGGAGCCCAGGTCCAGCACCGTTTCCCCCGCATGCAACTCCGCGAGCGCCGTGGGGTTCCCGCAGCCCAGAGAAGCCGCCACCGCTTCTTCCGGCAGCAACTCCTTCTGCGATTCGTCGTAGAGATTCGACGTGATGGGGTCGACGTCAGCGCAGCAAGTCGAAGCTGTCCCACAGCAGGAACTTCCGCCGCCGGCCTTGACTTTGAGAGCCGCCTGGCCGTATTTCTCTTTCACCACTTCTTTGATATCGGTGCCCACTTGCGCTTCTCCTACTTACAGCAAACGATCTTCTGCGGTTCGATAGCTTTGTTTCGCGTACAGCATTCGGCATACAAAAAGCCCAGAAGCCCTTCCAAAGCCGGCGTGTTTGCCGAATACCAGAGGTAGGTGCCTTCCCGGCGAACACGCACCAGGTCCTCGTTCTTGAGCTTGTCCAGATGATGCGAGAGCGTGCTCGGCGCGATATCGAGCTCGCTGCCGATCTCGCCCACCACCATCCCGTCCGGATGGGCGGCGAGCAAAAGACGTATGATGCGCAGCCGCGGCTCGGTGCCCATGGCCGAAAGCATGTCCGCGTAACGCGCCACCTGGCCGGGATCCTCTTTTTTTCGCATCGCCATGATTCTATATTTCGACAATAACCGAATAAGCGCCGCTTGTCAAGTACCGAAGACTTCTGCCGCGACGCGAAAGGTGTTGGCGTGCGCCTCTGCGGTCAGGCTGATCGGATCGGCATAGCCGCCGCCCAGTGTAACCACCAGCGGGATGCGGTGCGCCTTCGCCAACGCCATCACGCGGCAGTCGCGCGCCAGCAAGCCAGCGTGCGTCAGCGCCAACCGTCCCAGTTTATCTCCAGCGAGCGGGTCCACGCCCGATTGATAGAAGACGATCTCGGGCTCGAACGCGACAACTTGCGGCAGCACGGCGTCGAGCGCGGCCAGGTATTCTTCATCGCCGATTCCATCCGGCAGATCCACGTCGATCCGGCTTCGCTGCTTCCGGAAGGGGAAATTGTTCCGGGCGTGCATGGAGAACGTCAGCACATCCGGATCGTCCTGGAAGATGAGCGCGGTGCCGTCGCCCTGGTGTACATCGAGATCCACGACCGCCGCCTTGCGCACCTGGCCCTGCGCGCGAAGACGGGAAATAGCCACCGCGATGTCGTTGAAGACGCAAAAGCCGGACCCTTCGCCGCGAAAGGCGTGATGCGTGCCGCCCGCGAGATTGCCGCCAAAGCCCGTGTCCAGGGCATCGCGTGCTGCGCTCAATGTGCCGCCGAGTGAAGCCAGCGTGCGCCGGACCAGATCCTCCGACCACGGGAAGCCGATGCGCCGCATTACACGCGGTTCGAGAGTGCCTTCGAGAAACCCGCGCACGTAGGCGGCATCGTGCGCCAGTTCGATAGTCTCGCGGGCGGCGAACGGCGCGGCTTCCAACTCGAACATCCCGGCAGCGGTCAGCAAGTCGCGCAGCAGCCCGTATTTCTGCATCGGGAACTTGTGGCCGGCCGGTAGCGGAATGCTGTGGTGATCGCAGTAGAAGAGACGCAGCATAATGCCAACGATCCGCGATCAGTGGTGCGAGAGGTCGCGGATGAAGATGTCCTTGAAGCGCATGTCGGCCTTCCCGCCCGCGTGCAACTGCAGCGCAATCGCGCCGTCATCGACCTCGTTCAGCGGATCGGTGAAATCGATTACCTGCACGCCGTTCAAGCGCGCGCGATGATGGTTGCCCACCACGCTTAGAACATAATCGTTCCACTCCGTGGGCTTTATTACAAATTCATTCTCGGGCGAGGGCCAGACAATCCAGCCGCGGCGCGCGGTGTAGATGCCGCCGGTGTGATGCATGATAGTACGGTCGATTTCGAACTGGTACCCCTCGGCCACGTCGGCCGTGCCCGGTTTGAAAGTGGTCCGGTAGAATACACCGCTGTTGCCGTCGGTCACGCATTGGAAACGTATAGCCAGCTCGAAGTCTTTGTAATGCTTCTCGGTCATCAGGTAACCGTAGTCCTTGGTGACGCCCACTCCGTGAATAGCGCCGTCTTCCACGGTCCACTGCTCGTTGCCTACCTTCACCCAGCCGCTGAGGTCCTTGCCGTTGAACAGCGAGACCCAACCTTCTTGCGATTCCTTCAAGCGGGGCTGCTGGGCAACCGCGGTGGCGCCCATCGCCAGCGCCAGAATTAAGGTGCGCATGTTCATGCTCCTATCTCGTTTTGAATCGCCGCGGCGATGCGCTCGGTATGGGCGTTGACTTGCTCCAGGTCGGGGCCTTCCACCATGACGCGGGCCAGCGGCTCGGTGCCAGAGAAACGCACCAGCACGCGCCCCGAAGACCCGAACGCCCGCTGGCAGTCTTCCATCGCACGCGCCACGGCCGGCAACTCGGTCAACGCTTTCTTCTCCCGCACCCGCACATTCAGCAAGCGCTGCGGGTGGATCTGCAAACCTGCGGTCAATTCATCCAGGCCGGCGCCTGTGTTTCGCGAAATCTCCAGAATGCGCAGCGCGGTTAGCAGGCCGTCGCCGGTGGTGGCGAATTGGCGAAAGATCACATGACCGGATTGCTCACCGCCCAGCGCGGCGCCCACGCGCACCATTTCCTCCAGCACGTACTTGTCGCCGACGGGCGTGCGCAGCATCCGTATGCCTTCGCTCGCGAGCGCGTTTTCCAGGCCCAAGTTGGACATGACGGTCGCCACCACCAGGTCTCCATCCAGCTTTCCGGCGGCCTTGAGTGCGCGCGCCGCGATCAGCAACACGGCATCGCCATCCACGATCTGGCCGGAGCGAGCCACGAAAATTGCCGAAGGCCACACCCAAATCCGCGGCGTTCTGCAGGACGGCGGCGCGAAGTGCTTCCACGTGCAGGGCGCCGCAGCCCAGATTGATATTGCGCCCGTTGGGATCGCAGCAAATCGGATGCACCTGCGCGCCCAAGCGGCGGAACAGTTCGGGCGCAAGCTGGGAGGCCGCGCCGTTGCCGCAGTCCACTACGATCCGCATACGGCCGAAGGAGCCGGATACCGTAGCCGCCAAATAATCCAGATATCGCCGAGCCAGGCCCGGATCGGTTTCCAAGTCAGGCCCGGCCGGATCCAGCGGGCCTATTCCAGCATCCAGCAGCCGGAAAATTTCCTGCTCGATGGCGTGCTCTTCCTCATCCGGCAACTTGAAGCCGGAGTGACCGAAGACCTTGATGCCGTTGTCCTGGTACGGATTGTGCGATGCCGAAATCATGACTCCGGCGGTAAACGAAATGGAACGCGTCAGATAGGCGATGCCGGGCGTGGTGATGACGCCGGCGGAACGCGCGCGCACGCCGCAATCGAGAAGGCCGCCGGCAACCCGCGCGGCGATCCACGGCCCCGACTCACGCGTGTCCATGCCGACCACAATCTCGGCATCGGGCGCCATGCGGCGCAGATCGCAGCCCAGCGCCCTGCCGAATGCATGCACGGTTTCCGCATCCAGCGGATACTCGCCCGCCACGCCGCGAATGCCGTCCGTTCCGAACAATTCTTTGGCCATCTACTTCTTTCCGACCGTAACCTTGACGGTAACCTGCGACGAATCTTGAAAGCGGACACGGGGATCGTTGACGAAAGCATCCACGCGGTACTCCGCGGTCCCTTCGGCCGGCTTCACGTTGAGCGGATCGGTCTCCACCGCTTGGACGCGCGCCACGCGGCTCATGGGACCGGCGATGGCCAGCGAGGCCGGCTCGGCGGTGGCTTGGAGCACTGCGAGATCCGGCGGCAAACCACCCCCGAAACGCACGTTCACAGGCACGCGGCGCATGGCCGTGTGCTCGAAATCCAGCCGGATCTGAGCGGGGATGGCGCGCACCAGTTGGACACCCCGCGGCAACCTGACATCCCCCCCATCGATGCTGAATGTGTGCTGGCCGGGTTCCGCGGCGCTCATATCCAGGATCACGGCGTAGCGCTGCCGGGCGTCCGGCAAGTCGCGCAGCTCTCCGGAGGGCCCCCGCAATTCCAGAAACACCGTCTCGACTACATCCTAACTGATCTCTAAATCCGTAGGAAGGTTCTTGTATTCGACAGGCAGAGAAATGAAGGTCGATAGTTCCGGCTCGCTGGCTACCGCAATCCAAAGGAGCACAGCCGCCGCCAGCGAGAGCAGCTTCCAGCCCACGTTTTGGGTGAACAGTTTCTTCACTCGGGCTCGATCCTTTCCGCCCGATGGGATTCCATCGGAATGTCCGCGGCGAATTCCTCGATCGCGCGAGGCGAGGTCCGGCGCACCCCGAAGTGCCTGCAGATCCGTTCGTCTACTTCGCCCAAACTCAAGCCGGATTCCATCTCTCCGAAGGCCGCCACGGAGATGCGGCCGGTTTCTTCGGAAACGATCAGCGACAGGCAATCGGTCTCCTCGGTGATGCCGATGGCCGCCCTGTGGCGGGTGCCGAAGTTGGAGGCTATGGCGGGGTTGGTGGTCAGCGGCAGAAAACAGGCGGCTGCCGCGATTCTGTCCCGCTGTACAATGGCCGCACCATCGTGCAGCGCGGCGCCCTGATAAAAGATGGCCAGCAGCAGATCGCTCGAAAGACTGGCATCCAAGCGGACGCCGCTTTCGATGAAGGTGCGCAATCCTATGTCTCTCTCGAGGACGATGAGCGCGCCGGTCTTGTCGGCAGCCAGGCGGCGCGCGGCAATCAGGAGATCCTCGGTGAACTCCGGCCGCTGGTAGCCGCGGGCGAACCAGCGCTTGCGTCCCATGCGCGCCAGCGTGCGGCGGATCTCCGACTGAAACAACACTATGACGGCGAGCGCGATATACGGCACGATAAACGACAGCACCGAGCGCACCGCCTCCAGACCGACCCACAGCGCGACGACATAGAGCGCCACCAGCATCAGGATGCCGACGAGAATGTGGGCGGCGCGTGTCCCCTTGACGATCAGCAGGCCCTGGTAGATCAGGAACGCGACCACCAGGATATCGATGGCGTCGGTAATCCTCAGGCTGGGCAGCGAGATGAGTAAAGGCAGCGCCTCTATGCTATTTGAGTAACCCGCGAATATCAAGCCAATCCTTTAATCGCTGCGTCCAACTTACAAGGACGGCATCGGTTGGCGCAAGCCCCACGCCGTGGGGTCCGCGCTCGTAGATGTGCATTTCCGCGGGCACGCCAGCATGTCGCAGGGCCATGTAGAACAGCACGCTGTTTTCAGGCGGCACGCCCGTATCTTCATTGGTGTGAAACAGGAACGTTGGCGGTGTCTGAGGAGTTACTTGAGTCTCATTGGAGAGGCTGGCCACCAACTTCGGATCGGGGTTGTCGCCGAGCAGATTGCGCAGCGAGCCGCGGTGGGTATAAGGCGTGATGAAAGAGATCACCGGATAGGCCAGGATCATGAAGTCCGGCCGCGAGCTTTGCCGATCGATGGGATCGGCCGCGCGGGGATCTCCGGAATCGAAGTGCGTGCCGGTAGTGGACGCCAGATGCCCACCCGCGGAAAACCCCCAGATGCCAATGCGGTCGGGTGAGATCCGGTAGTCGGCCGCGTGCGCGCGCACAAAGCGAATGGCGCGTTGCGCATCCTGCAACGGCGCCGGATGGCGGTAACGTGGCGCGATGCGGTATTGCAGGACAAACGCCGATACGCCCAACGAATTGAGCCAGCGTGCGATCTGATCGCCTTCGTGGTCTTTGGCGAGTGCGCCGTAGCCGCCGCCGGGACAGACGATCACGCCGGTTTTCGTCGCGGCCGCTTCGGGGGCAGGATAGATAGTGAGGTTGGGCTTGTCGGCGTCATCGGTCCCTACCGCTCCAGGCGCGCCGCCGGGCCATAGCAGCTCGACCTTGCGCGGCGCGGGTGGGGGCTGTGCCAGCGCAGCTGCTAGAGGCAAAATGAGGACGAGGGCTTTCACTGCGACTATTGTATCGTGCGGCGTTGCGTGCGGACTCTGGTAGAAACCGCTCCCTTACGGTCGCGGCTCTGGTAAAGTTGCGGCTCTGCAGGTATAGTTGCGGCCCTACAAGCACTTCTCACTGGTATGCTGGCAGTGAGGATGATCGATGAATTGGGCGGTGGCTGTATTGTGTTGCATGGCTATGTTGCCGGTCTTCGCCGCGCCGAAGGACAGGCGCCTGGTGTGGAGCGACGAATTCAGTGGCGCGGCGGGGGTGCCACCCGATCCGTCGAAATGGGTCTACGATCTGGGTGGCGGGGGATGGGGCAATCAGGAGCTCGAGGTTTATACGGATAGCCGCAGCAATGCTTATCTGGATGGCGAAGGCAACCTGGTGATTCAGGCGCTCGAGCCCACTCCGGGCCATTACACCTCGGCCCGCCTGAAGACACAGGGTAAGTTCTCCACCGAGTATGGCCGCGTGGAGGCGCGCATCAAGATTCCATACGGTCAGGGCATTTGGCCGGCGTTCTGGATGTTGGGCAACAACCAAAAAGAAGCCGGATGGCC
>JBEKUO010000299.1:0-10702 GCA_049514955.1 Bryobacteraceae bacterium | reverse complement strand
ACCCGCTCATTTACCCTGAAGGCATCTCCTGTACGTATCTGCACTCCGACTGGAAGTGGTCCGCTGAGTAGATTGGCTACGGGATCTGCTGCTTTTAACCCGGCAACATTAAGCGCGCTTCGTATGGCATCTGCATATAGGCCTCCCTCTAGGTCTCCGGCGATATATTCCATTCCTACGTTTAACCAAATCAATTCTTGTGGCCGTGCCTTGCGAATAGCTTCGGCCTGTGGCATAGACAGACTCCGCCACTCTAACCGTTGTTCAATAGCTATACGGGCTGTCGCTTCATCCTCCGCTCGTTTTACGATCCTAGCGGCCTGTTTTCGTAACACTGCTGCTTCCCGTTCGTTTTTGCCAGCCCGCTCGTTTGCTTTACCGGCATTTTGGTCTGCAAGCCCGGCCCGCTCGTCCGCTTCACTGGCCCGCTCGATAGCAGAGCCAGCCGCCTTGAATGTTTGTCCTAATTGTTTATCGGCATCCGCTGTCTCTTCAGCGGTTAGGTCGGTAGCTATTCGGTGTGCAGATAACTCTATAGCTAGGCCGACTATCAACACTGCGACTGATAATTTAGCGAGTGACCGATACTTACGGGCGTGTTCTTCCGTCCACTCCGCAAAGGTTTCTCCGATCACTCCTACGATTACCAATACAGTAGCGACATCACCAGACCAATCCCAAAAGTATCGGAGAGTCCAAAAGCTGCTCGATAACCAAGCCCAGATTATCAATAGTGACGCTAGATACAGGAATATTCTTACAGGGAGCGATGAAAGAAGGTTTAGTATTACGTTCGTGGCCCTAATCGCGTTAGTTGTGATTCGCTTAATCAGGGACAATAAAAAAAGCCGCACTATGCTGCTTTCTCCGTCCGTTCTTCCGCTTCCCACGCGGCAACTAGGTCATTTACATCCCATAACCGATCCGTCACACCAGCGGCCATCGCAGGCGTCGTGCGGAGGGTGCGATGAACCTTGATGAAGTTATAGGCGAAGTAAGTTAGAGCAACGGATGCAATATGGTTCTCAATCTTCTTAGAGAATGCGTTAGTCAGTCTTGTGAACCGGCGTGCAGTCATCCGCACGCTGAGATTGTGTCTCTCGATATAGCTAGTGTTGATGTGCTCCGGATCAGGGTTACCGATGATAGCGTGACTCTCGCAGCCGATGCAAACGGCGGGACTGTACCGCTTCTCAAGCTCTTCCGGCAGGCCGTAAATCTTCACCAGTTGCGCATAGTCGATATCGCCCGCAAACGCCTTATCAACCGCCTTGACGTACATCTTAAGGCCATCGCTGGTAAGTTGGATGCGATTCGACAGACGGCTGGCAAGGTCTTCGATGAAGTCACGGGCGCTTGCCGGGTCTCGTTTGCCAATCAGCCAGCAGGGCACCAGCTTGGTATCGGCATCAATCGCGGCCCAAAGCCATGCATCGCCCGCGCCTGGATTCTTCTCCGCAATCTCCGAGGTAACGTTCTTCTGCTTCGCGTAGCAGAACGACCAGCATTCATCAACCTGAATCCGTTCGCACTTGAGATTCTGAAAAATCCGGTTCTGGTAGTTAGCGCAGAACGAGCCGACTTCAAAGACCAGTCGCATGACGGTCTTTTTCGCCACGCCGGTTATACGGACGGTCGAGCGGACGGAGTCGCCTTCGATCAGGCAGCTAATCACTGCGGCGCGCTGTTCAGAAGTGAGCCTGTTCATACTTATAGTATGCCAGACGGCTCACGCATTGTCAAGACTTTTGAAAAAGATTCTGCAAAAAAGTTATGGTTCGATCAGGACGCCTTGCGATTGGCCCAGCGCGCTTTAGCTGCTTTACGAGCACTTCTGCGGCGTTGTTCTGGCGTCATGCTCTCAGCACGGCGCTTACCCCCGATTTTCCCTCCTTCACGCCCAAGCTCCGATAGGATTTGGGACCTGAGGGACCTGACGGGCTGTTCCGGTTCCACAGTGGTCGGAAGGTCTCCCAATAATCTGTGGACGGCCATGAAACCGGCCTGCACTTCATCTTCTGGTTCTCTGCCTGACGGCTTTCGCATACGCCTCCAGCCTTGCACGTTTCGACGGGTGGCGTCAAGCCTGTGGAAAACCAAAGTAGCCCACTACCGAAAACCCCGTAATTCTTCGTTAGCTCAAACAGACCCGATTTCCGATCAAAGAACAGATCCAACAGGCCTTCGCGGAACTGATGGCTGAGTTTCCGGGCATCTTGAAACACCGCATCGGATTCATACGCGTCAGCCTCAAGACTTGCGAGACGCTTGCGCGAGTCGCCGTCCGCTAGGATACCGAGGAATCCATCATAGGCATCGAGGAGCTTGCGGCCCGTCTCATTCAGATGGTCGAAGTGAAGCAAGGCACTGGCAAGAATTTCGCGCGGCGTTTGGCGCAACTGCCGGCGGAGGCAGTCGACACACTCGGCCGCCCCATTCGGACCGGGGGAGTCGGGAGCCCGCTTTACGTCACCGAATCCAAGTTCACAGCCAAAGCACGTCAGGAGACCAGACACATAAAGCAACTTTCGCGACATGCGCAGCTTGATATTCCGAATGGCCGCGCCCTCTCCGAATCGTGTCCTCTGCTTGTAGGCGAAATCGACTGCCATCGTCCACCAGTATCGTGCGAAGTCGTTCAAGAGGAATCGAGGCACGTGGTACGGTCCGGACTGCTGGACGAATCCACGGTCCTCGAATATGTAACGACGCAGGATATTCGTGACGACCCGCTCATAAGCTTCCGGTCGTCCAACGATGTTTGACTCCAGCAAAAGCAGAATGCGCCGGGTAGTGTTGCGATTAGTGTCGTCTTCGCCACCGATTTGCTGTACCAGTTCGTGGCTGAAAGCCAGGTTTCCGAACGCCCCCTCCCTGCCGGGAGGCTTGGATGTGCTGCTCACGATCTGGTCGATCTTGCGCGCGAGTTCGAGATGCTTCGGGTCGGCAAAGCCGTCGACGAGGAGGGTCCAATCAACGTCGCTGCCTTCCGTGAATTCGTCCCGCGCCAGGGAGCCAAAGACAACGATGCTTGTGTCCTCAGAATCAATACGCCGAAGCGAGAATTTCAATTCCTCCCGCTTTGCCTGTGAACGAGACCGTGCGCCGTTGATGTGGCGCCAGCTTGCACCAAGGCGGTTCTCCAGTTGGGTCAGCCGTGAAGGGGATGATTCCATAAGGGATTCTCCTATCATGCGCCTTTTCTTCGTTGTTCTGCAGTTGGCGTGAGACGGGCACTGGCTTCGCGGGGGCGACTGGCGCGCTTGAACTGCGGAGGGAACCCTATCGCCGAGCGCACCCGCGAACATCTCCCTGCGAGCATCCTCCTTTCCCCGCCGTCCACAAGTGATAATATAAACTCTCCAATCCGCGCTATGGACCACATTCTATCGATCGTCCTTTTCACGCCCCTGGCCGGCCTCGTGGTTCTGTTC
Organism: Bryobacteraceae bacterium; assembly: GCA_049514955.1. Lineage (GTDB taxonomy): Bacteria > Acidobacteriota > Terriglobia > Bryobacterales > Bryobacteraceae > Bog-159. Next base: position 7,268 of record JBEKUO010000299.1, on the reverse strand, counting down.
TTCCTGCCCGCATCCAACCCGCGCCTCATCAAGCTTTGGGCCAACGCCGCATCGTTTGCCGGATTCCTGGTCTCGCTGCCGCTGGTTTTCCAATTCGATCGCGGCAAGGACTTCCAGTTCGTCGAGCATGCGCCCTGGATTCCCAGCATCGGCGCATCCTATCATCTCGGCATCGATGGGTTCGGCCTGTTGCTGGTAATGCTCACCACGGTGCTGGGCTTCCTCGCTATTCTGTGCAGTTGGAACGCAATCCAGGACCGGCTCAAGGAATACTACGCGTTTTTCCTGCTGCTGCAAACCGCCATGCTCGGCGTGTTCATGTCGCTCGATTTCCTGCTCTTCTTCGTGTTCTGGGAAACCGTGCTGGTGCCCATGTACTTCATCATTGCCATCTGGGGCGGCGAGCGGCGTGCCTACGCGGCCATCAAGTTCATCATCTACACCTTGATCGGCTCGGTGCTGATGCTGCTCGGCATCCTGACGCTCTATTATCAGCACTACACACAATTTCAGGCGTATTCGTTCGATATTTTCGACCTGCTGCGCACCAGCCTTTCGCCCGGCATGCAGTGGTGGGTCTTCTGGGCGTTCTTCGTGGGCTTCGCCGTGAAGGTCCCCATGTTCCCGTTCCACACATGGCTGCCCGACGCTCACACGGAGGCCCCCACGGCTGGCTCCGTGATCTTGGCCAGCGTCCTGCTGAAGATGGGGACATACGGATTTCTGCGCTTTTCTCTTCCGCTGCTGCCGGACGCGGCCAAGAATCCTACGATCGTGAACATCATGGCGGTGCTTTCGATCATCGGTATCGTCTACGGCGCGGCGGTGTGCCTGATGCAGAAGGACTGGAAGAAGCTGATTGCGTACTCATCGGTCAGCCACCTGGGATTCTGCACGCTGGGAATCTTCGCGCTGAACCCGGCGGGCATCGCCGGATCGATCATCCAACAGATCAACCATGGCATTTCCACCGGGATGCTCTTCCTGATAGTAGGCGTGGTCTACGAGCGCCGCCACACGCGCGAAATCAGTGAATACGGCGGGCTGATGCGGGTGATGCCGGTATTCACCATCGTTTTCCTGATCGCTGCGCTTAGCTCCATGGGTATGCCGCCGCTAAACGGCTTCATCGGCGAGATCACGATTCTGCAAGGCGCTTACCAGATGTCGTTCAATTGGGCATTCTGGGGCGTAGTGGGGATTGCGCTGGGAGCGGCGTATTTGCTGTGGCTGTTCCAACGGACGATGCTGGGCGAAACCTCCGAGAAGAACCTGAAGCTGCACGACCTTTCGCTGCGCGAGGTGGCCGTCTTCGCACCGCTGCTGGCGTGGGCCTTCTGGATCGGCCTGAATCCGCAGCCGTATTTCCGGGTGTTGGATCGGCCGGTGGCGCAGATCGTGGAGCGCGTCCGGCCTGGGTACTACGCCGAACATCACCTGGTGAATCCACTGGCGGTGACGGGTGGAAGCAGCGGCACATCAGCGGAGCCGCGCTGACGAGGCCACTGTTCGGGAGCGCCGTGCAGGCGCCGCGCATTGGGTGGTCCCCGCACGGTGACGACGGGGCAGTTCGCGCAGTCCTGCCGCTCCGGCCCGTGCGCAGAGCTAACTCGACGGCTGCGATGTCCAGCGCGCCGGTCTTGCGCCGCTCGGCGCAGAACACGGGCAGGCGTGTTTATTTCCTGTTCGCCTTCCTGATGGATCGCAGCAGCCGTTTTCTTTCCTCGGCGCTCCAACCCTGGGGTTGCTTTTCGCGCGGACGCAGACGGCAGATCTTATCGCCGATCTCCACGAATTGCGCACACAAACGCTGAAAGCGTTGGTATTCGCGGACTTCGGCTTGTGCTTTGCGGAAAGCGGCGGGCGAAGGAAAGGACTCGGCTATTGTTTTGCCATGCACTCTACGCGTGAGGCGCATTTGCGGATTGTGGCCGGGGTCGTTGGGCTTGGCGCAGTGGCAAGTGGGCTTGCCGCAGCGGCGCGGGACAGCGCAGATGGAGCCTGGGCGCAAGTCGCCGAGGGTGGAGATCTGGCGCAGGATCTGGGAGCGTTGGAATTCTAGAGCGGGCAGGGAATCGAGCAAAATGCGTTTCTCCTTGATCTGAGTGTATATCAGCACTCAGAAGAAAACCACCGAAAAAGAGAACGGGCCACTTGCCCCGTCGGTATCGCATACCACGTACAAGGGGCCGCGGTCGTGACAAATCCAAGCGCAGTAGGGTAGGATGACGAGAGGCTGATGACAGAACCGGCGGTACCCAAAGAAACGCCAGAGATACCGGACAAGCTGTACTTTCGGATCGGCGAAGTGGCCGGTTTACTGGGCGTCGAATCGTACGTCCTGCGTTACTGGGAAGGCGAGTTCCCAACGCTTGCGCCCAAGAAGTCCGGCACCGGGCACCGCCTCTATCGGCGCAAGGACGTCGAGCTTCTGCTCAAAATCAAGCACCTGCTTTATGACAAGCGGTACACCATCGAAGGCGCCCGCCAATCGCTCCACAACGAATCCAAGGAGCCCAAGTCCACGGTGGCGGATCGGCAACAGGGAGACCTATTCACCCCCGATCCTTTGGTTCGAATCCGCACTGAATTGGTTTCTATTCTCAAAATGCTGAAGTAGCTTACTGTCCGCCACCCACGATGGTGGAATAAATTCGATCCAGGTCTTCGGGGGAGTAGTACTCGATTTCGATGCGTCCCTTCTGGCGGGCCTTCTCGATGATCCGCACCTTCGTCCCGAGGACCCTTTCCAATTCCTGGATGGCCGCCTTGACGTTGGGATCGGGTTGGACCTCATCGACCGCTTTCGGTTTACGGTCTTCCATGATCCGCTGGGTCAGGCGTTCGACTTGGCGCACCGACCAGCCCTGCGCCACCGATTTCTCGGCGACCTCGCGTTGTAGCTCGACCGTCGGTAAGGCCAGGAGACAGCGTGCGTGCCCGGCTGACAGTCTCCTCTCGGCTATCAGTTGCTGGATGTCCGGTGGAAGCTGAAGGAGGCGGATTAGATTTGCGATTGTGGACCGGTCCTTGCCCGTCCGGCGGCCAATCTCCTCATGATTCAACTTCAATTCGCTGCACAGGCGGTCGAAGGCCTGAGCTGTCTCGATGGGATTCAGGTCCTCACGCTGGATGTTCTCGATGAGTGTGATCTCGAGCAACCGATCGTCGGCGATTTCCTGTATGACTGCGGGAACCTGCGCCACTCCTGCCATCTTGGCGGCGCGCCAGCGCCGCTCACCTGCTACTAATTGATAGTGCTCGGCGTGCCGCCGCACGACCAAGGGCTGAATGATGCCGTTGGCGCGTATCGACTGGGCTAACTCCTCCATGCGATCATGCTGGAAGATTCGCCTGGGCTGCAGCGGGTTTGGCTGGATCGAGTCGATGGGAAGTTGCGCAACCTCTTCCCCTGAATGGAGGACCTCCGCGGGAGGTTGCGGCGTCGGCCGGGTGGGCAGCAGGGCACTGAGGCCCTTACCTAGCGCTCTGCGCGGATTTTCCACGTTTTTGTTCATGATCCAGAATCTCCTTCGCGAGGCGGATGTAACTCTCCGCGCCACGCGAGCGGACATCGTACGCCAGGATGGTCTTACCGTAGCTGGGCGCCTCGGCAAGGCGAATGCTTCGCGGAATGACAGTCTTGAAGACTTGATCGCGGAAGAAGTCCCTCAGGTCGGCAGCCACCTGGCGAGTCAGGTTCGTGCGGTCGTCGAACATGGTGAGGAGGATGCCCTCAATTTCCAAGGCGTGCCCGAACGATTCACGAATCCGCTGGATTGTATCCATGAGCTCCGAGATACCCTCCAGGGCAAAGAATTCGCACTGGATGGGCACCAAGACGGAATCGGCCGCGATCAGGGCGTTCAGGGTCAGCAGGTCGAGTGCCGGCGGGCAGTCGATCAAGATGAAGTCGTACTGGGCGCGCACCGAACTCACCTTTTCCTGTAGGCGGAACTCCCGCCGCGGCGCGTCCACCAACTCCAGATTCGCGCCTACCAGGTTTTTGTCGCCGGGGACCAAGTCCAGCCCCTCGAATCCGGTATTTACAATAGCGTCTGTTACTTCCGCTCCTCCCAACAGGACGTGATAAAGGCTGGGACGGGCCGGGTCCTTCGCGCCACCCAGCCCTGTCGTGGCGTTGCCCTGCGGGTCGGAATCGATAACCAGGACTCGCAAGTCGTTTGCGGCCAGGGAGGCAGCGACGTTGATAGCGGTGGTTGTCTTTCCGACTCCGCCCTTCTGATTAGCTACAGCGAGGATCTTTCCCAAGCGGCCATGCTAGCACGATTGTGACTCGAATTCGCACGAGCGTTTCACGTGAAACAGGGTTGGTTGTGAATGTTTGGCTCGTGCCGTGATCGGCCGCTATATGTACGGTGAGGGGAACCTGCAAACCGCTCGTTTCACGTGAAACGGGAACGCCGCAGTTCCCGCAGATCGGAATATTGCACCTCAGTCGGGACGAGCGTGCCCGATCCACAGATACCGGCGCTCGCCCCACGGCAACGGGATTGGCTCCTGCCACTCGAACCCGGGTAGGTCTGATCGACGCACCTCACCAGTCAGTAATTCGGCATTTCGGCCCAACTCCTTTAGTACCCCGCCTATGTCTGAATACTTTACCGCCCGCGACACCACCCAATCGAATCGCTCCGTAACCTCCTCCGCCCGTTTGGCAATAACCCGAACATTTCCAAGGTCTCGCGCGGCCTCCCGGAGGAATACTGCCTTCCGTTGGTGAGACTCGATCAACGCAACCGAACATTGCGGCCGCACAATGGCAATCGGGATCCCCGGGAAGCCGGCGCCAGACCCGATGTCGGCGACAGACGCAACTTCCGGGAGGTGGCAGGCCGCGAATACCGACTCGCAATAATGCCGTTCCACCGCCTCCTCCATGGAGCGAACCGAGGTCAGATTCAGCACCTTGTTCCAGCGGGTGAGCAACTCGTAGTGTTGCCCTAACTGCCCGATCTGTTCAGCGGATAACTCGCAGATTCCAGATAACTTCGCCCGCAGCAGTTCAGCAAACACGGCCCAAACTCAGGTAACCCGAATTTCGCGCGATAACCCGGGAATGCCGCCAAAGCCGAACGACATCGGGATGGGCCGCCGCTCGGCATCTTTCAGCCGCTCAATCTGCCGCTCCTGCTGCACGATGTATCCGTTGTATTTGATCTCCGTTTCGATGGTGGCGAGCAAACCCCGCACAGGCTCCTCGCCCAGCACCTCCCGCACCCAAGCGCAGATCTCGCGAATCGAGGCCTCTGGGCGTTTCAGCCACTGCCCGTACTTATGCTGCCGCAGCCCCTCAGAAAGGAGCGCCTTTTGGCGTTGCTTCCTCGAGAACACCTCCCAGCGCTCATCCGTAACCAGCCCCACGCGCCGGCCAATCGGTGTGAGCCGCTCATCCGCGTTGTCAATGCGCAAGTGCAGCCGAAACTCCGCCCGTGAAGTGAACATGCGGTACGGCTCGTCGGCGCCTTTTGTAATCAGGTCATCGATCAGGATGCCTGTGTACCCCTCGGTTCGCCCGATCACGACCGCGGGTCGCCCCAACAGCGAGCACGCCACATTGATTCCGGCAACCAAGCCCTGGCATCCGGCCTCCTCATAACCAGAAGTGCCGTTGATTTGCCCGGCCAGATACAACCCCCGTATGGATTTCACCTCCAGCGTATGGCCCAGTTCCCGCGGATCAATCGCGTCATACTCAATCGCGTAACCCGGCCGGATCATCTCGGCCTGCTCCAACCCAGGCACCGACGCCACCATCGCCACTTGCACGTCAATGGGCATGCTGGTGGACATGCCGTTGACGTACACCTCGTTGGTATCCAAGCCTTCCGGCTCCAGAAAGATCTGGTGCCGCAGCTTATCCGGGAACTTGACGACCTTGTCTTCGATCGACGGACAGTAGCGCGGCCCCACTCCCTCGATCTGCCCGCTATATAACGGCGAGCGCGGAATCGCTTCCCGCAGGATGCGGTGTGTCTCCGCGGTCGTATAGGCAATGTGGCACTGCACTTGGGGACGGTCGATCTTCTCGGTCAGAAATGAGAACGGCGTCGGTTCCGGATCGCCCGCCTGTGGTTCGAAGCGGCTCCAGTCGATAGTCCTCCCATCCAGCCGTGGCGGCGTGCCCGTCTTCAGCCGCGTCCATTTCAATCCCAACGTCCGCAACTGCTCCCCAAGAAGCTGCGAAGGCGCCTCGCCGTTTCGGCCGCAGCTATACTGCATCTCCCCGACGTGCGCCAGGCCGTTCAGAAATGTCCCCGTGGTGATGATAATCGCGCCGGCCATGATCGTTCGCCCGTCGCGCAGCTTCACCCCTGTCGCCCGGCGCTCGGGGCCGTCGGTGATCTCCAGCGCCGCGACCTCCGCCTGCTTGATACGCAAGTTCGGTTCGCGCTCCAGCACCTCACGCATGCGCATACGGTACATCTTCTTATCGCATTGCGCCCGCGGCGACCACACGGCCGGTCCGCGGCTGGTGTTGAGGAGCCGGAACTGGATACCCACGGAATCGGTCACCTCCCCCATCACTCCCCCGAGCGCATCGATCTCGCGAACCAGATGTCCCTTGGCGATGCCCCCTATGGCCGGATTGCACGACATCTGCGCAATCAGGTCCAGGTTCATGGTGACCATGGCGGTCTTCAGCCCCATGCGGGCGCACGCCCGCGCCGCCTCGCATCCCGCATGCCCAGCCCCGATCACCACTACGTCGTACTTCTCGTGCATTGATATCATTGTATCGGCTATGAGGGTCTTGATTATCGGCGGTGGCGGACGGGAGCACGCTCTCGCCTGGCGCTTGGCACAGAGCCCGGAAGTCGAGCGAGTCTTCGCGACGCCTGGCAACCCAGGAATCGCACGCGCCGGCAGATGCCTGCCCGCGGGTGATGGATCACCGGACGCCTTCCTGGCCGTTGCCGAGTCCGTGGATGCCGATCTAACGGTCGTGGGACCCGAGGCGCCGCTCGTGGCTGGAATCGTCGATACATTTCGCGCGCGCGGCCGCCTGATCTTCGGTCCTACGGCTGCGGCCGCGCAGCTCGAAGGCAGCAAGATATTCGCAAAGAACTTTCTAAAACAAAGCAGTATCCCCACCGCCGCCTTCGCAACCGCGCCGAATGCCGCCGCTGCCCTCCGCGCGCTAGGACGCTTCACTTATCCGGTTGTCATCAAAGCCGACGGCCTGGCTGCGGGAAAAGGTGTGGTGGTGGCCGAAGATCGCACCACGGCCGAAGCCGCGCTGGCAT
>JBEKUO010000298.1:0-8557 GCA_049514955.1 Bryobacteraceae bacterium | reverse complement strand
GGTCGTACCGTACACCAAGGACATGAAAGACCACGCTACTGGAAAGAAGGAGGATGGTCCGCAGGTTTTCGTCATGCCGATGAGCGGTGGAGACGCGAAGAAGGTCACCAATGCGCCCAACGGGGTTGAACAGTTTGCCTGGCGGCCGAAGGGAAAGGACATCGCTTACGTCAGCAGCGACGATCCACCTAACCAGACAGAGATTGAGAAGCACAATGACTCGTTCGAGGTAGCAGACAACGAATACCTGGCGACTGCCGCGCCGACTCCTTCTCATATTTGGCTGGTGAGCGCCGAGGGTGGGAACGCGAAGAGACTGACCTCGGGGCCGTGGAGCCTTCAAAAGAGTCCGCCGCCGAATCGTCCGGCTTCGCCTATTTCGTGGTCGCCGGACGGCAAGTCGCTGACCTTCACCAGACAGGAGCACCCGCATTACAGTGACGGCGACCCGACCACTTTGCAAATCCTGAACGTCGAGACTGGTGAGACCCGCAAGCTCACCAACCACGAGAAGTTCGAAAGCTTCGGCCTATTCTCGCCCGATGGCTCGCAACTGGCCTACTGGTATCCGCGCGATGGCGATTACAGCAACATCAACGAAATCTTTGTCGTCTCCGTGGCGGGCGGCAACGGCGTCGACCTCACCCGCGAGATCGACCGCAACCCGTGGCGCGCCATTTGGATGCCAGACGGCCAGTCTTTGCTGGCCGGCGGGGACGACGGCACGCGGGTTTCCATGTGGTTGCAGCCGCTCAAAGGCAAGGCCCACAGGCTGCCCTTGGGCGAAGTAAGTCCGACTTCGGACGACTGGGTCGACGCGGCCGTTGGGCCGAAAGATGAGATCACATTCCCCGGCAGCACGGTTTCCAGGCCTTCCGAGCTTTATTACATGTCCTCTCCCACCGATACCCCGAAGCGGCTGACGAATTTCAACCAAATGATAGCCGAGCTGCAACTCGGGAAGATGGAACCCTTCGAGTGGCAGGGTCCGGACGGCTTCCGCGAGGACGGTCTCCTCATCTACCCACCCGATTTCAGAAAAGACAAGAAGTACCCACTCGTATTGTTGGTTCATGGTGGCCCCCAGGATGCTGCGACAATCGGATTCGACGATTTAGGCCAACTGATGGCGGCGCGAGACTATGTCGTTTTCGAGCCCAACTACCGCGGCAGCGATAACTTGGGCAATGCTTACCAGCGAGCAATCTACAACGATGCCGGCGATGGTCCGGGCCGGGACGTGATGGCAGGAATCGACGCGGTGAAAAAACTTGGCTTCGTCGATGAGTCGAAGATCGCGGTTACGGGCTGGTCGTACGGCGGCTACATGACAAGCTGGCTCATCAGCCATTACCACATCTGGAAGGCGGCGGTAGCGGGAGCTTCGGTCACCGACTGGAACGAGGAATACAACCTGTCGGACATGGGCGGTTCCTATTCGCGCTACTTCTTCAAGAGTTCTCCGTGGGTGGGAGGCAACATGAAGGACTACGTTGCGCAGTCGCCGATCACCTACGCGACCCGGATCAAGACGCCGACCCTGATCCTCAGCAATACGCGAGACGCGCGTGTTCCCGTCACGCAGTCGTACCAGCTCTACCATGCCTTGAAGGACAATGGAGTGCCGGTGAAATTCGTAGCCTACCCGGTTCCCGGACACTTTCCATACGACCCCATACGCTATCAGGATGTGTACCGCCGATGGCTAGGTTGGTTGGACCAGTACCTGAAGTAGCTTTGCGGTTTCTAATAAGCCGCTACGGCGACCTTCTCTTTTGCCCCCGCGGCGAGAGGGCGCTACGGAAATTCCTGTAGGGCGTCGGTTCCCTGTATGTACCACCAACCGTTTATCTGCGATTGCGAGATGTTCGAGCATACCGTTCCCTTGCCCCAGTAGTAATCTGGGTAGTCGAAGACACCGAAGGTAAGACCGAAGAAGTCCACGTTGCAGATCGGTCCCATGGCAGCCGGCGTGCCCATCTGGTTGGTTATCGCCGCATTGAGCCACCCCTGGACTATGGTCTGGGGCGGTTGTGGTAGGTATATGGTGGCGCCAAATACGGTTATGGCGATGAAGCCCAGTATGTTCGCGGGGAAGTCGGTCATGAAGCCGACCCCGGCGTCTGACGCGGTGGTTTCGAACCCCAGAAGGCTGTGCAGGCCGTTGAAGGCCGGACCCCAGCGCAGCCACGGGGAGGGGTTGTTGCTGTCGTCCTCAAGTATCTGGCAGGCGTACATCGCAAGCCACTGCAGATTGTCGTTCGGGTTCGGGGCTCCCCAGGAGCCGTTGTAGTTGACCGCGTAGCTCTGGCTGCCGATCTGCACCGTCGCGCTTGAACCTGGCGTCGACAGGGTAGCGCCGCCCGACGAGTTGTAGTTGGCGAGCGTGGCGCCGGGATACATCTCAGCGAAGCCCCCGGCCGAGCCGTCGCCGTTATACAACATAATGTTCGTCGTGTTGATTCCCCAGTTCGAATGGTCGGCGTCTCCGTTTATCCATGGATCTGCTTCCAGAGACCCGGGGGGAACAGGCTCGATGTAGTCGCCCGGCCAGGAAGTGTCGGCCAGCCAGCAGAACCTCTGCGACCCTCCACCCTGGCCGGCGGCCCCCATAGCCTGCAGCCAGGCGATCCTTTCCGGCGCGTACGAGCCGTCTGTCGGGCTCGGTCCGGGGTCGTTCGGACTCTCGCAGCCATAGGTCACGGAACTATGGGAGCGCGGAGCGGGCTGGGCCGTCACCTGGACCGACTCGCCTGCCTGCACCGACACGCCGTTGGCGTCGATGACCGTCACCGAGACATTGTCGGTCCTCTCGAACGATTGGGCGGGCAGGACGCTACGGAAGTCGCGTACCAAGGGAACATAGCCGACCGAGTCGCCTGTGCTGGAAGAAGCTTCTGGGTTGGACCCAGCCCACAGATATGTGTAAGGTGGCGTGCCGCCGGTCGCCGTTGCATGCGCCTCGACCCGCGACCTTTGCGTGGCGGCAGCGGTGAGGGTCACCGAGGGGACGAACCTGAAATCATCGGTTGCCGGGACCAGATGCACGCGCGAGGTCCGCGTCTGGGCCGCATTCGTTCTCGAATCGACCGAATGCCTCGTGATGGTGACGGCGTACCAGGGAATGATCAGGCTGGGACTCCATCGCGACGACGAGTAGACTCCGGGCCGAAGCGGCGGAGCCCAGTAGACAAGCCGAAGCTTGACCTCCGCATCGTCCGGCAGAAACCTGGCAAACCGGCCGCGAACCACATCGGCGGGGATGATCTTGACCGAGGGTCCCTTCTTCAGCGTGCGCGTGGAATGGAGCAGGCGGGTGACGCTTCCCTCGGGACCGTAGGATACCTGCACCTGTGCGCCCGGCCCCACCAGTAGGTGGCCGTCGAGCGTGAAACGGAAGCTGACGTGCGTGTCGAGATTCGTCCTCGTCGAAGCCGGAGCACCCCTGCCGCTGGTGGTCGAGACCGTCTTGAACACTGTGTGACCGACGACCGGCGTCGCGTGGTCCGGCGTCAGGCCTGCGGATTCCAGTGCCACAGATGTCGACTTGAGCGCCTCCTCGGAGCCAAGGGGCGACAGCCTGCCCAGGGCCGCGTAATCGATGGCCCTCACCTCGATTGGTATCTCCGGATAATGGTTCTTGGTGGCCTGGCGGTGGGCGGCGGCGATTTCCGGGTCGGCGATGGGGACGGTAGGGATAGCAAGGTAGTTGGCGGGATCGATGAACAAGGCCATCCCATCTCGCAAGAACATCCTCTCCACAGGGATCTTCAAAGCCTCGGCTAGCTTCCTGGCCTGCTTTTCCTCGATACCTGTCCTGGTGACCTCGTACACCGGAAGACAAGGTTCCGCGCACGGCTCGTTTCCAGACATCATGGCAGCCTCCATGTTGTATAGTGTCGCGAATCACTCTGGCGTTTCATGCACGCAGGCAAATGCAGGGGTACGGGAGTGCCCTGGGGACAAGCCGATCGTGTGGAACTAAGAATAGAGGCCGATATCGCCGCTTAACAAGCGCCGGCGCTCGGGGGAATCTTGAACTTACGGTGTCACCTCGAAGACCACGTTGCTCACCAGAGATCATGGATTTGAGCCCGAATCTGGCGCTCCGTGCCGATTGTTTAAATGCATGCGAGAGCGCCAGGAGTGGGGTCCGCTGTAGAAAAACTCAAGAAAGATGTTGCCGCCCATATATGCCAGAAGGTTGTAGTTCCCCATGCGGAGCGCATCCTTGGCGCCGTAGCAGTCGGGGTACCAGCCATAGACGGCCGTCATTGTGCCCACATACGGCGCAACGAGCGCAGGGAGAGAGAAGACGCGGTGGCCATCGCTGCCGCGGCGCGCCGTCAAGGTCGAGAGCACGGCATGTTTCAGCCTTGGGAACACGCCCGTGCACTCACAGCGGTAGTACAGCGCGTCTTGCTTGAAGGCTTCCGACAGCGCATAACGGGTCGTGGTACTTACCGCCGCGATTCCGAAGTCGGACCCGATGCGTTTGCCGTAACCCTCAGCGCCTTGCTTCCACTCCGGGATTCCATTACTGGCTTGGCTAATGCCAGCAGCGAGCGCTGCGCCGACGATGGGATAAGGGCCGAACCCGTCGAACAGATAGTTGCGGAGCTTGATTGCTTGCGTAGGACGCGTGTACGGCCGGTCCGGTTGCGCCGGCATCGTGCCAGTGCTGGGGGAATGTCCCGAATCGGGCACCGATTGCGACTTTGCTGGCACCGGCAGAGCTGCGAGATTGGCTACCAACAGCCAGAGCATCAATTGGCGCACGGGTGCCAGTTCCGAATGCGAACTTTCCGCTACGTAACCCCTTTTAACATCCTTCGTCTTAAGACTCACTTTTTGGCTCTGGCTTACCAGATGAAAATATATCATCCAATCAGGATGGCTGGGGGAAAGGGACACTAGGCTCACAGCCTAGGCATCTTGCCGGTAAAGATGGTCGCGATCTGCCGAGAGCCAGAGTAAAACATGGCCACCGCGAACCCTAGCGATATGACGAATTAATGTAGCCGTGTGGCGAGCCTTTCGTTGGCCAAGCCCTATCAGAAGGCCGGTTCCGCCGAGATGCATACGCCGGCCGTCCAAGAGGTAGCTTCCGCCCCCACGATGTGCTATACTGGGGTTGCTTTTGATCTCCCGCTAATCGTCTTGGTTCTATCTCCTCCGATTCGCTGCCCGTCAAATCCTAAGAAGGAAAACGAATGAAAAACATCTTTGTAGGTAACCTCAGTTTTGGGGCCACGGAAGAGACTGTCCGTTCGCTCTTTGCAAGCCACGGAACCGTGGAGCGTGTGAATATCGTGACCGACCGCGAGACAGGCCAAGCCAGAGGATTCGGCTTTGTCGAGATGACCAACGACATCGAAGGCGAGAAGGCCATCGCCGCTCTCAATGGTAAAGACCTTGACGGCAGAACGCTTAACGTCAACGAGGCCTATCCAAAACCGGCTGGTAACGGTGGTCGTCGTTCTAACAGCGGCGGCTATCGAGGCCGCTAGTTCTAACGGATAAGACCAATGGGACTTGAACAGGGGGATAATCCGGTCGAACGCCGGTCCAAACGGCGCTTCGTGATAGAACGCGAGATCCGATGCCGGGTGTTTGATCAAGACAAAATCGTCGCCGCTGGGTCTGGCAAGACGCTGAACCTGAGCAGCGGCGGCGTGGCATTCGCGACGGAACGCGATTTGCCAATCGGGGGCGTTATCGAGTTGTCGATCGCCTGGCCTGCGTTGCTTGAGAACCGCTGCCCGCTGCAGTTGGTCGGCTTTGGGCGCGTGCTCAGAAGTGAGCACGGGAGGGCCGTCAGCACGATCGAGCAGTACGAATTCCGCACCTTGTCGCAGGCGGTGCCGGAAAACACCTGGTTGGCGCGACGCGATCGGAAACTGCGCCGCTGGGCCGAGACGGTCGCGCGCAGCTAGAGTATTGGTTCGTCAAATTCGAGCTTGCGACGGGCTCCTGGCTTCCTACTTTGCCGGCACGTGCGGGCTGCCCCACGCCTTGATAACCGACAATCTCCCCGCCCAGGTCTAAAAGCTCCCCCGCCGCGCCATTCACGGTTACGAACAAACTGAGTGGAGACGGCGCACACAAGACACGTTGGTTCTGTCTAGTAACTGGATGGCGATGGCCGTCACGGGAAACGCAGGGCTATCCTGTCGCATCGTGTCATCCCTAGGATTGAGTTTGTGGCTACTCGCTGCGTAAGACAGCCGTACGCGCCAGCGAAAGCGGCCTGACTGTGATTTCCGACGTGGGGCTGCTGAAGCGCTTGCGGCGATCGGAAGATTGGCTGCATTGGTTGTGCACGCAGTTGGTGGCGGAGAACGGCGTGCAGATGCCAGCCCGGACGGAGCACGCGCGGTCCGCATCGTCGATGGAACTATCGTCAAAGAGCCTGCCAAAACGGGCAGCCAGTGGCGCATTTTGTATGCCTGCGGTTGCCTGAGTTGCGCTGTGACTATTTCAACCTCACGGCCACGAGCGGGGTGGGAACGGCGGAAACACCCGCGCGTGTACCGGTTGCGCAGTCCGATCTGATTCTGGCCGACGGGCTACTGTTCGGTATCGGGCATCCAGTCGGTAGCACGCCAAGGGGGCGCGGTAGTCGTGCGCATCAATCCGCAGAACTTCCCCGTGCAGGACCAGAGGGGGCAACGCTTCGGCCTGCTCAGGCACCTGCAGAGTCTGCGCACGGCCGGCGCCATCGGGGAATGGCGGGTGGTATTGGGGGGCATCCAGGGCAGGGTCTGTGCCCTCCGCAAGAGTGACGCCGCTATCCAGCAAGCGCACCGGCGCCTTGCCCGCCGGGCAAGCTTACAAAGCCTAACAAAGTTCCTAAGCGCTTAGGTTTAGAGCGGCCGTTCGTACGCCCCCCTGGCAGCAATGGTGTCGGGTAATCACTGCGCCAGCCGGTTGTACTTCCCCAAAACCTCTCGGAGCCGGTCATGCGGCAGTGCGATCACGGTGTGGCCCGCGAAGCCCGTCATCGTTTCCGCCCCCACCATGGCATTGACGATGGCCTCCTCCGTGGCTTGCACGGTGGCCTCGAAGAGCCCATTCATGTTGTCGTTGGGCAGCATGGTGACATTCACGAGTCCGGAAGTCTGGCCCGCTTGCGCATTCGCCGTCGAAAAGGCGATGAAGATGTCGCCGGATCCGTTCCCGGAAATCGAGCCTGTGCGGGCCAGCCCCAGCGACGCGCGCCGCGCCAGGCGCTTCATCTGGTGCGGCAGCAGCGGCGCATCGGTGGCCACCACGATAATGATCGAGCCCAAGTCTTCCCCGCCCCCAGGAGCCTTGCGCGCGTAGGGCACACTCTCGGCAATCTCCAGCCCCACCGGCGCGCCAGCGATGCGTAGCTGCGCACGCCGCCCGCAGTTGCACTGCACCAGCACCCCCACGGTGTAGCCGCCGGTCCGCCGCGAAGCCGTGCCGATGCCGCCCTTAAACCCGTAGCAAACCATGCCCGTGCCGCCGCCCACATTGCCCTCCGCGACCGGCCCGGACTTGGCGGCTTCGAGCGCCGTGAAAACATCGGACTCCTTCACGTGGAATCCGTTTATGTCGTTCAGGAATCCGTCCCAGGTTTCGGCCACGACGGGCAGCGACCACACATCGTTCAGTTCGTGACCGGCCTTCCGCTCACGGGCGACGTGCCACTTGATGAAGGAATCGCGCACCGCCCCCACGCTGTGCGTGTTGGTGATCATGACCGGCCCGTCCAGCAGGCCGGACTCCTCAACCCACGTGGTACCGGTCATTTCGCCGTTGCCGTTGAGCGAGAACCAGCCGCCAAATACGGGCGCGCCGGATTGCTTGCCACGCGGCCAGACCACGGTCACTCCCGTGCGCACGGCCTGGTCCCGCTGTCCCGCGATGAGTGTCGTGTGACCCACCTCGATCCCGGCGATATCGGTAATCGCGTTGAGCGGCCCAGGGGCGCCTTCGAACGGAACGCCCAGTTCGCGGGCGCGCGCCGCGAGCAAACCCGCGGCAATCAGGAGGATGAGAATCGTGCGTATGGCTGGCTGCATCCCGAGCAGTATAGTACTTCTGTCCAGCCGGCATCCACCCCGGCTCCATCCAACCGCCATCTTAAACCGTATTCATAATTGTGTGCGCCGCTAGCATGATTTTCGCGCCCCGATCTTGTATCTTTAGGGGTGATGCCTCAGGCGGTCCGCCGATTATGATGCTGCTGCCCCTGCTGCTCGCCATCGAGATCGGAGAAGGCGACCCCGAACTGGCACTGCGCCTGCAGCGCCGCGATCCGCGGGCCATGGCGGAGCTGTACGATCGTTACGGACGGCTGGTGTACGCGCTCGTCGTGCGCATAGTCCGGGATGGCGGAATTGCCGAGGATCTTGTCCAGGAAACTTTTCTACGCGTCTGGAATCGCGTTCAAGGATTCGACGCCGAAAAGGGCGCGCTGGGCCCGTGGCTGCTGGCCGTGGCCCGCAACCGCGCCATCGACTATCTGCGCTCGACTGGCAACCGCATGCGCAACGCGCTGGAGCTGCAGGAGACCGAACATCCCGCT
>JBEKUO010000297.1:0-8562 GCA_049514955.1 Bryobacteraceae bacterium | reverse complement strand
GCCGCACAGCGGCCAGTTTGAACTCCTTGGTGAACTGCCTGCGTGACAATCCCATGACTCAATTCTCCATTCAATTGAAAAATGAGTCTTAACCATTTGTCTCAAAACAGGGGACAAGTCCAACCAGAGACTTCACCTCTCAGGCTGACAAGCTAATTTGGACACGAGTGCAAATAGCTTGGTCTTCTTATCGGCGTGCATCAGCGTGCATCTGCGGCTAAGTTGCCTTTTTCCACAACCTGTTAGGGCCCCGCCCGGGAGCTCCTGACAAACATCGTTGAGAGCGTACGCTATCGTACCATCACCACTACACTCTTAGAGATGCCGCCGTACTTCGCTGTGATTATCACACTTTCGGACGTGTTGGTGGGATTGATCGGGATGGAAAACTGCCAGCTCTTGCTGCCCGCAGGAACCGGCACATCGGAGACTGGAACTACGGACGGATCGGTGCTAGTCATCTTGACCACGGCCCCACCTCTGGGTGTGAGATCGCTGAAAGTGAGCGTCACCTGAATTCGGTTGCCGCCAGACGCAGTTGGGGAACTAATGTCGCATCCCGATAACTGTGCGGTGCCGTCATAATGCGCCGGCAACGTGGCTGCGTTGGAAGCTTCAGACGGATCGGCGTACCCCTCCCACATCAGGCAAAGGCCCAGAGTCAGGGTCAGGACTGTCACAGCCTGGTCGAACCTTTCCAGGTGCGTACTCATCCGGATCCCCATGACGAGCATTGCGCGTCAGCGAAAAGACACACCATCTAATTAGCTCCGTTGGTGGAACGCATAGTTCCCCAGAATGAACTGCTCCGCGAACCAGTTCATCACCTCCCGGCTGTTCATGTACATATCGAGCTGGCTGGAACATGCCAGCAGGCGGCCCAGAAGATCGAGACGCTCCGCGGTTTGATCGGCAGGCGCTTTACGGAACCACGCGTTGACTAGGTCGGTGCGGCGATCGACTCGAAATCCGTAGTGGACGAGACATTTTTCCAGGAAACACGCGCGCAAGCTTCTGCGGCTGTGGGCTGCACCTCCACCCTCGAATCGAAACGAAATGTAATTTTCGCCGGGAGTATCGGAGAGGCACGCATCTACCAGGCTGTAGTGATACGCCAGGCGCGAGTTCAGGTTCATGTACTCGTCCGCAACCAGCAGATGGCTCTCCTGCCCAAGCGGACGCACGATGCCGCCGCGCGGCGTGAAAGTGGCCGCCAGAACGGATGCGAGATCGCCTATGCTCGCCGGCATCCCGCGCGTCCACGTTACTTCCGGATGGCTGATACCCTGCCACAAAGCCTGAAACGGCCTGGAGACGATCTGCGAGGGCGTGACCGAGCGTTTCTCCGGGTCCGCCAGCGCCAGACCGCCGCCCAGATCGATCACCGAGAGATTCAGCGGCAGCGGCGTCTTCAGCTTTCTGAACGACTGGGCGCCACGCTCCAGCTCCCGGTCATTGATCTCGAACATCGTCTCGATGGCTTTCTCATGGCAATAACGGAGTACGTCGTGGCCGGACTTGCAGCCGGCTGGACGAAAGTTGTCGGCTGCGGGATCCTGCAGGTTGAGTGTAAGCAGCCGTGCGCTGATCGGATCGCCCGTTCGCTCACGGTAACGCTCCACGATGGACCATTCCTTACGGCCGGCCGGCCACAGCATGCCGGGATAGACGCGGGCCTGCACCGCATCCAGGCTCACCGGCTCACCGCTGGTCAAACGGTCAAAAGCGCCCGTCATCTGGAATACGGATGGAATTTGGAACTCCCGCAAAAGCGTGGCGGCGTGGCCGGCGACATTGCCCCACTCGGCCACCAGTCCGGCGATGCGGGGCAGGATCCCCACGATTTCCGGCGAGGGCTTGCGGATGAAAACCACCGCGCCTGCCGGAGCCTCGTTGATATTCTGGATCTCGTCGACCAGAAACGCCTTGCCGGACGTTCGGCCGGGATACACGGTTCGTCCGCCGGCCAACTTCGGTTCGGTCTTGGGAAGGGAACGCGGCTTGGCGCGCCCGGCGTCCGCATTCGCCAGCGGGCGCGACTGGACGATCCAGAGCGCGCCATCGCGGTCGAGAACCCATTCGATATCCTGCGGTGCGCGGAAGTGCTCCTCGATGTGCACGCCCCAATCGGTCAGAGTGTGCAGGTATACATCCGGCAAGCTGGGCTCGTCCCGCGCTCCTTCCGCTAGGGGAACAGTGGCGATGCCTCCTCCGTCTTGCAAGACGATTTCTTCTTCCTTCTTGACGAGGTTGCGCTCCATCACAGCATGTGATCCGGAGCGGGACACCACGAAGAGATCGGCAGGGTTGCGGCCACTGGCGATCCCCAGCCCCAAGCCTCGCGTCGCGGTAATCCAGAGAGTCTTGCTTTTCGGATTGCCTGGGTCGCGCGTGTACATGATGCCGGCGGCGCGCGCGGGAATCGTCTTGACGAACAGCGCCGCCATCGGAGTGTCAACCTCCAGCAGGCCGGCGGAGAGCCGGTAGGATAGCGCCCGTTCGCTGAACCTTGCCGCGATCACGCGCCGGTAAGCGTCCACTGCATGGCCGGCCGGCACGTTCAAGAGGCTGAGAAACTGGCCGGCATAGGATCGCGCGTTTCCCTCGCCGCGCGCGCTGGAACGCACCGCCAGGGCGCCGCCTTGCCTGAGCAACGTTGCGGCGCCATCGGCAATCGCCGCTTCTATAGCCTGGGGCAGGGCGGATTCCAAAACAAGCTGCGTAAGCGACGCGGACACGCCACGGATGGCCTCGATCTCGTTCAGGTCCAGATCGTGGGTGGCGTCGCGGATCTTTTCCCAAAGCGGAATCCCGCAGTATTGCCGGTACGCTTCCGTGGTCAGAACGAAACCGTCCGGAACTGGCAAGCCCAGCCGGTTGCGAATCTCGCCGAGCACGGCTGCCTTGCTGCCCGCATCGTTTTCCGAGCTCGCATCGAGTTCCGAAAGCCACGCGAAAAGCGCCGGTTTTGCGCGCTCTTCCAGACTCGCGGAATATTGTTGGATTTCGCGTTGCTGCGTTTCGACCGCCGCGGCCAGCGTGCGTTGCGAGACGCCGGTAAGGCGCTCCAGGGATCCCACCACGCCGCGAATCCGGTTGAAGATCGTACCGATGCGGTCGCTCAACACTTCCCTGCGCGGCGGCACGTATTGCAGGTCGTCTTGAAGTCCGGCCATGAGCTCCAGGGACTCGTTATTCAGCGCCAGGAGCTCGCGAAAGCTGGCGTACTTCGCCCGCACCCGGTCCGCAACCGGGTCGGGCGTTTCCTGATGGCGGCTTTCGCGCTGGAATAACCACATACCTTCAGATTCGTTGCGCCGCTCCCCGACTGTCTCGGCTCAGACTCCGCATAGGAGCCGCCCGCGCCGGCAAGCGGTAGGCTCGGCGGTACACTAGCCGGCCGCCTTGGAGAGATCTGTCCGAGTTACGTTCATCAATCGCAACGCCTGGGCAGGGTCCCTGTAGTAGTAGCGAACCACGTCGCCAGCCCGCCAGGTGTCGGTGGGCATCGCCAGCAGATCGTCGGACGCGGCGAATGTGATCACACTGCGATCCTTTGCGGCGTAAATGGTAATGGCTTTTTTCGGGCGGTCCACAACCGGGGGACCGGGGCTCTTGGGAACATTGTGCCGCTCCTCAAGCGGCGTGTACTGAATGGTCCGGAAGGATTGAGTGGCGCGATCGTAAACCACGATGCGCCGATTTTTGGCATCCACGAGCATCAAGCCGCCGGCCACCGGCGCGGGGCCCATTTCGCTTGGATCTGTGGGAGCCTCGATGGTCACGGCCGGCAGGACCCCGGGGCTTGGGCTGGGTGGGGTCCCCGCGGGTGCCTCCAGAATTAAGGTCACCTGCCGCGCTTGCCGGTCGTACGCGATGACCCGGCCCTGCTCGACCTTGCCCAGAGGCCCGCAGCCCGCTAGGGCCAGCGCCGCGGCGATGACGGCCAAGGTAGTTTTACGCAACCAGCACCGCCTGTCTCTTCAGTGCCAGTTCTTCCCGCACGCCCATAACGAACTTCAACACGATGAATAGCGAAAGCAGCGATACCAGGCCGAGAATCAAAATGGTGGCCGTGAGGTCCAGCACCGATTTGAAGCTCGGGTACGTGGCCGCGATAATCTTCATGAGAACGGATATGTCGCAACCCACGACGGCAATTCCGAAGAAGATGCGAATGCCGTAGCCCTTGACGTATTTGGTGGCCACCGCGCCAATCTGTGCGCCAACCGCGGCGCCGATCAGCATGATGAATGCGGCCCACAACTCCACGCGGCCCTTGTAACTGTAAGTCCCCGCGCCGTACAGCCCGGAGACGGCGATTTCGAACAGGTCCGTGCCAACCGCCACATGCGTGGGGACGCCGATCAAATAAATCAACGAGGGCATGCGGATTAATCCGCCGCCAATCCCCAGAACGCCAGCCAGCCATCCGGTAAAGAAAGCCACGCCCACCGGCAGCCAAACGGAGCAACGTACACCGGCCCTGGGGAAGTTGACAACCGGCGGAATCTTGATCTGCTGCAGCGTTTTATACCACTCGATGCCGGTTGTCAGATGATCCACGGTTCGGCCAGCCGCCCTGGCGGCGCGATCCTTGTTCCGCCGCTTCAGGACGTCGGCAAACACCAGCCAGGCAATCCCGGTCAGCAGCACGAGGTAACCGCAGCGGACATAAAAATCGATCTTTCCGATGCGCTCCAGCCACATGATGTTGCGGGCGCCGATCTCCAGTCCGCCAATGGTGCCGAAAACCATGATCAGCGAGAGCTTGTAATCCACGTTGCCGAACTTGGCATGCCGCATGGTGGAAATCAGCGACTTTCCCGCCATATGCGTGATGTCGGTCCCGATCGCAAAGGCCATCGGAAGACCGAGGACGTTCAAAGCGGGCGTCACCATCCAGGCGCCGCCCATGCCGAAGAAGCCTCCGATAATTCCGACGCCCAGCCCCAGGATCACCAATCCTGGCCACCAGACGTGAACTCCGGCAATGGGTAGTAGCACATAAAGCCAGTTCATGAAATCACCTCAAAGAAATCCATAAGGCCGTTAGTTCTCCTGTAGCGACCTTGACTTCAGGTCAATACCGATGCGGCGCATGAGCAGGTCGGCCGCCCCGCCCAGGATGGCGCCCCCCAGCGGAATTGTCACAATCGTCAAGAGCGCAAAATAAAAATGGCTCTCGTTGTACACGTTGACCCACCAGGCCGTGAGGCCGGTGAGATGACGGCTGTCCGCCACGATTACCATCGCACCGGCCTTCTCCTCCGCCAACAGGTGCGAGGGGAGCAGGAGCAGGCCAAGACCAATCGACTTCGTTATGAAGTTGCGCATATGATGAAACCCTTAACAGGGTACGCCGTAGACCGCGGTGCGATGTTGCCAAGGCCCGGTGACGAGAGAGCCACAGGCAACCAGAACTCGGAGAAGCCCAATCGCCAAGTGATAAACCTCACACCGATGGGCTGTGGCATCCAGACCCAATCGCGATTCTGTCTTGGACCCGCGCTCCCCGATAACATAAACCCTTTTATTTCAGTTGATTATTAGACTCGACCAGAAATCGGCCAGTCGGCAATCACCCGTCTCTTCAATATCGCCTATTATGATAGAATTACTCAGCTTGCCAGGTTTTGTCAAGCTTCTCTCGGTTCTTGTGGGACGTTTTCATGGACGTCACGCCTAGGAACTGGTTGAAGAGCAGGCATTTGAAGGGTGAGCGCCTGACGGGGAGGGGAACCGAAAATGGCCGGAGTGCTTAGACAGGCGGATGTCCGCGTCGCGCAGACGCAAGAAGTGTCGCTCAAGGCCTTTCTGCTGTATTTCCTGCGGTTGGGAACGTTCGGATTCGGGGGCCCCATCGCGCTGGCCGCCAACATGCGCCGGGAGTTGGTAGACGCACGGCAGTGGGTCAGTCCCGAAGATTATAACGAGGGCTTGGCCTTCTCCCAGTTGTGTCCAGACCCTCTGGCCGCCCAACTGGCGATGTATCTGGGCTGGTTGCGCGCCGGCGTGGCCGGAGCCACCGCGGTTGGCATCCTGTTTATCCTTCCTTCGTTCTTGATGGTGCTGGTGCTGGCGGCCGTGTACCTCCGTTTTGGCAGCCTGTTCTGGATTCAAGGCGCGTTTTACGGCATCGGAGCCGCCGTCATAGCGATCATTGCCCGCGGCGCCCTGAAGCTGGTGAAGGGAACTCTCGGCGCCGACAGACTCTTATGGGTGATCTTCTTCGGAGTGACGGTCCTGACAGCTTGGCTCGAAGCGGAACTGATCGGCGTCTTCATCCTGTGCGGATTCCTTGCGGTGCTGATCAAGGCGCCACCCTCGTTTTTCTCCTCCGGCACGCGGGCGCAGTCGTTAGTTCTCCAGGTGCTGGCTACGGGTCTACACGGCCAAGCGGCGCTGGGAACGCTCGGTGCGTTGTTCGTCTTCTTTGCCAAGGCGGGAGCGTTCGTGTTCGGCAGCGGCTTGGCGATCATACCCTTCCTGTACGGTGGCGTGGTGAAGGATTTCCATTGGCTCACGGATCGCCAGTTCTTGGATGCCGTTGCCGTGGCCATGATCACGCCCGGACCGGTGGTGATTACGGCGGCGTTCATCGGCTATCTCGTGGGCGGCCCGCTTGGCAGTATTCTGGCGGCCGTGGCTGTTTTTGGGCCGCCATACTTTCTGGTGATTGCCGGCGCTCCTTATTACCGGAGAGTAGCGGGCAACCCGCGCGTCAAAGCATTCGTGCAAGGCGTGACGGCCGCGGCGGTGGGCGCCATCACGGGCGCGGCCTTCGTGCTTGGACAGCGCGCCATTACGGATCTGCCAACGGCGCTGATTGCGACCGCCGTTCTGGCGATGCTGCTGAAGACCAAGAAGGTTCCCGAGCCCCTGCTGATCGCGGCTGCCGGGCTGGCAGGATTTCTAATCCACGGTGCGGTGGGCGCGCGCTGAGGCGCGGCGTTCCGTTGCCCGAAATACAGGGACGAAACAATTGCTGGCCGGCCAGACAGTCGGAGATCCAATTTGCCGGCCACGTGCCTGAGTGGTCGAGATTCCGGGTTGCGGTCTCGTGAAGAAGATCGGCCAACCGGTGCAGGCTCGACGCGCGCCTCATTTCAAGGCTTCGAAACCCGCCAAGGCGAAACATTCGACCATCCCCTGAGAGCGCCGGCGGCCCATTCCTTGGGCTTATCCGCGTGGCAGAGGCCACAGGGATTGGGGATCTTCAGCAACTCCGTATCCTTTGGCGTTATGAATTTGAATGTGTGCGCCCGGACGTTCGTGTCGGCGAGCTCCTGCTCGATCTTAGGCATATGACACGCAACGCACTCATTCCCGGCGCTGCCGGCGGAGTGATGCGTGTGAGCCTCGATCGTGGCGGAATGGGGACCGTTCGGTGACTTGGGCCCGTGGCATTCCAAGCAGAGAACGCTGGCGGGCTTCAGCAAATCGGCATTGTTCTCCGTGCCGTGAACATCATGACAACTGAAACAGCTCACCCCGTGCAAGTACATGGCGCTCTGGACAAAATCGTTGCCCTGCATCCGATTCTTGTGCGCGGTGCCGTCTGCGAAATGAGTAAAGGTCTGCTCACCGAGCTTGTACTCTTCCAGCTTCCAGAAATCTTTGAGATCCATTCCGGCCTGGAAACCAACCGGCCAGTCGTAGTACTTGCCATTTATCGGATTACTCAAAGGCTGTCCCTGCGAGTGACATTGAATGCAGATATTTGTGGCTTGAACGGTGTCTAGGCGTGCCGGGTTCGTGATGTTCAACTGAGAAGGATGCCGCACGTGCGCGCTACCTGGTCCGTGACACTTCTCGCAACCGACGTTCCACTCCGTCACGGTCTTGGTCCGGATGTTGTAGTTGACGGAATGACAACCGTCGCAAAGCGGTCCCGTCGGACGCTGAAAATTGTCAGGAGGATAGAACGCTGTCCACCAATCGGTGTTCGGAGCGACCATGTATGCGCGAAAAATCTGATGCGCCACGTCCCACTGCGCACCCAGCGGATAGTACTCATCGCCCCTCTTGGTGAAATAGCGCTGCTTCCATTTGCTGCCGTACACGAACGCGATGTCGTCTTTCGTGAATTTCACGAGCGGATCTGGTTTGGTCAAATCGGGGATGATCGCATCTGGATGTGTCTTCGGGTCCCGGACGACATTTGCCATCCGGGTCTTGCTCCAGCGTTCAAAGATTGCCGGATGGCAAGTCTTACAGGCGGTCGAACCGGCATATTGAGCGCTCGCCGGTTCAGCCGGTTGCGATAGCCCGTGGACCGCTAGCGGCAGAAATAATAGGGAAATGAGTCCAATTCTCCCGGGTGCGCGCATTTTCTGGCTCCTTCCAAAGAAGCTGAGAATCGTGAGATAGTATAGCAACCTCGCTGGCCCAAGAGACCGCATTTCTGGTGTGGCGCACGCACTCTTGCGTGCCGCGTCGGCACTCGTGCCGGCGCCCGCCCTCGACAGACTGTCCGCATGCCTGCAAGGGTGCCGGGACGAGTCTCGACACGGCACGCACGAACGCGTGCGCCACATCATCGAGCCACACGTGAGAAAT
>JBEKUO010000296.1:0-8567 GCA_049514955.1 Bryobacteraceae bacterium | reverse complement strand
GAGGAACACCGAGTGGCTGCCACTCTCAAAATCACCGGACCTGCCGGCGTCACAGAAGTGCCGTTACTCGATAACAGCACTTGGAAGATTGGCCGTGAGCCGTCCTGTACGGTAGTGCTGAACGACGATGCGGTGTCGCGCCGGCACGCGATGGTGCAACAGACCGAAAAAGACGAATATTACCTGATCGATCTGGGCAGCCGTAACGGCACTTTTCTGAACGAGGTGCGGGTGAGCACGCCCTCCATGCTGGCTAACGGCGACCAGATCCGCGTAGGCATGCACCACTTGGCGTTCCAAAGCGATTCCACGTTGCCGAGGTATGTCGAACAGAAGAATGACGACACCGCCGGCGCCACCAGGCCCATGTACGCGCCGCGGACGGTGACCGTCCTGGTCGTGGACGTGCGCGGATATACCAAGCTGGCACAAGCCATCGATCATACGATCCTTTGCCAGTTGATCGGCACTTGGTTCCGCGAAGCCTCGCAGATCATGGACAAGTACGGGTCGTGGGCGCAGCAATACATCGGCGATGCCGTGATGGCTGTCTGGCTGCACGACGACCCCGCCAACCGGCAGAAGCAGATGTTGCGGATTCTGCGAGCATACGCGGAATTTGCCAGAGCCACCCTGAAGTTGCAGCAAAAGTTTCAACTTCCCTGTCCATTCCGCATCGGCGCAGGCATCAACACAGGCCTCGCCCAGGTGGGAAACACCGGAACCGGCGCCCAAACGAACTACACCGCGGTCGGGGACGCCGTCGTTGCCGCTTTTCGTATCGAGACCTGCACGCGGCAAATCGACTGCGACCTGGCCATCGGAACCACCACGTTGGAATCGCTCGGCGCGCCCGCTAAGTACTTCGAGAAGCACTCCGTCGAACTGAAGGGATTTGAAAAGCCGACCACCGTGTGGTCCACGTCGTTTCCAGCCATCGAAGACTTGCTTGCCACCGTCACGCCGGACGCGGGTTCCGGCCGCACGACCTCCCCGCTCACCGGCGCATAAAGGTGGGGCAGGCGCTTCCGCCTGCCAACTCAGCCCTGAATCACCTTACTCTTCTGAAAAAGCTCGTAGGCGCTGCCGAAATAGACCTGCCCGTCGAAGTGGAACGCCGCCAGTTTCGGATCCCGATTTGGAATCCCTCGATCTTCCGGCCCCAGGCGCACATCGGTAAGTCGCGCGCCCACGGGAATCGATCTGGGATCGCCGCTCAGGGCTAGTGCCGGAAAGCTCTGTGTGGCTTCTCTGACCTCCGGCAGTGTATCCCATTTTTCGTTAAAGAAGGTCCAGATCGCGTCCACGCACCGGTTCGGGCACGCCGGCAAGGCCTCGCCTGCGTTAACCGGGATCATCACGCCGCAGGTAGTGCAGCGATAAAGCCCGGGATTGAACACCTGCTCGTTTGCCTTATACAACGTACTCTCATGGCGCACAATCGCGCCACGCTCCCCAATTCAGACTACCAGAATAAGAGCCGCGCAAGGCTCGCAGACGACGAATTTCTTTAGGTCGCCACATGATTTGTCTCCTACGCACCGCAAGCCTTGCGCCCGGCAACTGGACGGGCCGATGTTATTTCCCGAGGCAGATCAGGCCGGCGGCGCCGCCGGGGGGCGCAGCCGGGTTTCGGTCTTGTCCGAATCCTCGGACTGCGCGCCGGCCTTGCGCACGGTCACTGTCCCGCGCTCGGTGACCAGATGGATACTGGCGCCCTGCCCGACACTGCCTTTCAACGACGCGGAACGCCCGTCGGTCTCCTTCTGAATGGACGGGCCAAAGTCGTTTACCGCCTCCCCGTGGTCCGTGCTGGCCACCAACTGGAAGGCCGCTTTATCCGGCAGTTCCAGGCTGATCTGCCCGCTACGCGATCGCGCATCGATCTTGGACAGTGGCACTTGGTTGGGCTTCAGCTCGATATCGCCGCGCTCCGTCTCGATCTCCAACGAATCGGTGAAGTCTTCGATCTTGACGTCCTTCGATTTCGTCACCAGGTGCACGGGCCCCTTCAGGTGATCGCCCGTGAGCTCGCCCAAATCCATGCTGATGTGTCCCGGCAAAGCGGCTACCTGCAAGTCCGTGTTCGGCGTTTCAAAATGCAGCGACTTCGCCAGGTTCTTGAACTCCAGGCTGCCCGAGTAAGAGCCGTTGATCGTCACTTGCCCGGCAATGTTCTCCAGCTCGATGTCCGAGCCTTTGCCCTGCAAATCCAGACTGCCCTTCAGATCCACCGCCCGCACCAGGTCGCTGCGCTCCAGCTCCACGCGCGCGTTCCCGCCGATCTTGTTCAGGCGCACGTCCGCGTGGTCGCCGTGCAGGTCCACGCTGCCGTTCAATTCGGTTACATCGTAGTCGCCGTAGTTCCCCCGCGCTTCCACGCTCAACCGCGCCGGAATGGTGATCTCCAGGTCTTCCGATATCTTCCCGTTGGTGGGGTTGTGATCCTGGTTGGAGCGCACGGTGATGGTGTCGCCTTGCGCCACGATCTCGAGCGGCGTAGCGTCGTTGGCGCGATCCGCTTCGGAATGATTCATCGCCTGAATGCTCTTGCGTCCCGTGACTTTTATCTCGGTCGTGTCCGCGCCGGTGATGCGCAAATTGCCCCGGTTGTTCTCGAAAACCACGCGGGTGGCGGCGCCCACGGGTTTCTGGTCGTCTATGTTGTAATCGAAGTGCTCTCCGAAGGCCTCCCATGCCGGCCGGAAATGAATGCCTTCGCGGTGCGCCGCATAGGCGCCCCAACCGAACAGGCAGATGAACACGATCAGCACTACTTCGCCGCCGCTGAAGCTGGTCCTTTGCAGGCTGCCCCGGAAATACTCCACCAGCACTTCCGCCAGGCGCAGCACGCCCCACAGGATCAGCAAGAACGGCCAGTATTGCGCGAGCAGGTCGAACAGCGGAATGTCCGGCCGCAGGTTGTAGATCAGGAACCCGACGCCGATCAGCACCAGCAGAATCGGGCCAGTCAGCGATCGCCGTCTCATCTTGGGCCTCCCGTTCCTCCAGCAGGCGGCAGGGTGGCCGCGGTCCGTCCCAGCAAGCTCAGCACGCCGAACACGATCAGCAGCACGGGCCAGGTCCGGTCGAAACCGTAAGGCGTGAAGTTATTCAGCACGAAGAGCCCACCCAGAGTGATCAGGGTCAGTGGCCAGCGAACCGCGCGGAGCAAATTGATTTCATTGGCGTTCATGGCCCACCTCCCGGCCCCCGATCGGGTCGCCGCTCGCGGCCAGGCGCGCATACAGCATGTAGGCGCCCATCAGAATCAGCAGCACGGGCCAATAGCGCAACAGATAGCGAAGCTGGATCACGTTCTCGTTGCTGAGCAGCAGCACGATGCCCAGCGCGATGAGCGTGATGGCGCCGACTGGAAACCCGCCCCGCCGGCCATGCACATCGAGGATGCTGGAGAATTCGTCCACCGGCTCGCCGGCGCGCCGCTTGCGCGCAGTATGGTAGGCTTCCAGCGCCATATACATCACCCACACGCCGATCAGGATCCCGAACAGCGGCTCGAGATCGCCCGCCGTCCCCGAGCTCGTGATGCTTACCAGCAGGCCGAAAACGATGGCGTGCACCAGGCCCTTGGCATATTGCGCATTGTAGATGGCGCCCACTCCGGGAATGAAGCCCAGCAGGCAGGCAAGCCCTGGAGAGACGTCGTTCGTTCCTCCTGGCGCGGGCGGCGGGGCGACGGCAGCGGCGGTTTCCCGCGCGATGCGGTCGACGACGGCCTGCTTAATGGCGCCGGTAATCGCGGCGGCCGGCGCATGCTCTTCGCAGAAGATGGTGCCTTGCGCGGTGCGCTTGCATTCCGCGCACAGGGCTTTGCCGCAGGTGCGGCAGTACGCGATGGCGGGTGTTTCACTGTGGTTGAAGCAATTCATAAAAGTATCCTCTAACGCGATTTCTGCTCCTCTGAGCCCTTCACCGGCAGGCGGTGCTGATCCGCATTGCGGCCGGACTTCCCGGTCCCCGCCGCCGGCTTTTGTTCCTCTTCTTGTTGCTGCTGCCAGTCGCGCAGCTTGGTTCGAATCTGATATACGACCTTGATGCTCTCGTAGAACTTCACGGTGCGCTCCCAGCCCCGGTAGACGCCGTCTTCCACGCCCGCCCAGACTTTGGCAGGCGCCAGGTCCTCCGGGTGCAGCTTGCGCGCTGGCGCTACAAAGCGTGCCAGCATGGCGAACGACAGAATGGTCATCGCCATCCCCATGGCGAACCGCGGTTGCAGCATCGGATGCAGCACGCGCCGGAGCCAGTTCCGCACTCCCGTGGCGGCGGTTTTGGCATGCGCCCAGGGAGCTCCGAACAGCAGCCTGGTCACCAACTCCGGCGGCGGCTCCACTTCCGCGGCGCGTTCCATGAAACCTACCGCCGCAGCCGCATCTTGCGCCAGCGCCCGGCAGTCCCGGCAGCCGGCCAGGTGCTGTTCGACCACACTTCTGGCATCCGGCCCCAGTGTGCCGTCAACGTAGTCGCAGATGAGAGTTTCCAGCTCCGCGCACGTCATGCCAGTACCTTCTGCCTTTTCAAAACACGGGCCAACTCGGCCCGGCCGCGGTTCAGCCGCGACTTCACGGTCCCTTCCGGGATGCGCAGGATTTCCGCGATCTCCCGGTATTCCATATCCTGCAGGTCGCGCAAAATCACCGTCTCGCGCAACTCCGGCGACAGCTTCTGCAAAGCTCCCTGCAAAATCTCGCTGGCCTCCCGGCCCGCCACCATTCTGTCCGGCCGCGCCGACGCCGGGGCCGCTTCCTCCAAAACCGGCAACTGCTCTTCAATCGAATCCGTGATGCGCTCCTGGCGCGTGCGCCGGTAATGGTCGATCAGCAAGTTGCGCGTCAGCCGCGCCAGCCACGTCGTAAACGCGCCTTCCGTTGCCCGGAACGTTTTGAGCGTCCGGTACACCCGCAAGAAAACCTCTTGCGTGAGGTCCTGCGCCTCAGAGTCCTTGCCCGTAAAACGATAGCAAAGCCCGTAGACCCGGCGGGTGTGGGTCCGTATCATACCCTCCCAAGCGGTTTCATCGCCGCTCAAACACCGTTCCACGAGGCTGTGATCGAGATCCAAGCTCTGTCTTGTCCAGTACCGGCCGCCGCTCTCCGTCCTCTCCTGGAACGGAGCGCCCGAAACCATAGCCAGGGCGGCGGTCGCCATAATCACCTCGTGTCCTTCGATCTGCTTCGCCGGCGCTATCGTCTTCATCCGGCTTACACTTAAAGAAACGAGGCATTATCATGATAGGTTCATTTTTTCCCGGATGCCAGCGGAGATTGGCAAATTGCGTGCCCTATCGCTGGTTCCTCCGCCGAAAGAGAGCGTCACATTAAACACAAATGGAAATGGGCGGCGCTGGCCGTCGCCGGCCTGGCGCTGGCGTTCTGGCTGCTTCACTGGCGGCTGGCGGGCCGGGGCTTCGACTGGCGCGTGTTCCGCGCCACCCTTTCCGGCTTGCATTGGGGGTGGCTGGTAGCTGCCTGTGCGGCTGCGTTGGCGACCTACTTCGGCCGGGCTTTGCGCTGGCGCGTGCTAATGCTCCCGGTCAAGGCTCAACCCAACCTCTGGAACCTGTTCTCGGCTACCTTGATCGGGTTCACCGCCATCACGCTGCTAGGCCGGCCGGGTGAACTGGTCCGGCCGTACCTGATCGCCGCGAAGGAAAAAGTCACGATGTCCTCGCAAATGGCCGCCTGGCTGCTGGAACGCATATACGATCTGCTGATCGTGCTGGCCATCTTCGGCTTCGCGCTCGGCCGCGTGCGCCGCTCCGAGGTTTCGCTGGGTCCCGCGCTGTCGTGGGTGTTCTCCACCGGCGGCTGGTTCGTCGCGCTGCTCTCGGTGTTGATGCTGGGCCTTCTAGTGGTCTTCCGGCATTTCTCTGCCGCCATGCGCCAGCGCCTTCTTAGTGCCTTCGCCGCCCTGCCGGAGCGCCACTTCAAAAAGGCTGACCGCCTGATCACCGCCTTCGTTCAGGGGGTCGAATCCACCAAGAGCGACAAGGGCTTGCTGCTGGTGGTCTGGTACACCATCCTCGAGTGGGCCATTATCGCCCTCACTACATTCTGCGTCGTGCGTGCGTTCGGAACCGCCCTGCCCTTCGGCTGGCTGGATGTGCTGATCTGCCTGGGTTTCCTGGCGTTCGGCGCGGTGATCCAGATCCCCGGGATCGGCGGAGGCGTGCAGGTGGTTACGGTGCTGGTTCTGACCGAATTGTTCCGGATTCCCCTGGAGATCTCCACCAGCGTGGCCCTTGTTCTCTGGATTATTTCATTTGTAGTAGTTGTTCCAATCGGCCTGCTTCTGGCCGTTCACGAAGGTCTCCACTGGAGCTCTCTGAAGCAACTGGAACCGGAGGTCACAACATGAAGTGCCCTTTTTGCAATCACATGGACGACAAGGTCGTGGACTCGCGGGAGGGCCGCGAAGGCGATGCCATCCGCCGCCGCCGGCAGTGCCTGGGTTGTGAGCGCCGCTTCACCACCTACGAGCGGATCGACGAAATACCTTACATGGTGATTAAGAAGGACGGCCGCCGGGAGAAGTTCGACCGCCAAAAAGTGTTGCAGGGGCTGCTTAAAGCCTGTGAGAAGCGCCCGGTCGGGATGGGCAAGCTGGCCGAATTGGTCAATCAGGTGGAGGCCAAGGTCACCGACTCGCCGGACCGGGAGATATCTACTATAGAAATAGGAGAAATGCTCATGGAGACGCTCCGGGATCTCGACAAAATCGCTTATGTGCGATTCGCGTCGGTGTACCGCGACTTCCAGGATGAGCAGGCTTTCTTCAATGAATTGAAGAACCTGATGCGCCACAAGCTGCCGTAACCCCAATTCGGTGTAACCAAAACAGTTCTGAAACATCTTTAGAAATAGCACTTAACATTCTCCGGGATTAGTGTTATGATCAGACGATGTCCCGGCAGCGAGGCTAAGCCTGTGTCATCGGGCTGGATTAGCATTTCGCCGAAGCTTTTCAGCAGCCTCACAATCGAATCAATTAACAGGTTCCACTTTGATTGGTCGTACTAGGTGCGGGGGAGGTGAGTCGAACAGTGGATCATTTCGAGGATCAGTTTTTAGCCGATAATCCGGAAGCTTTGGGCCTCAACTTCGAGGAAGAAGCCAAGTTCTTCGATCCGGAGGCTGGAGCAGACTTCCTGCATCCCCAGCCGGTGGAAGAGTCGATCTACACCGACGACCCGGTACGTGTGTATCTGCGTGAGATGGGCGCGGTTCCGCTGTTGACTCGCGAAGGCGAAGTGGACTTGGCGCGCCGCATGGAGCGCGGTAAGTTGCGGATGCAGAAGGCCATTAGCCGTTCCGCCCTGGTGCAGCGCGTGGTGGTCGAGCTGGCCGAACAGCTAAGGAAGGGGGCCGAAGAGATCGACAACGTCGTGGACGTAGGCGACGTTGAGGAAGGCACGCCGCAGGACCTGAAAAAGCGCGCCGACCTGCTAAAGTTGTTTACCGACCTGATTGGGCACTACCGCAGGCTGCAGCAGCTCACGGAGAAGCTGGAGACCGTTCCGGTCAACATGAAGCGGCAGCGCAAGCGCGTCTGCAATCGGCTCAACCGGACCAAGGTAGAAGTGTCGCAAGGAATTCGGATTATCCCCTTTCGATCCCTCAAGTGGAAGGAGTTTTCCAAGGAAATCGATCGGGCTGTCGAAGAGCTGGGCCACCTGGATCGCGAGGCCAAGAAGATCGAGGTAAAGGCGGGCCAGGCCCAGCAACTCCGATTGCGGGAGTTGAAGCGGGAGATCCGCAAGCGCGAAACCATAGCCGGCGCCATGCTGCCCGACCTGAAGCATACGCTCACCGTAATTCGGCACGGTGAAGCTGAGGCGGAGCGGGCCAAGAAGGACTTGGTGGAAGCCAACCTCCGCTTGGTGGTTTCAGTTGCCAAGAAGTACGTGAACCGCGGACTTCATCTGCTGGACCTCATCCAGGAGGGCAATATCGGGCTGATGCGCGCTGCCGACAAGTTTGAATATCGCCGTGGGTATAAGTTTTCTACTTATGCGACTTGGTGGATCCGGCAAGCGATCACGCGCGCCATTGCGGATCAGTCCCGGACCATCCGTATCCCGGTCCACATGAACGAGAGCATGAACAAGTTCCTGCGGGCTTCCCGCGAGCTGGAAAAGGAGCTTGGGCGAACTCCTACAAATGACGAAATTGGGCGCCGGATGGACATCCCGGTGGAAAAGGTCCAGAAACTGAAGACCATTTCCCGCGACCCTGTTTCGCTGGAAACGCCAGTCGGCCGGGACGGCGAATCGGCGCTGGGCGACCTGATCGAGGACCGCTGGGTGGGTTCGCCGGTGGATGCGGTGATCGAATCCAACGTCCGCGACGAGACCGCCGGCATCCTGAAGACCCTCTCTCCGAAGGAAGAGAAGGTCATCCGGCTGCGCTTCGGCATCGGCTGCGAGCGGGAGCACACGCTCGAAGAGATCGGCCAGGAGTTCGACGTCACCCGCGAGCGTATCCGACAGATCGAAGCCAAGGCGCTGCGGCAACTGCGGGCCCCCGAGAGGGCACGCCGTCTGCGCG
>JBEKUO010000295.1:0-8716 GCA_049514955.1 Bryobacteraceae bacterium | reverse complement strand
GCCGGCGCCCTCCCTCGACGGCCTGTCCACACGCTTGCGGGGGTGCCGGGAAGAGTCTCCTCACGGCACGCAGGGGCGCAGGCGCCACGTCATTTGGCCACACGTGAGAAATGCGGGTTAGTGCTGGCTGCCCCGGCGGCCGGCGATGAAAAGGCCGGACCTTGCGGTCCGGCCTCGCCTCCATCCCGAACATCGCTTGGAAAATTGAGGTTACGACGTTATCGCGGGCGGAAGCGCGAGCCGCCACCGGCAGGCTGCGTTACGATGATTTCGAAGCATCACGTCGCGGGGGACCAAGCTGCCCGGCCGCGAATCGGCCATGAGACGATGCTCTACACCCTTGCGATGCGAACGGCGTCGAGGCCCTCGCGAAGGACGCGGGCGATAGCAAGCACTTGCACCCCGGACAGCCCGGCTAGGGTTTCCTCGTCGATAAATGGCGCCGCCGGCGTTCAAATGAGTGCCCGGCGCATTTCAGTCCAGCACGATTTTGCGAATCTGCGATTCCACCGGAGCGCTATCCGGCTTCTTGTTGCCTTCGTCGCCGTATGCATCCCAACCTGTGTTGGCGATGAAGTAGAAGACATGCCCGACCAACGTGCCGTGCGTGGGTTCTCCCAGGCCGGGCGAGTTCGCTTCCAGTATCTCCTGCCTCGTCAGGCTGGAATTGAGCCGCAGCAGCCGCTCGGGCTTGACGCCGTTCTGCACGGCTAGAAAAGAATCGCCGTACCGATAGAAACCGTCTATACCGCTGAGCACGACACCGCTGGCCGGCGGCAGCCAGCGGACGGCGCGCGTCTTCAAGTCTATCGCCGCGATACCGCGCACGTAATCGGGTACGTAGAGCGTTCGCTCGTCGGCGGACAGCGCCGCCGTCTGCGGTGATGGAAATTCACCCGGCGTGTCGAGACGCTCCAGGGTTGAAGCGTTCGCCTTCAAACGTAGTACGGCGCCGTAAGTGCTCTCCGACACGTAGAGATCGCCTGCGCGGCCGATGGTCATATCGCCGAGTAAGCCTTTCACAGGCGCATCAATGCGCTTCAGCAGCGCGCCGGAATCGAGATGGAATGCCAGCAGGGCGGATTTATCCTTGCCAGCCGTGTCGCATAGCCGGCAGTGCGCAAGCCAACCGGTGGCGGCCCAGAGAATACGGCGCCGGGCATCCACGCGCAGGGCCATTACGGGCCAGTCGGACTTCGCGAAGAGTGTGCCGTCGGCTGTGACGATCTTGCACTTGGTAACGCTGCCGATGAGAAAGCGGCGCGTCTTTTTATCATAAGCGATGTCTTCCGGGAGCAAGTCGCGCTCCGAAAGCGCCAACACGGGCACCGCGCGGGCGATGGGTTTGCGATTCCGCTCCACCTGAAGGAGCAGGGAAGTAAAGCCAGGCAAGCCGCGCAGGGAGGCGAGGTCCTCATCCGCATTGAAATCGTAGACGAGTCCGGCGTCGGCCAGATCCTTCAATTCGGCGAGCGCGCGCTCAGGCTGGCCCAGGTGAGCATCCGCAGAGGCGAGAGCATACAGAATGCGCGGATTGCCCGGCAGTAGCGAACGCAGTTCGGCCAAAGTACCGCGCAGCTTCGCATAGTCTTTGGCCTCGCGCGCCTGATGCGCCACACGATTCAAGACCATCCAGTGCGGCTCTGGAGTATTCGCGCCTGGCTGCGCTAAAACGGTTAGGGCGAGGAGAGCGGCTCCGGCTGGCGATCTCATGATAGATAGGACGGGCGACGGGCGGGCAGGTTTGTACGAAACCTACAGGGGTCCGATATGAAACCTTGGATTTAGTTCGTCGTGGCCTTGGCCGCAAGCAACACGCCGCTTCGCGGGCGTGCCGGCCGAAGCGCTCGCCGAATTCCCGCCGGCGTGGATCGAGCGCGGGCGGGCTGTTCTGGCTGCGGTAGTTCTTGCTTGGCAAGGGTTTCGTTGCTGTGGATACGCCCTGGCAACGTGCCCCGGCGCACGGTATGGGCTATTGTCTTGCTTTAGGTTGGATTCATCGCCATCACGCCATGCGCGGCTCTGGCGCAGGAACAGATGCAGGCTCAGGGCCTCTCCGAGACTCTGTATGGCCGTCTCATGTGGTCGAACGCCATACGCTCCGTACTCATCACATCGATTGGGCTGCTCTCGCTCGCCGCCGTTCGTTGCCGATGGACCGCACGTGCAAACCGTGAACAAGGCGCCTAAGGACGGCGTTAGGCCGCAGTATCGCGCAGTTTCGACGATTCGAATCGATTCACGACCGACGCGGAGATTCTGTCAAGTTGGCCGGGCACGCTTGCACTACCTTTTGGGGGGATCGTCCCTGACCGATAGCGGAAGGATGTTCCGTCAACCGGCCGTAACCTGCAACCATGAAGAGCATTCGCATCTAGTTCCGAAACCCCGCGCTGCATGGCGCCAAGGTTTATGTCTGTTACGCTCCGAGTTTCGACGCAAAATCCAGCATGTCCGTGGACACCACGTCGAAATCGTGGGGGTTGGCCTCATCCGCTTTGCGCATGGATCCGAATTCGTCGGGCCGATGGATGAAGCCGGTGCGTAGACCGCAGTCGCGCGCGGCGATTAGATCGATGGAGTGGGCCGCGCACATCATCGCTTCTTTGGGCTTCAGCTCCAGTAGGCTGACCGCAGTGAAGTAGGCTTCACGATCGGGTTTGTAATGCCTGGCTAGTTCGGCCGAGAGAATCAGGTCCCACGGAATACCGGCCTGCTTCGCCATGTCGGTGAGCAGCGCGACGTTGCCGTTCGAGAGCGGCGCAATCGTGTACTTTTTCTTGAGGCGTGTGAGGCCGGCGACGGAGTCGGGCCACGGCTTCAGGCGATGCCAGACGCGGTTCCAGTGGTCCTTTTCTTCCTCGGAAAGATCTT
Source organism: Bryobacteraceae bacterium (assembly GCA_049514955.1). GTDB lineage: Bacteria > Acidobacteriota > Terriglobia > Bryobacterales > Bryobacteraceae > Bog-159. Next base: position 5,842 of record JBEKUO010000295.1, on the reverse strand, counting down.
CGATCTGAAATTCCTTGAGCAGGTCTTCGAGCAGCGCTCGATGCAGGTGATCGAGGTTGGTCCAGGGCATTTCGCCTTTTCGCACCTTGTTCATGGAAGGCATATAGCCTTCCCGCCATTGATCCGCAAACCGAGCCCAATCGACGCTGATGCCCTTGGTATTTCCCCAGGCCTTGCCCTCCTCGATAATCGATGCACGCCAGTCGACCACAGTGCCGAAGACGTCAAAGAGGAGTGCCTTCACCGCCGCCTCCGCCTGCGTCGGATCCTGCCCGCGCAGAGCGACCGCAGCACCGATCCTGGCGGACTTCCCAATTTGCCTCCTCGCCATGACCCATCAGTATACTGAACCCGCCCGCCGAGGTGGGCTCCCATGAACGCATCGAACCAGCTTCACGTCGCCACAACCCGCCTAAGATAGACGGGTCTTCAGGCAGTTGGCTGAGTATCGGAATTCGCGTCGTGTTTCCGGGGGGGACCCTTCCACTACTTTTTGTGGATCGGCGGGGAAGGATAGATATTTCCCACTCAAGGGTAATAAACGCCGCGGCTCGTGCGAGGCCTAGCGGGTTGGCCGCGCGCAATTACTACCGCTCGCCCGGAGCCGCATCGGGACGATTGCCGCGATCGGTTCCCGCGCCGGCCAGCGCCGGATCGGCACATCCAGCGGCACGCCGTCGTACTGCCTGACCGTGATGGACGGCGTGCGTTGCGAAAGGACAGCCGCCGCAGGAACGCCGGACGCAAGAAGCACGCCGGCTCGCGGGCGTACCGCCGGGAGCACCCGCCGAATTTCCGCCGGCGTGGATCGAGCGCGTGCGGGGTGGCGAGTTCTGGCAGCGCGTTCCGCGGCGGTTCGGGCAAGCGGGCGGTGCGCTCGTGTCCGCGGTCGCTTCGACCCTTGCAACTCGACGCCGATGCGGCGCCGGCCTCCCGGACGAACTCCGGCTGCCAGATCCGCACGAACCTCTCCAACCCTAGGTGAACGCCCGGGACGATGAGGACGCTCTAGTCGATGTGGATCCGCTCGCACAGCGGATGTATACTATCCCAAGCTTGGGTTCGAAAATAGAGATCCCAGATGAAAGGATACACTCATGCGAAACGTATTGACCCACATTACCATCGGTGTCGTGGTTACGGCAATCGGAGCGTTTGCGGCTGACAACTCGCTTGGAACGTGGAAGCTGAATATGGAGAAATCCAAGTTCAGCCCATCCACTCCGGTCAAGAGCCTCACCACCACACGGGAAGCATCTGACGGCGGGATAAAGGTGACCACTACCGGAGAGCAGGCTGGCGGCACGGCGATTAACTCCAGCTACGTCGCAAAGTATGATGGTAGCGAATCGCCAGTAACCGGTGCGCCCTATGACACCATCTCCATCAAACAGGTGAATGCAAATACCTTCACTTACAGCGCAAAGAAGAAGGATGGAAAGTACAGCGTCACAGGGCGCACCGTCGTCTCGAAGGATGGCAAAACAATGACCAACACCATCAAAGGTACGAACGCTGATGGTAAGGCATACAGGGCAACGATGGTTTGGGACAAGCAGTAACCGGACACTAGCCTCGAGCGGCGCGCGATTGCACCGCAGGCCGAGCGCGACATCTGTCTACCGACATGGCACCACAACGCGTCTGCGCGTCGTGCAAGCCGCCTGGGAATCCTCGTTCGGGGCACTCGCTGAAGCGTCGGCGTGGAACTTCGCATGGCTGTGGGTAAAGGACTCCAGCATTAGCTCCGCGCCCGCTTGATGTCCGGCGACGACCGGAAATCGTAGTGCGCATCGCATGTAACATTGAGAGGCCCGCCGCATGTTTTCGTAAAAGCAGCGGCAGGCTGACCTTTCAACTCAACGGAAAGCCCCTGAAGGCATCCTCGGGCGATTTGGTTTACATGCCTCGGGGAGCCGTGCATAGCTTCCAGAATAGGGGTAGAGCAGAGCCAGGCTGTCGGTCTTTACGACACCGGCAGGTCTGTAGAGTTCTCAAAGCGATTGGTCACAATTTCCTTCGGGTCGTTCACCATCCGCGGATTTCCAGTCTCATGCAGGCTGGTGCCCGGCATATCGGGGAACAGAACAGCGCTTCGAAATCAAGCAGCCATATCAGGAGATCCTCGCCCGTTCTCCACGCCCTCGCCGGTCGCAAGCCAGTGAGCACACTCGGGCCCCAATTCGGCTAGCGCTTTGGCCTCGTATTCCGCCGATTCCGCCGCAGTCAGGGTTTCTCGCCACCGCCCGTTCGTGCCCTTGTTCATAAAGGTTTTCGTGCCGCCTACCCACAGCGCCCCGCGCAAGGGAACAATCTTTTCGCCGTGCTCCCGCATCCAGTCGAAGGTGCAGTGCTCGACGATGGCGTCCCACTTCGTCTCGTCAATCGGGATGTTCAGAAATCGGGCTATCCGCCGCATCTGTTTGGGCATCTCTCTTCGCAGAACGTCGTAGTGGACCATCAGAATATTCGGAAGATTGCGGATCGCCCACCAACTGCGAACGTTTTCCCAGAAAGGCCAGTAAGGGTATCCGTCCCGCGCCAGCCAATCGCGCCAGTATTCTCGTATGTCGGCCGGAGGGGGCTCCAGCGGAGGGCCTACCCTGCCGGGCCTGTTATTCAGCCCGTTGTACATCGCCTCGGTGCCCGACGAATGGTGGTTGTAGAAACTCCATAAGACGTCACGGCCGTCGCGTCCAATGTAAATGTACTTGGCCTTCGGCGAGTATACCAAGGCGTCCACCGGCAGATGCGTCTTCACGAAGCGGCGGTGCGTCTGCGCCTCCACGGCCAGCAGTTTCACCTGTCTCGGCGGAAGCACATAGTCGACCCACGGAGACATCGCCTGTGTGTCGAGATCGGTGTCGCCTGCGAAGAGCATCTGTGAAATGATCTGCTGCATCCAGGTTGTGCCGGACTTGCCGTAGGTCGAAATGATAATATCGTCATCCCGAAATTTAAACTCGTTCCAAATCGTAGAATCAAGGTGCAGTGTTTGCAGCTCTCTGGTCTTTTTAGGCCAGGCGACGGATGGGGCAGTCATCCTTTTATCCCCTCAATCTGTTTCTCTGAGATCCGAAACCATGTGCGCACGGGTGCATTTCATTGTATCGCATCCCGATATTAGACCACGGTGATTGCGAGACTGCAACCGGCTGTCAATTATGGTTTCGACAAGAACTCCAAAATCTTGTTCATCAGGCGTTCCCCTTGATCGGTCTCGAAGAGGAACTGCGCGTGAGCCGAGCCCTCCAGGATCAATAGCTCTTTGGGCTCCGGCGCCTTTTGGAATTGCTCTCGGACCTCGGCGGCGAGCGCATCGCCACGGCTGACGGCGAATAGCTTCGGGCCGGCAAGCCGCTCGGGTTCCGCCACCGGCACGGGAGCCAGCAGAATGAGGCGATCGATTTCGCCGGGGCGCGCGCGGATCGCCGCGTTGGCCGCGGCGCCCCCTCCCATGCTGGCGCCAATCACACTGACGGTCTTGGCGCCGTTTTCCCGAAGGTATCGTACCGCCGCCAGAATATCTTCGTACTTCTCTCCGCTGCCGGGCGCGGATTTATCTCCGCCGTGCGACTGTCCATAACCGCGAAAATCGATGGCGAGCACGCGGAATCTGGCCTTCGCCAGAACCTCCGCCTGCTTCCCCCAACTGCCTTTGTCGAAGCGAGCGCCATGGGCCAGCACCACGCCACGGTCTCCGGCGCCGTACAGGTCAGCCCAGACGACTCCCCCGTCCGCGGTAGGGAACGAAACCTCTCGCGGCGCCGCTGTGAGTCCTGTCAACATGAGAGCTGCGATTGCAAGCTTCCGCATCACCGAGTGTGCCTTATTTGCGTGGAGGGGTATAGAGATCCGGCACTCGGAAACTGCGATAAGTACCGGCGCCGTCAGTCTGCTGCGCGTAGACGATCTTGCCGTCCGCGCCGACCTCGGTCGCGCGGCTGGAAACAGCGGGCATGTTGATAAATCCGGATTCAAAACTGAACCCGCCGCCGGTGAGCGATTGCGCGGACCCGATGGCAAACGAATACACACCTAAATCCGCGTTCACTACCGGGGTGGCGGTCATGGCTTGCTCGTCCAACTCCCAAACCTGGCCCCGGTTGTTGGCCTTCGGAAATTTCGCCTTCCGCCGGTCCCCGTCGTCGAAAACGAGCAGGCGATTCGATCCGGGGGGGTCGAAGCCTACGTCATGCTGGTAAGAGAACCATGGGTAGGGGTCGTCCGATTTTGCCTTAAAGTCTCCATCCAATCCCAGCCGCCAAAGCACTTTGCCGGTCCCTTTGCCGTCCTTATAGTCGATCTTCACCACCCAGTCCTGCTCCGGAATCGAGATCAGAAAATCGCCGCAACCGGGAATGTAGTTCAAGGCATTGCTGTGCAGCCATCCGTTGGCCGTTTCGGCGAGGAAAACCGAGGCACAGCCGTCGCTGCCGGGGCCCAGCTTGCATTTCTCGTCGCCCAGAGACTTGCGGGCCACATCCATGTGGTCGAAAGAGTTCCAGACCCAGGCAACCTGAAAGTCCGGGTCCAGGTCGATTACCAGGTCTCCCATCACATCCACCGGATCCTTGGATCCTTGGGCGCCATCGGGAAACATACGTTCCAGACCGGCTATGACCAGCGTATGATCGTTCGGCAGGCGGATGGCCTCGTGATGAAATCCGCAAACGCACTGCTCGCCGTCCTTCATGCATTTGGAGCGGATGCCGCGGCTCGCCAACTGTTCCGCCACGCGGCTGGCATTCGTTTCGCGCAAGGTGTTGCCCAGCAGATCCAGCTCCCGGACTACCTGCCAGCGCTTAATGTCGTTCTGGGAATTCGCCGCCTCGGCCAACACCAGAAATCGGCCACCAGGGAGAATACGCGTCAGGAAGGCCGGCGAAGCCATGGTCCAGACCACATTTCCCTCCAGATCGGTAGCCTGACTATGAAAAGGATCCATCACCATGCTGCTCACGAGCAATTGGTCGGCGCTGTGAGCGCCCCCGGCGCGCGGCGTGGGAATGCTCACCGGCGGGAAGAGGCCGTTTAGGAGGCCGGTATGAAAGGTAATCCAGGCGCCCGATTCGGTGGCCCCGCCGATCGTCTCGGGACGCAATTGATAATCGTTATCGGCCCGCATTCCGGCTACGTAGACGTTGCTGCTGCGGCCGGCGCGGCAGGGTACGGCCGAGGTATGGCTCGAAAACGAATCTCCCACCCTGCGGAACTCCGCGCGGAACTGGCTCCCTGCTGGGCAAGGTGGCGCGCTCAGCAGAGCCACCAACGGATGCGCGGTAGGCGTGACTACCGGCCGCCCATCCTTGATGCGGGAAACCATCCGGTAGGGCAATTCAGCCGCGGCCGTTTTCATGTTGTCGTTGTCGCGCACCGTGACGCGCACGCGGGCTTCGTGTTCGTAGAGTTCCGGCGACCAGGTGAACAGCATATCCTGGCTGAAATCCCGGATTATGTGGAACGGGCCGCCGTCCACGCTCACGCTGTATTGGGCGACATAAGTGGCGCGGGTGGAATGCGCCAGGCGCGGTACCAGTGTGATGATTGTTCCGACCTTCTGAGGAGAGGGAAGGTTCGGCAGAAGAGTAACGGTTAGCGGTTCGTCGCTTGCTGCGAAGCCAGCCAAGCCGAACGCGAGGGCAGACACCAATAATCGTTTCACGATATGTGCATTATGGCACGTCTCCGGGGATCAAGGTGCGTGTACTGGATCAAGCGTGCGCGACAAGAAAGTGGAGACCGGCGCAGTTCATCAACAGCACGGGTGGAATCTGAGCGTATGTGGTACGCAAGGCGCAGGTGCCATTGTGGGGCAGCTTGGTTAGCTGCGGCCGATTGT
>JBEKUO010000294.1:0-8719 GCA_049514955.1 Bryobacteraceae bacterium | reverse complement strand
TTTATTGTCTGTTGCTCGTGCTATACTCACGGTCGTGGCGGACCTCGTGAACTTTGGGAACGGGAGAGGGCAGATTCTCAGGCTCGTTTATGGTCCGTTTTATTGTCCGTTTTGGCCTCTGAACAGGGGGTACGGAACAGACAGTATAGACTGGATAGACAGATTCTTAAAGGAGCAAGCCTTTTAGAATGCGCTAAGTAGCGGGAAATGCAAAATGCGGGAGTAATTCAGTGGTAGAATGCCAGCTTCCCAAAATGGCTTTCAATTGACAACAAAGGACATAGCGTTTTTGTTGGTCTCTTTCTGGCGATTGAGTTTACCCAGTTTTCATTCTGAACTTCCGCGCCCTGCTTAACAGTGTTCAAATGGTGTTCACGGCAACGGAGGTAGCGTGACCTCCAGCCAATCGGCGCGCTTTGAGGAAAGGAACGTTCCGAGCGTGCCCGGCCTGTTCGCCGAATGGCGCACGGCGGTGCGGACGAAGGCCTCCGACGTCTAGCTTGGGAATACGGTCGTCGTTTGACAATAAAGAACTTTTGCGGCCATGGCGACATTTCCTGAACATAGCCGCCCACGCAGAATCAGTATTTTGCGAAAGAGCCCGGCTTAATGCAGTAATCGCAGTAACGAGCCGGTGGCTGTTTTAGGCTCCCAGTCATCCACGCCTGACAGACCCTCGCCCAGAGGATTTGCCGGACCTCTCCGGCGATCTCGCGAGTTCATTTCTTGAATAGTGGACACGCGACGTTTCCAGCGCCGAAACCAGAACCATACCAGCAACGATGGAATCTGCCGCAGCCGTCTTGCGGCGCCTGCCTGGCGAGTTCATCATATCCAAACAGAAGCTTCGTCAGGCCGAAGCCGTCGAGTGCGTCCGGCTGAAACGAGATTCCGCCAACCAGTCCCTGGGCTTTGCCGCCAGGCCCTTTGTTCTTTGTGGCCTGCCGATTAAGCAGCCAGCCAATGGTGTGTTGCTGCACGAACGCCGAAACGGACAATTCCTGCTGCAGGTCACCGGTCACCCTACCTATGGGCTGCCGTGGGTCCAGGATCGCCTGGTTCCCCTCTTCCTCGCCACGCTGGCGGTCCGACAACAACGCAGAACCATTACGTTTCCGAGCGCCTTTGAAATGCTGGACACTTTCGGCATGCAGCAGGGCGGTTCCCAATACCGCCGGCTGATCGGCGCTTTCCAGCGCCATCTTCGGCGCCACCATATTCTTCGGTTCCGAATGCAACTGGAAAAGGCCGCTGTAGTACACCACGCGCGGTTCAACTTTATGAGCGAGGCGCGCACTTGCTACTCCCGCGAATCCCGGTCAGCAGAACCTGCCGGGTGACTGCCAGAACATGGTTGTTTTGAGCGAAGAGTTCTACCGGGAAAACCTGAGCCATCCCATCCCTGCCGACCTGGAGGCGGCCAAGGCCCTGTCGTCCTCGGCGGTTCTTGACCTCTACATGTGGCTGTCGTACCACCGCTTCGCAGCGAGGGGAAGGAGCGCGTACCCGCTATCACTGATCATAAAGCCGCTTCGTGGTGCCCTGTACGCGACGGTCGTTTTCACGCTCCCGCGCAAAATCCGAGGTCCTGATCTCGTGACGTCTTCCGGGCCGACAAACGAACGTCGCCCTCCGAGCAGTGTGAGCTTTCGGGAAGGCTGCGCACCCTATTTCTCTGGGAAATAGGTCAGGCCAAAATTCGGCGTACGGAGGTCCGGCCGATGTTCAGACGGCGGGCAATCTCGGACTTGCTGACGCCAGCACGGTGCAGTATCCGGATGTCCACAGCGTGTACGGCCGCGGTGGCGGGCCGCCCCAGCCGCTTCCCGTTCTGCCGTGCATGTTCCAGACCGGCCCTGGTCCGTTCCCGCAGGATCTCTCTTTCGAACTCAGCAAAGATGGCCAGCAGCCCGGCCATCGCCCGGCCGGCTGGTGTCGTCAGATCGAGTGCCTCGGTCAGCGATACGAAGCCGACGCCGAGATGCTCCAGTTCCTGGAGAGTGGCCAGCAGATCCGTCACCGACCGGCCCCAGCGATCCAGGCGCCACACCAGCACCACGTCGATTTCCCGTCGGCGAGCGGCCTCGATCAGTTTCTCGCGGGCTTCTCTCCGCGCCGCCCCGGAGTTCACCTCGCGGACTTGCAGGGCGATCCTCCAGCCGCGCCGGGCAGCATACTCCCGCATGGCCCGATTCTGCATCGCCAGCGTCTGCTGATCATTGGTGGACACACGGGCATATAGCCCCGCCCGCAACATTTTCGCCGGTCTTCGTGCCTGGCCAAAAACGTGTCTGGATCGTGGCTTTTGGGAAGCCCGTTTTCTGGGCATTTCTGGATGTCACTCAACCATGGCCGGAGTCGATCCTTTTCGGCCAGGCAGGATTCATCATACGCCAGGCGGCTCCCGCGTCTGGCGGTAATTCCAGGGCATCCACTCCGCGGGGTTGGCCGTCAGGTCCCGCGCATGGCGCTGCAACTCCGTCAGATAATCGAACGAGTTGGCGCCACATAACTGGCAGGTGTGGATCAGCGTCATAAACAGGTCGCCCACCTCGGCCCCGTGCAGCGTCCTGTAGAACAACGCATTCTTCCGGTGCAGCACCGCCCGCTTGAGAGCGCGTTCGCAAAGATTATTGTCTAAAGGGGCTCCGGCCTCTCGGAGGAACGTCGTCAAGGCTTTCCAGTGCCGCAACAGATATGTGATCGCTTTGCCCAGACCGGAGTTGGGCTCCGTCTTCCGCTCGGCGAACTGCGCCTCCAGCCAACCGTGCAGTTTCTCCATCACCGGCCCGCTGTGCTCCTGATGAAACCGCAACCGCTGCTCCGCGGTCAGGGCGCCAGCGCGCGCTTCCGCATCGTATCGGTACACCTCGCCCAGCCTCTCCAGCACATGCCGGCACTCCTCGGGAAAGTTCTGAACGACTTCCACAAACTGGCGCCTTCCATGAGCCAGACAGTTCGCCACCAGAATCTCCACTCCGCTGGGCAGCTTCGGCACGTTCCGCGACAGCGCATCGCACATCTGGATCACCGGGCCCAAGTCCTTCGCCCGCTGCTCCAGCACATCGGCGATGTTCTCGCCCGCATGCTGGCGGCCGGTGAAGTATAAGGCGATCTTCTGGCCCTGCCCGGTCGAAACGATGCCGCTGGTGAACACACCGGTGCGTTCGTCACCGGGCTCGCGCTCCAGCTTGAGCACCTTCATACTGGTGTCATCGTTGTGTACCACCTCGCCCTGCGCCGCCTGCCGAATCAACTCATCCCGCGCCGGTTTGACCAACTCGGCGGCCTCTTCGACAACCTCCCACTGCGTCGCTGCCGGTAATGGAATCCCCAGCTGACCTTCCAGTTTTTCCAGCCGGTAGAACGGGGTCCCACTACCGTACTTGAGTTGCGCGATCATCGCCGCGGCGGTCTCGTCATACTTTTCCGGGCCTACGCCTTCCGGCTCTTGCGCCGTAAACACCTGCCCGCACGCCCCGCAGCGCAACCGCTCCAGCGAGTAGACCGTAGCTGCCAACGGCGCCTGCCCCACGATCCGCACCAGCAACTTCGGCTCCTTCTGCCCGTAGACGTTGCCTTTCCCACACTCCGGGCAGCGGTCCCCATGCGTCAACTTCTGGTGCGCAATGTCGACCGTCTGGGCGCCCCCAAACGCCTCCGCTCCGTTGCGCCCGTGCCCGGTTTGCGGGGAAACGTTGGTATCCGGTTGAGCGCCATCGCCGGCTTCCGGGTGCTCCGGTTCATCCAGCACGGCGCTGGTCTTCTCCGTATGGCGCGATGGCGTCAGCATCGCCGCCAGGGCATGTAAGGCGCTCTTGAGCTTGTCGCAATCGGCCTCGCTCAACGGCGCTTGCCGGGCTCCGTCTAGCACCCGGTCCAGTTCGTCCAGGTTCACATCGACACGGCGCCGTTTGGCAGACTTCATCCGACCTCCCCGAGCAGTTCGCGAAACCGCTTCGTCAGCGGATATCCCAGAACCTCTTTGATCGACCGGTTCGGCACATAGCTGTGGGATTGTTTGCCGCGGCCCGTCGTCTTGCCGAGGACCACCCAGTTGGCCGCGCGGTAACAGGTTCCGCGGAATCGTTCCGGATCCACGAACGTTTCCAGAAAGTGAATCGGATGTCCGTACATCCGCTGCCAGTCTTCGGAGATCCGCGCCGCCATGCGGCCCAGGATGTGCGACGCCAGGTGCTCCACCCGTACCCACGGCAGGATCAGGAATCGCGTGTTGTACGCGAGGAAGCGGATATTTCGGCGCCGCGCTTCGGCGCTCCAGCCGATGTAAAGGTCGCGGCTGCCCAGATGACGCGGAGCCGAGGACCATGCCAGGCAGGCGACCGGCCGCGTACCCAGAGGGTACCCCGCCCATACCAGGTACTTCAGGTGTTCCCCAACCGGCTGCTCGTAGCCGAGATAATGGTGCTCCTCCATCAGGCTGTTAAACAATGGTTCCTTGCCGGTGCGCCGAACCTGCGCAAACTCCAGCGGCTGGAGATTGCACAGCCGGTCTTCTATGGGCGTGGCATCGATCCGCGCCGGCTCCGGCCGGACTCGCCTGGCCAGCGGATTATGCCGCACGTAACTCACCGGCGGCAAGGTGATCTGACCGGCCCGCTCCAGCATCAGTAACAGGCCACGGCACACCATATCCCGCAACGCGCCATTGGCCTGACGCCACTGCCACGCTTCGCATAACTTGGTCGATAGCGTGCGGCGGCTTTCGTTCGGGTGGCGCTCGACCAGCGCGCGTATATAAAGGACGTCTTCCTGGCTGATCTGCCTGCCCCGATATCTGAACTCGACCATCGACCGCAGTATGAGCCACTTTTTCTTGGAACGCAAGGGGGTAAGTCCGTATTTTTGCGGAATCTACTTCAGCACGCCCACGCGCCGCCACATCGGTGCGGCCCGCACCCTGGAAAGATCCCCCGCCGCCATCAACAACTGTGCCTCATAGGCTTCCAGTGGCTTGGTCGGTCCGGTTGCTTCCGGCCACCACACGAAGCGCCCTTTCGAGAGCCGTTTGTAACTCAACTTCGAATGCAAATCATTCAAGCGCAGGGATGCGCCTTGTGCGCATCACGCACCCGTTCCATCCGCTTAGCGGCAAAGAGCTGGCTTGCGTGGGCGAGCGATACAACCGTTACGGAAGACGGTTCCTGCTTCGGGTCGACGAGGTTGCGGTTTGCTCCGTTCCGTTGCAGTGGACGAATCTGGCCGCCCCCGACCCGGAGATCGTCATAGGGGGACAACGTGCGCTGTTCCGCGTGGCGGATCTGCTCGAACTTACGCGGCTGGTGAACGAGATGCGCGAGCGCGGATCGCTGGGGAAGGTGGGCGATGTGTAAATGGAACTTCGCCGCAAGTGTTAAGGAAAAGACGCCGCAATGGCGCTCGGTAGTCGAGTTTCGACCACCATTGATAAGCTATATATACAGACATGCGGTCATACGTTTTCACTTGACATGGCACCAGATGTGCGGCATAAATATATATACGTATTGTGGCGATCCATATCCATGAAGAGCAAAAGCAAACCCCTGAAGGTCGAAGCCCTCCGCGAAGAGGGGACCTTAAACCTGACTCCCGAGCAGGTGCGCGATCCGAAGTTTCAAGACAACGAGTTCTTCGATCCGCACGACATCGTTCAGGTTAAGTACGAGATGCTGCGCCGTGTCTCGGTCGAGAACGCGTCGGTGAGCGCCACCACCGAGGATTACGGCGTATCGAGGCCGACGTACTACCAGACCAAGGCTAGCTTTGACAAAGCCGGTATTGCTGGACTCGTGCCGCATAAGCGTGGTCCGCGCGGTCCGCACAAGTTTCGGGGGGATGCGCTGGCCTTCGTCCAACAGCAACTCGTTGCGGGCGAGCCCGTGCGAGCGCGCGATCTCGCAAAGCTGGTTCGGCAGAAGTTCGACCTCAACATCCACCCCAGAACGATCGAACGAGGGGTCGCCGGAAAAAAAACTCACCGATGAGCAGCGCCAAAGACAATTCGCGGAGTCATCCGTGGTCGTAGCGCAGTACGAAGCTCTGCGCGGGGCGGTCCTCGGTGACGCGCTGCCGCCCGAAGCTCGCACCGGACTGCTGCTCTTTCTCCGCTGTGGCATGAGCGGCTGGGCGCGGGCGGTGGTCACTATGAGTGCGCCACCGCGACCCGCTGGCTCTCGGCCACCGAACTGGAAGATACCGGAAGAGCACAGAGCTGTGGTGCACATCTTTGCCGCCATGGCCATCAATGCCAATCATTACGGAGCAACCCCATGAATGAATCGCTCAAAGTCCAGCCACACCATCTCGAGCGGGGCGCGTACCTGTACGTCCGCCAGTCCTCCATGCGGCAGGTCATCGAAAACATCGAGAGCACAAAACGCCAATACGCGCTGCGTGGTCGCGCTATCGCACTCGGTTGGCGCGACGATCAGATTATCGTCATCGACAATGATCAAGGCGAATCGGGCGCGTCGGCGGCCTGGCGCGAAGGGTTTCAGCGCCTGGTCACCGATGTGGGCATGGGGCATGCCGGCATCGTCATGGGACTAGAGGTCTCGCGCTTGGCGAGAAACAATGCTGACTGGCACCGCCTCCTGGAAATCTGCGCGCTCGCTGACACATTGATTCTCGATGAGGATGGCGTCTACGATCCTGCGAGTTTCAATGACCGGCTCCTGCTCGGCCTAAAGGGAACTATGAGCGAGGCCGAACTCCACGTTCTCAAAGCCCGGTTGCGTGGCGGAATCCTCAACAAGGCGCGACGCGGGGAGTACCGCTGCCCCCTGCCCACGGGCTTCGTCTACGACGAGGCTGGCAATGTCGTCCTCGACCCCGACGCACAGATCCGGGAAACGATTGCCTACTTCTTCGAAACGTTCGCGCGCGTCGGCTCGGCGTGCCAGATAGTGAAAGTGTTTCGGAAAGAAGGGCTCCTCTGTCCGTCTCGGCTTCGCGTCGGTGACACGATCGTTTTTCGGCCGCTGACCACCTGGACGGCGTTGCGCATGCTAAACAATCCGCGATATGCGGGCGTCTACGCGTACGGGCGCCGACAATATCGGCGAGCTCTCGATGGCAAGAAGCAGGTTCAGAGGCGCGAGGGGGATGACTGGCTCGCTTGCATTCCGAATGCTCATCCCGGCTACATCAGTTGGGAGCGATTTCAAGAGAATCTCAAGATCCTGGCGGGCAACGGCCGCGGATACGAACTGGCGCGCGCGTCACCGCCGCGGGAAGGGGCGGCGCTCCTGCAGGGACGCGCGGTGTGCGGACGATGCGGACAACACTTCCGTGTTCGCTATGCCACGCGACGTGGCAGGCAGGAAGCCTGGTATGTCTGTGATCGTGGGCACACTACTCGCGGCGAGCGGGATTGCCAGTCGATTGCGGGAGGTCCTATTGACCGAGCCATCGGATCGCTTGTGACAGAGAAAATGACTCCCGCGGCTGTCGAGTTGGCCATCGAGATCAGACGGGAAGTCGAGGCCCGGTGCGAGGAGTCCGACCAGTTACGCTGCCGCGCTGTGGAGCGTGCCCAGATCGAAGCCAATCTGGCGCAGCGCCGGTTCATGTTGGTCGATCCGAGCAATCGCCTGGTCGCCGACACCCTGGAGCGGGAATGGAACGAGAAGCTACGGGCATTAGCTGAGACGCGAGAGGAACGAGAGCGGGCGCGACAGCAGGATCATGTCGTCCTCGATGAGGCGGTTCGCCAGAGATTGGTCGCCATGACGACGGATTTTCGCAAGCTCTGGGATGATCCGGTCACGGCAAACCGCGAACGCAAACGCCTGCTTGCCTATATCATCGAAGACGCAACGCTGCTCAAAATTCCGGCCGAGGGAATTACGAAGATCCACATCCGATTTAAGGGTGGCAGGACTGAGACGATTACAACGCGCAACCCCAAATCATCTGCGCAGCAGATTAAGACGCAGCCAGAAGTCGTGCAACTAGTCGACCAACTGCTCGATCACCACGTTTACTCCGAGATCGCCGCCGTCCTCAACGAGCGAGGGTTTCGTCCGGGCGCATCCGCGCGACCGGGTCGAGCGAATGACCGCTTTTCGGCCAAACACGTAGCCTATCTCATGCACACCTACGGCCTTCGTTCGCGCTATGATCGGCTTCGCCGGCGCGGAATGCTGAACAAGAAAGAAATGGCAGACCGCCTCGGCGTTCATGAGCAGACGGTCGATCGGTGGGCGGAACATGGGCTCGTCAAAGCACATTTCTATAATGACCACGGATGGCAGCTCTACGAGCCTCCGGGGCCGAACACGCCGGCGAAACATTGCAGCCGATGGGATCGGTTGGTGGATCGAGCGGCGGGTTTGCCGCTCGGTCTTCAAAATGCCGGGCTGGAACTGAAAGAGGTGTAGTGTGAAGCCGGTTGGTTCTGTGCCAGCCAGTATCCCTGGCCGTCATAGCTGAGCAGCCGGATCGCGGTTCCGCTGCGGCTCCGAAACACGAACACACAGCCGGAAAAAGGATCCTCTGCTAGTTTCTCCTGGCACAGTCGCGCTAGAGAGTCGATCCCTTTTCTTCCATCGACCGGCTCGATGGCTACCAGCACGCGCATCTGCGCCGTGATCTGAATCATCTCTCGGCTTCCCGCCAGGCCCGCAGCAGGCTAATCCAATCGGGCGGTGCGGCAGCTTTCCACTGAATGCGCACCTTGCCTCCGTGCAACGACTCGAACTCGATCAAACACTCT
>JBEKUO010000293.1:0-8766 GCA_049514955.1 Bryobacteraceae bacterium | reverse complement strand
ATGAGCACGCGCTCCGGCCAGCCGTCTTCAAGCTGCCGCATGTCGGCCAGCAACTGGTCGGCGTAAGCGGTGATTTTGAGGAACCACTGCTCCAGCGCGCGCTGTTCCACGGGCGTATCTTCGTGCCGCCAGCAGCAGCCGTTGACCACCTGCTCGTTGGCCAGTACGGTGCAACACTTCGGGCACCAGTTCACCAGCGCTTCCTTGCGGTACGCCATGCCGCGCTCCAGCATCTTCAGGAAAAACCACTGGTTCCAGCGATAGTATTCCGGCTCACAGGTGGAGACCTCGCAGTCCCAGTCGTAACTGAACGCGAAGCGCCGGTGCGTCTTCTTCATGGCGGCGATGTTTTCGAGCGTCCAGTCGCGCGGATGGCGCTGGTTGGCGATGGCCGCGTTTTCGGCGGGCAGTCCGAAAGCGTCCCAGCCCATGGGGTGCAGCACGTTGAAGCCGCGCATCCACTTGTAGCGCGCCAGCGCGTCGCCGATGGCGTAGTTGCGAATGTGGCCGATGTGCAGGGTGCCGCTGGGATACGGCAGCATTTCGAGCACATAGAACTTCGGCCGCGCGGAATTCTCCTCGGCTTTGTAGAAGGTGGCGTTCTGCCACCGCTCGTGCCATTTCAGCTCGATCTGGTTGTGGTCGTACGGCTTTTCGGGCATAGCTTCTTTAAGTTTTGCAGGTTGCGGCGGTCGTCGCCTTCGTGCTCCACCGGAGTTTCCAGGACGAACGGTTTATGCCGCAGCATCGGGTGCGCCAGGATGCGGCGGAATCCCGCTTTGCCGATGTGTCCTTCACCAATATTCGCATGCCGGTTCATTGCGACGCGAGCGGCTTCTTGACGTCGTTGGCATGGATCAGCTTCTGCTGCGCGTTGGAGCCCGGCTCAGGCGGCTTCGAGATCGAAGCGCACGCGGCAGCCAAGCGCCGTCGCGATGTTGACCAGCGCGTCGAGCGAGAAGCGGGAGACCCGGCCGCGGAGCAGATCGTTGATCCTGGGCTGCGTCACGCCGCAGCGGCTGGCCGCTTCGGCCTGTGTCCACTCGTGCTTTTTCAGGCGTGCCGCAATCTTCTGCATCAGTTCGGCACGCGCTCTCAGGTTTGCGGCCTGTTCGGGGGTATCCGCGATCGCGTCCCAAACACTCGCGTAGCTCTCCGGTTTGCTCATATCCTGCCTCCCAACAGTTGCCCAAATCGTTTTTTCGCGATTTCAAGATCCTTCTTCGGCGTTGCCTGTGTTTTCTTGTGGAAGGCGTGCAGACGTAGACTGCCTCCACGCGCCTCGCTACGTAGATTACACGGTAGGCGCCGCTCGGGCCTGAAACGCGAATCTCTTCGACACCCTTGCCGATGGCGGGCATCGGCTTGAAAATCGTCGGGCTGGTCGCCTCGCTGGACTTTATCGAGTTGATAACCCGCGTCATGCCGCGCGTCGTCGGGGAAGTCTCGCAAGAATTTCAGCGAATTGCCAAGGAAGCGCACGGGCCGCATAGCTCATTATATCCAACTGGATATAAGAAGGGACTGAGCGCCGTGGCGTTCTGCCACCGCGCGTGCCATTTCAGCTCGATCTGGTTGTGGTCGTACGGCTCTTCGGGCATAGCTTCTTTAAGTTTTGCAGGTTGCGGCGGTCGTCGCCTTCGTGCTCGGCCGGAGTTTCCAGGACGAACGGTTTCTGCCGCAGCATCGGGTGCGCCAGGATGCGGCGGAATCCGGCTTTGCCGATGTGTCCTTCACCAATATTCGCATGCCGGTCGACATGCGAACCGAGCGGCTTTTTGGAGTCGTTGGCATGGATCAGCTTTATGTTGTCGATTCCCAAGATGCGGTCCGCTTCGGCGAGCGTGGCGCGTAATCCAGCTTCCGTGGCGATATCGTATCCTGCGGCCAGCAGATGGCACGTATCCAGACAATAACCCACCGGTACGGCGGTCAACTGCGCCGCGTAGTCGCGGATGGCGCGCAATTCTTCGAACCGGCCTCCGAGTTGTGCTCCAGATCCCACTGTGTTCTCCAGCAACACCGTCACGCCGGTTGCGCCGGCGCCTTCGGCCGCATCGCGCAGGGCGAGCACGAATCCCGCGATGCCTTCTTCGGGCGATTGACCTTTGTAACTGCCGGGGTGCACCACCAGGTACTCGGCGCCAATGGCGGCGGCCCGCTCAAGCTCGCCCCGGAAGGAAGCAATCGACATGGCGCGGATTATCGGGTCCAGCGACGCCATGTTCACCAGGTAGTTCGCGTGAATCGCCAGCGGATACAAATCGAACCGCTCGCGGGCACGTTGCAACAATCGGATTTCATCCCGGCCAAGTGACGACGCGCGCCACATCCGCGGGCTCGTGGAAAAGATCTGAAACGTGTTCGCGCCCAGTTCGGAGGCCTTCAGAGCGGCCTTCTCGAGCGACTCGGCGATGGATGTGTGTATCCCGATCCGCAGATTACTATGGTAGCAATGCGGGGCAGGGCGATAGGAAGGGCGGTTGGCAGGCGAAAGCGCCTGCCCCACTTGCCTGCAAAGTCTTCAGCAGCACACTTGCGTCTGTCAACCCTATCCTTTTTCCAGTTGCGAACTTCGCCCCTCAGACACCACACTGTAAGTGATGGCCTCCAAGGTTCGTAAAGCTGTGTTTCCCGCGGCGGGCCTCGGCACCCGCTTCCTGCCCGCCACCAAGGCCCAGCCGAAAGAGATGCTGCCGCTGGTCGACAAGCCCATCATCCAGTATGGCGTTGAAGAAGCCATGCACTCCGGCATTCAGAACATCATCATCGTGACCGGGCGGGGCAAGAGCGCGATCGAAGATCATTTCGACGTGAGCTTCGAGCTGGAGAACCTGCTCGAAACCCGCGGCAAGAAGGATCTGCTGGCGATCGTGCGCAACGTCTCGGACATGATCAACGTTTCGTACGTGCGTCAGAAGGAAGCCCTGGGGCTGGGCCACGCGGTGCTGCGCGTGATGGAGCTGGTGGGCGAGGAGCCTTTCGCGGTGGTGCTGGCCGACGACGTGATCGATGCCGAAACGCCCTGCCTACGCCAACTGCTGGATGTTTACGAGTTCTTCTGCTCGCCGGTAGTGGCGGTGATGGAAGTGCCGCCGGAGAGCATCTCCGCGTATGGCGTCGTGGATGCGGAGCCGATCGCCCACAATGGCTGCCGGGATCGGGTCTACCGCATACGCGACCTGGTGGAGAAACCCAAGGCTTCCGAAGCTCCTTCGAATCTCGCCATTATCGGCCGCTATGTCCTCATTCCCGAGATTTTTCAGTCGCTGCAGGCGATCGAACCGGGCTCCGGGTCGGAGATCCAATTGACGGACGCGCTGCGGCACATGCTGCGGAGCCGCCCGATCTATGCTTATCGCTTCGAAGGCACCCGCTACGATGCCGGCGACAAGCTCGGATTCCTTAAGGCAACCGTTGAGCTGGCGCTGCGCCGGCACGACCTTGGCGGCCCGTTCCGCGATTACCTCAAGAGTCTTAAGCTTTAAGATTCAATTACTTAAGGGCGCTTAGCGACGATCCCGCGGATACCGTTCGGGCTTCTGTAATTGTCTAGTAACAGACGTACTAGAAACATGCAGAAAAATAGTTGCACCTGTTGCCAGTCGATGTTATCTTTAGTGAGTGTTCTGGAGCTAATGGTACCGGTCAGGCTCGGCATTTATGGTTGAGACGATCCTCATCATCGTGTTTGCGCTCGTGTTGTTCGTCTACTGGTTTCGATACACGGTTCTTTTGCTACTGAGCGAGGACCAAGTCGAGGGGCACCCGGGTGTGATCAGCCCGGTGAGCCTGTTGGAAACGCGCGAGGCATTGCGCCGCGCGCAAGGGGAGTTCCCGCTGGATCCGTTGCACCGCGCACTGGACAAAGACTACCGGATGTTGTGTTATCTGCTGGATCACGCCGCGGGCTTGGGCCTTCGGCCGCTTGAGCATTTTCTCCTGAGGCTGGATTACCGCATATTGTGCATTTGGTATCGCATCGCACGGATCGCCTCGACTCGGCACGCGCGCCGCGCGCTGGAGGAGAGGGTCGGGATTCTGAGTTATATCGCCTACAAGATGGGCAAGCGCGCGGGCAGCCTTTCCGAGGCCTGACGGCGCGAACGGTTGACAGACGAAAGCGTCTGTCCCACTGCGGATTTCCTACAGTTGTCACGCGCAGGTTGACAGACGAAAGCGTCTGTCCCACCGCTCGGCTGCCGGTTGACAGACGAAAGCGTCTGTCCCACCCTTGCTCTACAATAATCCACCCTTGCTCTACAATAATAAAGTGGGATCTCAAGCGTCGCTTCAAGTGGCGATAGACCGTCTGGCCGGGGTTCGGCAGGAAATCGCCAAAGTAATTGTCGGCCAGGACGACGTCGTAGAAGGCGTACTCATCTGTCTGCTGGCGTCGGGGCACGTGTTGCTGGAAGGCGTGCCGGGCCTGGGAAAGACCACCCTGCTGCGCACTCTGGCGCGCGCGCTGCAATTGAAGTACTCGCGCATACAGTTCACGCCGGATCTGATGCCCGCCGATATCGTGGGCAGCATGATCATCGAAACCAGCGACCGGGGCGCCAAGTTTCTGCGATTTCAGCCCGGGCCGATCTTCGCCAACTTGGTGCTGGCCGACGAAATCAACCGCGCGACTCCCAAGACACAATCGGCGTTGCTGGAAGCCATGCAGGAGCGCACGGTTACTAGCGGTACGACAACGCACGAGTTGGAACGTCCCTTCCTGGTGATGGCCACGCAGAATCCCATCGAGATGGAGGGCACCTATCCGCTCCCTGAAGCGCAGCTCGACCGGTTTCTGATGAAGATCCTGGTTACATATCCGACGCGCGAGGAACTGAACCGCATCGTGGAGCGCACGATCCAATCCGAAGAGGTGGTGGTGAACCCGGTGCTCGACCGCGACGCCATAATGGAAGTGCGCGCGGTGTGCCGCGAAGTTTTGGTCGCGCCGCACGTGCAGGAGTACGCCATTCAACTGGTGATGGCCACTCAGCCGGAGCAAACCGAAGCGCACGCGCTGGCCCGGCGCTACATACGCTACGGGAGCTCGCCGCGCGGCGCGCAGGCGCTGGTGGAGTGCGGCCGTGTGCTGGCGCTGATGCGCGGCCGGTTCCATCTGAGCATGGAGGATGTACAGCATGTGGCGCGGGCCGTGCTGCGCCACCGCATTATCCTGAACTTCGATGCGCACGCGGACGGCCAGACGCCGGAATCCATCCTGGATACCATCATCCAGGAAGTCACCGCGCAGGCCGCTGCCTAAGCACCCAGGAAGTCATGGACGCCGCGCCCATTCTCGACCGCGAGTTTCTGGAGAAGCTGGAGCGCCTGACCCTGCGCTGGCAAAAGTCGTTCGCGGGCCTGGTGGGCGGGCACAACCAGTCGCGCTTCGCGGGGGCCGGGCAGGAGTTTCTGGACCATCGCAGTTTCCATCTTGGCGACGATCTGCGGGCGGTGAACTGGCGCGCTTACCTGCGGCTGGAAAAGCTCTTTTTGAAAATGTTCCAGGTGGAACCGCGTGTGCCGGTGCGCATGTTGGTGGATACCAGCGATTCGATGAAGACCGCCGGCAAGTTGGATTACGCGCGGCGGCTGGCGGGCGCTCTCTGCTATGTGGGGATGGTGCGCCTGGATTCGATCGAGATGCACGCTTTCTCGAACAAGCTGGGACGGCGGTTTTTGTGTACGGGCGGACGGCATCGCTTCGGACCGGTGCTGGATGCGTTAGGCGCCATGGATGCCGGCGGGCAAACGGACTTCTTCACGGCGATGCGTGAGTTCATTACGTCTTACTCGCAGCGGGGCTTGGCGATCGTGATCTCGGATTTTTTAGATGATCAGGGCTGCGAGCGGGCGCTGCAGTTTCTGGCGGATTTCGGCCACGAATTGCTGTTGCTGCAGGTCTGGTCGGAAGAGGATCGCACGCCGCCGTGGGACGGCGAGTTGGAGCTGGAGGACGCGGAAACGGGCGGGCGCATGAAGGTGCAATTCGACGAATCGGCGCGGGCGAGATATACGCAGGCGTTCGACGAGAATGCGGAGGCGATCGAGAAGCTGGCGTTGCGCAATGGGGGCCGGTATGCCGGAGTGTCCACGGCGCAGGCGGTGGAAGAGGTTATTTTTGGGCCTCTGATGCGTTCGCGCGGGGTGGCGTGATGTTGTGGCGCAGACACTTATGTCTGCCCGCCGGCACTCCTCCCGACACTCCTGCCGACACTCCTCCCGGCGTCGCCCGGTTAACCGGCTGGCCGGCAGCAGGAATCAAATTTAGTCTGCGCCGGCAAGAGTGCCGGCGCGGCAGGCAGGAGTGCCTGCGCCACGTATGCATCTGCTGAACCTCACGCTCGGACAGTTTCTGGCGCTCTTCGGATCGGTCTCCGCGCTGATGCTGGCGCTGTATTTGCTGGACCGCTCGCGACGGCGGCAGGTAGTTTCCACGTTGCGTTTTTGGGTATCGGCGAGCCAGCCTACTGTAGTCGTCCGCCGGCGCCGCATCCAACAGCCGCTTTCGCTCGTGCTGCAACTCGCCAGCATCGCGCTGCTGCTGCTGGCCATCGCGCAGTTGCGGCTGGGCGCGCCCGCCTCGGCGCCGCGCGATCATGTGCTGATCCTGGATACTTCCGCCTGGATGGCCGCCCGAACATCCACGCGCACGCTGATGGACCTGGCACGGGAACGGGCGCGAGCTTACATGCATGCCGTGCCCGCGCGCGATCGCATCATGCTGGTGCGCGCCGATGGCCTGACCACTCCGGCCACGGCCTTCGAGCCTGACCGCAAGAAACTGGAGGAAGCCATCGCCGCGTCGCAACCCGGCGCGACCGCGCTGAATCTGGAACAGGCGCTGGCGTTCGCGCGGCAAATCCAGGCGCAAAGCGGGCGCCGCGCCGGCGAGGTAGTCTTCGTCGGCACGGGCAAACTGGCGGAGCGCGAACCGGGCAAGCTGGGCCTGCGCAACCTGCGCTTCTTGAGTGTGCCGGATGCGGTGCCAAATTGCGGGCTGCGCCGCATCGGCGTGCGCCGTTCGGGCGCCGATTCTGAACTGTGGGAAATCTATGTTTCGTTGCGCAATTACGGCGTGGCGCCACGCACGGTGACGCTAGCGATGAGCTTCGGCCCTTCGGCGGCCGGCCTGGGCAGCTCGCCCGCGGGCGCGCAACGGATCACGCTGCCGCCGGGCGCCGATCGCGAAGCCAGCTTCCAGTTGCGCACGCGCGCGGCAGGTTTTTTGCAGGCGGAACTACAGCCACACGACGCTTTCGCGGCCGACGATCGCGCGGTGTTGGAATTGCCTCCGCAGACGGTGTTGCGGGTCACAGTTTATTCCGAGGAGCCGGACCTGCTGCGCCCGGTGTTGGCCGCCAGCCCTCAGGTCGCGGCTACGTTTCGCGCTCCTGCCGAGTACAGCCCGCAGGCCGCGGCATCGCTGGTGATCCTGGATCGTTTCCGTCCTTCCGCGCCGCCTCTGGCCGATGCGATCTGGATCGATCCGCCCGCGGGCGGGTCCCCGGTGCCGGTGCGCACGCGCGTAACCGACGCGCCGTTCGCACGTTGGCTCTCCGATCATCAATTGGGCGCCGGCCTGCGCACCAAGGATTTTCGCCTGGAATCCGCGTCGGTGTTCGAAGCCGCACCGGACGACCTGAAGATTGGCGAGGTGGAGCAGGGTCCGGTGATTGTGGCTCGCCCGGGAAAGCCCAAGATCGTCGTGATGGGTTTCCATCCGGCGCTTTCATCGATGCGCTATGCGCTCTCCACGCCTTTGCTCTTCGCCAACCTGCTGCGCTGGATGTCGCCCGAGATTTTCCGGCGCTGGGAACTGAACGCGGGCAGCGTGGGCACGGTGAAAGCGCCGCTCGATTCCGATGTGCGCCGCGCGGATCTGCGCGTGTTGCGCGACGATGGCACGGCGGTGCCGTTCACTCTGCGCGGCCAGTCGCTCGACTTCTTCACGGCGACACCTGGGACGGTGCGGGTGCTGGCCGAGGATCGCGAATATGTGTACTCGCTGACGCTGCCGCAGCTTTGGGAATCGCACTGGGAGGTTCCCGCGGAGACGCGGCGCGGAATCCCGAAATTTCCGGTTCCGCTGCGGGAAGCTACCGACTTGTGGCAATGGCTGGCGCTGGCGGGCGGAGCAGGACTGCTGGCCGAGTGGATTCTATTCGGCCGTTTCCGGCGTGGAGCGGCGCGCGTCGCCCGGCGGCCGGTGGCGATGAGGAAGGCATCGTAACCGCGTGACGTTAGAATTGCTGGCGCTGGCTGGTAGCGCGGGACTGTGGCCGAATGGATTCGGCGCGCGTCGCGCGGCGGCCGGTCGCGATGAGGAAGGCATCGTAACCGCATGACGTTCGATTACCCCTGGCTTCTTCCGTTCGCGTGCGTGCCGCTGGCCTGGGCGGCCTGGGAATGGCGTAATTCCGCGCGGCGGGGCGCGCTGGTTGTGAAAGCGGCGGCGCTGGCGGCCATCCTGCTGGCGCTGGCGCAGCCTCGCGTGACGGTCTTCGAATCCAAAGTCGGACTGGCGATTTTGGTGGACACGTCGGCCAGCGTTTCGCAGCAGGATCTGGATTCGGCCTCGTCTATAGCGACCGCGGTGGAGAAGGGAAGAGGGCGGAACTGGACGCAGGTGCTGCCCTTCGCGCGCGCGCCGCGCAACCCCTCGCGGCAGGAGCGCACAGCACAGGCTTGGAAACTGGAATACAGCGCGGGGCACGCCGCGTCCGGCACCAATCTGGAGGCAGCGGTGCGCGAAGGGCTGGC
>JBEKUO010000292.1:0-8772 GCA_049514955.1 Bryobacteraceae bacterium | reverse complement strand
CTGCTGGTCTATGGGCGCGACTCGCACTTCATCAGCTCGTATGAATATCTGCACCAGGCGTTGCCGAACTGCAAGCCGGTGCTGCTGCCGGGAGGCGAGCATTTCGGCCCGCTGGAGCAGCCCGAACTGCTCACCGAGACTATCCTGACCTTCTTGCGCTCGCCGGCGGGATGCATCGATGGTGATGCCCAGACGAATTCAGCGTAGTGAACGCCGGACGGCGTTCTCATTTCACCGCTTATAAGCCAGGAACACGGCAATCCGGTCCCAGCGGTCGCCAGCCCAGACACCTGGGCCGATCTCGTATCCCAGCCGGCGCAGCAGGTCCTGGGGACGCTGCGGCAGCTTCCAGGATTTGTAGTTGTAGGCCACCCAGACGCGGTCTCCGGATATCGCGCCCGCGTCCCGAACATTTACCAGGTTCCATTTTTGGCGGTAGTGATTTTCCAGATAGAAACCCATGGGAAAGGCTAGATATGGGTCCAGAAAGTAGACCGTGACGGTGCCAGAGCGCGGCCCTTCGCGCGCATTTAGCTCGACCAACTGGCCGGTGAGCACGTCCATATTATTTCGAAGCTCAGGATACATGGTCACTCGGTAAGCGCCCCACGCGCCCCAAACCGCGGCTATCAAGATCACCAGGAAACGCACCCATTTCGGCCGCAGCGCGACCAGCGCCGACGCGAGCAGCGCCAGATACGGGACCGTGGACACGATCAAGTGCCGGTTGCCCCAAACCGAATTGCGCAGTTGGTTGCTCAACAGATAAGTCGCTACCGGAGGAACGATCGCCAGCAACGCGGCGAACCACAACCGGCTACTGGCGACTGCGTCGCGGGCACCGCGAAAAACCCGCCACAGCCCAACGGCCATCGCGCCGAACAGAAAGAAGACCATCGCCGAAGCCGCCGGAACCGGCCACAGTGGGCCGTCGCACCCCGCGTAATACCACCAAAGGTCGCCGATCTTCGGATGCCTGATCCAGCCCAGGTTCGCGGACAGCCCACCTTTGGCGATGGCGGCTTGGGTGGCGGCTAAAGCCCAGGGCGAAAATAGAAGCGCGACGATCGATGTCGCAAGCACGAACGGCTTCAGCTTGCGCCTGTCCATCAACAAGAGGTGCAGCCCCTCCACCGCCACCACTATCCAGCCGAAGTAGTGCGTGTAAACCAACAGGAGGTTGATGGCCGTGAGCGCCAGCGTTCGTTTCCTGGTGGCGCCCGCGAGGAACGTGTTGAACACCGCGACCGAGGCGAGGCTCAACAGAAACAACAGCGCGTACATCCGGACGTAGCGGGAGTGAAACACCTGGTAATCGTTGATGGCCAGCAAGGCCAGCGCGATTATTCTGGCCGGCGCAGTGAGTTCAAGCTGGCGGAACACGATCCACAGCGGGCCCAGCGCCGCGATCGAGATCAGGAATGGCAGCAGCCGCATCCACAATAGCGATTCGCCGCCGATCCGGATCCACACCCAAAGCAGCAAATACGAAAGCGGCGGATGGACCACGTCGGCGCGCACCGAGGCGAGCAGGTGTAGAGGGTTGTACCGCGCGCATAACAGGCTGAAGATCTCATCGGAATCCAGGCAGAACGCCGTTAGGTTCCACAGCCTTATGCCCGCGAAGGCCGCCACCAGCAAACCGATCGCGACCAATTCCGCGCGGCGCAGCCGGTCAGGCAGGGGCGTCCGTTCCGCCGCGGTTTTTGCAGCTAGCGAGGCCATGTAGTCTCCGCAACCGGCGTGGCGGGCCTGAGCTTGCGCCACTGGTGCTTGACCCGCGCGGCAAGATTCAACGAGGCGAGCCCATACATCAGCGCGATCAGCAACAGGCTCGCCATCACGCATTGGCTGATCGTCAGCCGCTCCTTGGCGAACCAGAACCACCGCCCATAAACCAACTCGACGTGAACCCAATAAATTAGCAAAGAGCTCGTACCCAGACGGCGCATGAAACCCAGCCTGTTCGGCTGCTGTCCGGAAGTCCAGACGAAGCCGGCGGCCGCCAGGGTCAGTACGATCCCGAACCGGATAAAAATCAAACCAGGGCTGTCCAGCCAGAAGTCGGAGCTGGGGTAGATCGAGAACGGCAGGTTGGAAAAGTAATGAGCGGTGACTACCAGCGCCAAGCCGAGGCAGGCGGCCCATTGCATGATTCTGTCCCGGGCCGATGGAGCACAGCGGAGCAGCGCGCCGAAGCCGATGCCGAAGGCGATGTAAGCCGCATCCGGGAAAAAGCTGAAGTATTGTTTGTCGGGCACGATGTAATTGCGGACGATCCAGGGAACGCCGGACCAGTCCAGCGTGGAAATCAAGGGAGCGGCCCCCGCGATGGCCAGTCCGGCCGCGGCGCTCCAGGTGATGCGCCGCGCCGGCGCGAGCAGAGCCACGGGGGAGAGGACGGCTATGCCGAATGCCATGCAATTCAAGATGTCGACGCGGAGCAGTTCTTTCCAGGGATTGCTCCAGGCGAAGACCCACAACTGGAGACGGAACGCGAATGCGATGGCAGCCAGGTAAGCGGCGCGAGCGAGCGCCGAGCGGACTCTGGCGATCGCGGGCAGGCCCTGGAGGTCGCAGCGGTCCAGCCGGAACGCCAGCGTTACGCCGACCAGAAACAGAAAGATAGGCGCCGGCATGCCGCCGATGAATTGCGACAGCACATAGACCGGATCGTTGTGCAGGGGGGGCCGCGCAAAGGAATTGAATAAATGCCCTTGCAGCATGATCAGGACACCCAGGCCGCGGAGCCAGTCCAGCGCGAGCACCCTGTCGGTCGTATCCATTCCTCAGCAATGGTCGCACTGCCGGGTGGTGACTTTCAATGTATGCTGTATTCAGATGACCAAAGTCGAAATCCAGTTCCCTCTGGAGCGGCCCCTGGATGACGCGCTAATGGCTCGCATTGCCGGCGTCTATTCGATTTACGGGATACAGAAGATCCGGCTGGATCCTTCGCTAAACGGTTTGACTGTGGAGTACGATGCGACGCGCCTCAGGCCGGCCGAGGTTCATTCCGCACTGGCCAGAGCCGGCATTCCAGTGGCCCCAAAATGGTAACCGGCGGTACCTGGGGGCCAATTTCCTGAGAATTCGGCCTGCGGGTCCGCCGGTTCGCGCCACTTCAATTGCAATCTAGTACTGCAAGGCTAGTGCCATTCTCGCAGCCGCAGGATCAAAAAGACTTAACGAACCGCGCCACACCCTGGCGGGAACCATTTACACGCTTGATCTGGGGAGAAATTACACATCCTTCATTTCCGTCGCGTGATGGCGGACGTCTACTCCCTTCACCAGGAACACCACATCCTCGGCGATATTAGTTGCGTGATCCGCGATGCGTTCCAGGTTGCGGGCGACGAAAATCAGGTCCACGGCCGCGGGAACGGTGGTGGGGTCCTTCTGCATGTACGACACCAACTCCTGGTAGACCGAGTCGCGCAGGGCGTCCACTTCGTCATCGCCTATCAGCACGCTGTGGGCGATGTCGGCGTCGCCCTTCACGAAAGCGTCCAGGGAGCGCAGCAACATGGATTCGACGAGTTGCGCCATTTTGGGAATATCGATCAGCGGCTTCACAGGCGTTTGCGCAATTAAGGAAAGCGCCCGTTGGGCGATGTTCACCGCCAGGTCTCCCATACGTTCCAGGTCGGTATTGATCTTCATGGCCGCCGTGAGGAACCGCAGATCTTTGGCCATGGGCTGGCGCAACGCCAGCAGGCGCGTGGTCAGATTATCGATCTCGATCTCCATCTGGTTGATGCGGGCTTCGTCCCGCATCACCTGGCGGGCCTGCTCCGGGTCGCGGTCCACCAGCGCGCGCACACTACGGTGAATGGCGGATTCCACCATGCCGCCCATCTGCAGGACCTTCTCATGCAGCTCATCCAGCTCAACGGAAAAATGTCGCAAATCGGCTCTCCTCACTCACCTTTCGCCGCCTTATCCGAAACGGCCGGTGATGTAATCTTCCGTTTCCTGCTTGGTGGGCGTTTTGAAAATAATCTCAGTTGTATTGTACTCAATAAGCTTCCCCAACAAAAAAAACCCGGTGCGATCGGCCACCCGCGCCGCCTGCTGCATGTTGTGCGTGACGATGACGATGGTGCACTGGTCCTTCAAAGTGAACAGCAGATCTTCGATTTTGGCCGTGGCTATGGGATCCAGCGCCGAGCAAGGCTCGTCCAGCAAAAGCACCTCGGGATCGACGGCCAGGGCGCGCGCGATACAGAGCCTCTGCTGCTGGCCTCCCGAGAGAGCGTAGGCGGATTTGTGCAGCTTGTCCTTCACCTCCTCCCACAACGCGGCGCGCTTCAGGCTTTTTTCCACGGCCTCCGCGAGCCGGCCGCGGAATCCATTCACTTTCAATCCATAAGCCACGTTATCGAAAATCGATTTCGGAAACGGGTTGGATTTCTGAAAGACCATGCCCACGCGCCGCCGCAGCAAAGTCACGTCCACATTCATGACATTCTCATCGTCCAGCAGGATCTCGCCTTCCATGCGAATATTGCGGATGGTTTCGCAGATGCGGTTCAGAGTGCGCAGGAAAGTGGACTTCCCGCACCCGGATGGCCCGATCAAGGCAGTGATGCGGTTGGCCGGAACGTCCAGGGTGATACCGTGCAGCGCCTGGTAGGCGCCGTAATAGAAATTCAGATTGACCGCCTTGAGCTTACCCTGCTGTCCCACCGGCTTCCCGGCGGCCGAACTGGCGGAAGGTAGATTAGCGGCGCCCATGGTTATATCGTTCATTTTTGGACTGCAATTCCCCGCGACAGGATCAGGCGGGCGGCGATGTTGGCAAGCAAGACAAGAAGCAGGAGGACCATGCCGGCCGCCCAGGCCTGGCGATGCCAGTCTTCGTAGGGCGCCGTGGCGCGTAAGAAGATCATCACGGGCAGCGACGCGGTGGGCTGGGTGAACCCGCTACTCATGTAAGCGTTGTTTCCGCTGGTGAACAGCAGCGGCGCTGTTTCGCCGGCGATGCGGGCTACTCCCAGGATCATGCCGGTGGCGATTCCGCGATAAGCCGCCGGCACTACCACGGTGGCAATGGTCTTCCATTTGCTCGCCCCCAGCGCCAGAGCGCCTTCGCGCAAGGTCTGGGGCACGGAGCTCATGAACTGC
Source organism: Bryobacteraceae bacterium (assembly GCA_049514955.1). Classification (GTDB taxonomy): domain Bacteria; phylum Acidobacteriota; class Terriglobia; order Bryobacterales; family Bryobacteraceae; genus Bog-159. The sequence goes on along the minus strand of JBEKUO010000292.1, from coordinate 3,642 downwards.
TCGGTGCTGCGGGCGGTAATTGGAACCAGCATTACCGCCAAGGCGAAGCCGCCAGCCAGTGCGGAGTTCACATGCATGGGAATCACTATCACCGCGTACGCGAAAATACCGATCACGATTGAGGGTACGCCATTCAGTAGATCCGCCATGTAGCGCACCAGGAAGGCGAAGGTCTTGCCGCCGAATTCGGAAAGGTAGATGCCCGCCATAAAGCCCACCGGCAGACCGATCACCGTGGCCAGCAGGATGATCTGGAAGCTGCCCACGATGGCGTTGGCCATGCCGCCGCCCGTTTCGCCGGGCGACTTGGGCAGTTTCGTGAAAAAGTCCCAATCCACCGATCGCCAACCATTGTAGACCAGGTAGCCGAGCATCAGAAACAGGATGCAGACCGCCACCAGCGCGCAGACTCCGGTGAGGCTCAGCATAACGTAGCTCAGGGTCTTTCTCCAGCGGTTCCGCAGCGTCATGGTTGCGCGCTCCCGCGGCGCGTGGTGGCGATGATCAGCAAGCGCGCCAAGGCGTTGATCACGATAGTGAGGAGGAACAGCACCAGCCCGAGTTCCACCAGCGATTGCAGGTAAAGGTCTCCGGTCGCCTCGCTGAACTCGTTGGCTATGATGGCGGCTATGGTATAGCCTGGCGCAAACAGCGAGGCGTGAATACTGGGATCGTTCCCGATGACCATGGTGACCGCCATGGTTTCGCCAAGGGCGCGCGCCAAGCCGAGGAAGATCGAGCCAAAGATCCCCAGCCGCGCGTAGGGCACCACCGCCTGCCAAGTGGACTCCCAACGCGTCGCACCCAGCGCCAGGGCCGCTTCCCGCTGTTCGGTGGGCACTTCCAGCAGCGCTTCGCGGGAAATGGAAATGACGAACGGCAACGTCATGATGGCCAGGATTACACCAGCCGTGAGATAACCGAATCCGAAAACGGGGCCCGAGAAGATAGGCAGGCCCCCCAGCGTCTTTTTCAGGAAAGGCTCTACGTAATCGCGCATCAACGGCACCAGCGTGAAGATGGCCAGTACGCCGAAAATCACGCTGGGCACGGCAGCCAGCAATTCAATGAAGAAGGTAAACGTACTGGAGATGCGCGGCGGCGCTAGTTCCGCAAGGAAAATCGCGGCCCCTACGCCCAGCGGCACGGAGATGAACAAGGCGATGGCCGATGTGAACACGGTGCCGTAAATGAACGGCAACGCGCCGAATTGACCGGTCACCGGGTTCCACATCGAGGACGTGAGGAAGCCGAAGCCGAACTTATGCCGCGGCAAAGATGAGGTCACCCAGAGCTGGTAGACCAACCCCACAGTCACCAGCAGGATGCTGGAGGCGAAGGCCAAGGTAATCAGGCGCGCCACCTCGTCTCCGCTGCGCAGTCGCAAAAACAGAGCCCGCGCGCCGGTGGGAGGAGGCGCGCTCATTGGCACCGAAGTTGCCATATCACTGGATCAGGGCAATTTGCTTCTCTTCTTTGCCGACGACATCCTTGGGCAGCGGAGCGTAGCCCAGCGACGCCGCGTACTTCTGGCCGTCGGTCAGCATCCAATGCAGGAACGTGACAATCGCTTTCTTCTTGCCCTGATCTTCGATCTTCGATGGTATCAGCAAGTAGGTGAAGGTGGCGATGGGGTAAGCCTTTTTCCCGGGAGCGTTGGTAATGGAAACCCGGAAGTCGGCGGGCATACTCTTGGCGGCCGAGGCCGCCGCTTCCGTGACGCTTTCCAGGTCCGCTTTGAGGAACACTCCCGCGGCATTGCGCAAAGAACCGTACGCCATTTTGTTCTGGAGTACGTAAATGAGCTCCACGTAGCCAATCGAGTAGGGGGTCTGCTTAACGATCCCTGCCACCCCTTCGTTCCCCTTGTCGCCCAAGCCCGTAGGCCAGCTTACCGAAGTACTGGCGCCCACCTTGGACTTCCATTCCGGGCTGACCTTGGAGAGGTAGTCGGTAAATACGAAGCTGGTGCCGCTCCCGTCGGACCGATGCACCACCACGATATCGTTGACCGGCAATTTCACACCAGGATTAGCCTTTGCCAGTTCCGGATCGTTCCACTTCTTGAGCTTACCCAGATAGATCCCTGCCAGCGCTTCGGGAGTGAACTTCAACTCCTGAGTGACGCCAGGAATATTGTAGGTCGGCACGATCCCGCCCAGCACCGTGGGAAAGTGCAGCGGCTTGCTTTTGAACTTGCCTATCTGCTCATCGGTCATGGGCATGTCCGAAGCGCCGAAGTCCACCGTGCCTTCCGAGAACTGCCGGATTCCACCCCCGGAGCCAATCGACTGGTAATTGATCTGCGCGTCCGGATTGGTTTTGCCGAATTCTTCGAACCATTTGCCGTAGATCGGATACGGGAACGTGGCGCCTGCCGCGTTGATCAACACTTTGGCTTGCGCAACCATCAGCAAGACGGCCAATGCGCCAAAGGCGCCCAGCCAGAAGCTACTCTTTTTCATGCATGACTCCTTCTTCAGCTTCGCATCTAAATTGGTGAGGTTGTGTTGGTCGAGGCCGGCGGCGCGGGCCTTGCGGCCTACGCTCGCCACCGGCCCCAGCCACCAAAGCGCGTCTAGTAATGGGGCGCCTGTCCCGGCAGGGTGTACCTCAAGTCCACGAAGACCAGGTTGTTATGCGTTTCCCGCGGCGCACCCGCGGCAATGTACCACGGATTGCGGAACAGGTAAGAGTACTGGAAGATGAAGCTCAACGCCCCGTAGTTCGGGTTCTTCCAGAAAGTCTGGTTGAAGCCGAACGTGCCTTCCTGGATGGTCCGGTTTTGGCTGTTGGCAGACCCTTTGTAGCCGTAACCGACGAGTGCATCCTTGGCGGCCGTGTCGACAGCTATGTCCTTTCCGATGTAGTCGGCGCCGTAGTAGGCGAAGAGGAGAGTGTTGTGCAGCGTCCACTCGAAGCCGTCGACGGTGGAATCGGCATGCAGCGGTGAGGGCGCTCCATTTCCCTGAATAATCAGATCGGGCGCCTGGCCGAAGAGATACCGGCCGCCGCCATCGCTCACGAACGTATTCACGATCAGGTGGAAGTTCTTCAACAGTTCCAGGTTGAAGTTGGCTTCGCCGCCACCGCCCTGCTTGGTGAAGGTCGTAGCGGTCGTGGGATTGTAGGTCTTAAACGAGCTGAAGAAGCCGGCGAACTCGATGTGGAACAGGTTGCCGTTTATCGTCGGATCGAACGCCAGCTTAGCTTGGACATCGGGGTGCAGGTTCGGCGGGGTAAAAGTAGCCGCACCCAGATCGATCTGCGTGTTGGTGTAAGGAGTCGTAAAGGAGCTGGGTAGAACAATGGCGCCTCCGCCGGAGGAGCCGCCGCCGTATTGCTCGGCAGTCTCCAGGGCGAATCCAAAGGTCACTATGTCGCTGGCATGATACACTGCGCGGAATTGGGGAGCGCGCGTCCAAGGAAGCCCCACCTGGTAATTGGTGTCCATGTCCTGGCTATAGAAGATGTCGCCCGGCAATGGCGAGATGCCCTTCCGGTTAGGTGTCAACATGCTCCAGGATTGCCCACCCAGAATCTCCCATTTCCCCCTCTGCAGGTCCACAAAATAAAGCCGCATGCGAAAGCTGTTGCTGTTCGAGGTTACGCCCGCGTTGGTGGACTGGGTGCCCAGGAAGT
>JBEKUO010000291.1:0-8793 GCA_049514955.1 Bryobacteraceae bacterium | reverse complement strand
CGCGGCATGCCCGGAGTTCTTCGGCGCCAGGGCGGCTGTTCGGAACCTTCACCCGATTGCCGAGCTTTCCGCCGAGAACTGCACCGAGCAGATGGGAGTGCCCGGTCCGTGGTACGAGCGGCTGCCCCATTTTCGCATGGGCTTTACGCCGAGCGCCGGGAAAGAGCTTCAGTCGGAATACTTCGTGTCTCGGCGCAACGCTGTCGACGCGATTCTGGCGGTGGAGCGCCTGCGCGACCAGGTGACCCCGCACCTGCTGATTTCGGAGATCCGCACCATTGCGGCCGATGAGCTCTGGATGAGCACCTGCTACCGGCAGCCAAGCGTAACGATTCACTTCACGTGGAAACCGGACTGGCCCGCAGTCAAGCGCCTGTTGCCCGTCATTGAAAAGGAACTATCCCCATTTCAACCCCGCCCTCACTGGGGCAAGCTGTTCACGTTGTCCCCGATCGAGTTCCGGTCGAGATATGAAAAGCTGGGGGAGTTCGTCGAACTCGCCACGAAATACGATCCAAAAGGAAAGTTCCGCAACGACTTCCTGAACACTTATATCTTTGCGCGCTAACTGCAAATCGGATTCAACTCAGCCTTACTTCGCAGGAGTCAGGGGTTGCAGGCGGTCCCTGTTGATCTTGAGGACTATGCCGGCGTTGCGATCGGCGACTTCGCTCACTTTGTATTCGGCCGCGGTGCCGAGGACTTGCGCGATCTCGGAGGGAGTCAGTTTGTAGTCGTCCGTAAGCCACTGCGCCATGTTGGCGGTGGCGGCGCGGAAAGCGTCGTCGAGCGAGCCGGCGAGGCCCATGGCCATGATGTGGGTGGCGGACTCCACGCGCGGGCCGCTGATGGGCTTGTGCGAAAGCAAGTCCACGGTGAGCTCCACATCCATGGAAGTTTCCAGCGCGTTGCCGTTCAGCTCACCATCGCCTTGTGCCGCATGGCCATCGCCGAAGTACAGGAGAGCGCCGGGGACGTTCACGGGCAGGTAGATGGTCGCGCCTTCCACGATCTCGTTGAAGTCCATGTTGCCGCCGTAGCGGCCGGAATCGCCCGTACCCGGAGGTGCTTGTGTGGAGCCGGGCGCAACCGCAACGCATCCCAACATGGGCCGTAGAGGCACCGTGTATCGCGTCAGATGCTCGCCGGGCTTCTCGGAAGTGGCTACGCCGCGCTCCCGGTCGAGATGCCAGCGGACATTCTTGAAGCCATCCTTCATTTTGACTGCCAGATCGCTGTCCACAACTCGATCCACTATGCCGTCGTCGCTGATGGCCCAATCGCGATTGAGGCGGAGGCGCGTGAGGCGCACCACCAGAATATCTCCCGGCGCCGCGGTTTCAATGTAGAATGGCCCGGTTTCAGGATTGCCGCCGAGCACGCGCGTGACGCCCTTTTCGTCGGTGCCGCCGGCGTCGACGGTCGTGGTGTGGATGGTGTCACCGGGCGAGACGGTGAGCACGGGTTTGTTCGCGGCCGAGAACTGGCGATAGAACGTCGACGGCGTGAAGTCGTGCCGTTGAGGCGCTCCAGTGCGGCGCGGCGGAACCAGCGTGGCCGTGAATTGATGCGTGGTGGGATGCTCCTTATCGTCGCTGTCGACAAAGACGATGGTCCCGGATATGGTGCCGGACTGTAGGGTGGCGGTGAGTTCCTCCGTGCCACCGTGTTCGTCTTTGGCCAGGAAGTGGAGCGAATTGCCAGTGAGGGTTCCTTCGAGTTTGTCTCCGGCGAAGTCGCCGGTGAGCTTGTCTCCCTGCTGGTTCAGCTCCATCGGAAAGTTTATGGGCGTGCCGTAGAAGTCGGCGGCGGCGAACCATCGTCCGGTAACACTGGAGGATTGGGCGAGCAGAAGCGCTGGGACCAGGAGTAGTTCAGTTAGAGGTTTGGTCATGGTGACCCATTTTAGACGACGGGAAATGCGGAAGGATAGGGGTTGGGGGAAACCCGCTCGGCGCGCCAACCCATGCCGGGCAGGCCGCGGAGTGGCATAGTGGTGGCATAGTGAATGATATGGCGGTGACAGTCGAAAACCAAGTCGTTCTGGTGGTCGGAGCCTCGAGCGGCATCGGCCGCGAAACGGCCGCGCTATTTGCGCGAGCAGGCGCTCGCGTTATGGCCTCCGCGCGGCGTGAGGAGCGCTTGCGCGAATTGAAGGAATCCCTTGCGCATGAAGGCCACGCCGTCGAAACACTGGCCGCGGATGCCGCGGACGCAGCTCAGATGGAACGCCTCGCGCAGAGCACGCGCGAGCGCCTGGGCGAAATCGATATTCTGGTTTTCGCCACCGGAATCAACGTGCCCGATCGCTCGATGAAACGCCTCACCACGGAGATTTGGGACACGGTAGTGAGCGTCAATCTTAACGGCGCATACTACGTCACCAGGGCAGTACTTCCGGCTATGCGGGAGAGAGGCGCCGGCCATCTCATCTACATTTCCTCGGTGTCCGGCCTCTTCGCCGATGTTTCCGGCGCGGCCTACCAGGCTTCCAAGCGCGGTCTGCTGGGGCTGGCGCACGCGATCCGGGTCGAGGAAAAAGAGAACGATATTCGAACCTGCGTGATCTGTCCCGGTTTGGTCGATACCGAGATCCTGGATCGCCGTCCAGTCAAGCCGTCCGCCGAGACTCTGGCGAAAGCGCTGCGCCCCGAGGACGTGGCGGAAACAGTGCTCGCGGTCGCCCAACTGCCCCCTCGCGTCTGCGTTCCCGAGATGCAGGTGGTGCCGACATATCTATAAGGGGGCAAGGCCCCATAGGCGATAACCTAGGGCAGAGTTCGTTTGGCCGTCAGCCGGCGTCCGCCGAAATCGGCTAGATTCGAATGGACATCCCGTTTCCCAGAAGGGACCTCTGGCACACTTCGGCACGGGCAAATCCGCGATTTGCGCGTTTCCAGCCCTTATTGTCGATATTGTCGATAGTCCAGTCTCACACATGCCGCGCCCGTGTTTTGTTAACATGGCTAAGGATGGCCCAGAAACAATATCTCAACCTTGTTTTTCAGGGAGGCGGAGTTCGGGGCATGGCATATGCGGGCGTTCTCGACAAGATGCCTCCTGACTGCGAGCCTTACGCCACCGCGGGAACCTCGGCTGGAGCCATTGTAGCGGCATTGATGGCTATAGGAGAGCGAGGACCCGGCCTGAAGAAACTCCTTTCAGATCGGGAACTCTACGACTTTCTTGATTTGCAGGAGGCGCAAAGGTTCTCCCGTATGTCAAACGCTTTTGCGGAATTTCGTCCGCTATTGACGCAAAGTAAGAATGGGCTGAAGATCGCCAAGTTCGGACTCTGGCGGTGGAGAGGCCGCCACGCACAAGCGCTCAAGGATGCTGCCGTGGTCTGGGCCGCTCGTGGTCTTTATCGTCCGCACAAGCTTCGCGCCTGGCTGGATAAAGTTTTCGGCAAGACGACGTTCGATCAGATCAAGTTGGCGGATCTGCGCATTATGGCCTCCGACGTGAGCCAACAGGACTACGTTGTCTACACGAAGCGCACTCATCCGGGTGAACTCATTGCAGCGGCTGTTCACGCCTCCGTGAATATTCCGCTGTTCTTTACTCCCTATCTTGACGGGAATCGCCATCTGGTGGACGGGGGCCTGCTAAGCAACTACCCTAGCTTTTTGTTTGCCCAAGGTGGTTATCCAACCATCGGATTTCGTTTGGCCGACATCAACCCGCTCGGGCCGATCGGCGACACGCTAGGATACCTCAAGGCACTGTTACTCACAATGGCGGAGGCACACGACAAACAACGGCCTGTCCCGAAGCGCTTCAAATCGTATGTAATCGAGACCCCGCCAGATCTCCCGGCGACGAAGTTCGATCTGACCCCAGGCGACGGCGAACGTCTATTTGAAGCAGGGCAGAGAGTCGGCGAGAAGGTGCAGTGGATCCACTACTCTTCATCGGCTCCCCATGTTCCTTATTACGATCCCAGCCCGGACGATGCGCTCGAATTGAGCATGTCCGAGGCTTGCAAATTACGGGACCAGTTCTACCAGGCCGAGCAGTACATCGACGGTTTGGAGCACGTCGCGGAATTTGAGCTGAGGATCGAACAGGACTGGTCGACGACCTACTACCGCAACGGGACATTGCAAGTCCGGGGTACCAAGCCGCTATTTCTATCCCGGATGGGCGTGGTTGGAACAGCCGAACTGAAGCGGCTAATCCCCAGCCTAGTCGACACAAAGATGATCTGCGAGGAGGTAACGACCGGACGGGAGCGCGAGCTCATACACATTCCGGTGGAGAACGGCGAAGCGAAGAAGGGGTTCATTGTTTGCTATGTGCCGCCGATTTCCGAGGCCGACGGCATGCGCAAGTTCCGGACCGGCTTTCGTATTCCCGCCGAATTCGCTACTACCATCGCGCTGGGTAGGGAGGATGTCGCCTCCTACAGCGTTGTCCAGCAGGCTGTGGATCACGGATTGACTCTGACGTTCCGCATCCTGGTCGATTACGAGCTGCCCGAGTTGGTGTTCTCCTCCGAGTTTGGTCTGCCGATGAAGCCCCAGGCCGCAGTCGACGATAAGATAACGGGTAGGATCTATCGATGCTACGAATGCCGGATCCCGAGGGGGATGGTTCACGCCAAGAGTGAATTCGAGGTCCGGATTAACAAGAAATCAAAGGCTTAAGCGGCAGCGGCGGACGGTGTCGTTCTGGCGACAATACCCACTGGCGAAGTTATTGCTTTCGTGGGATAATACCAAGTGGAGGCATTCGTATGCTGAACGGCGGTTTGGAAGATTAACCAGGGCGCTTCGTCCACAATCCGGCACCATGTCGCTTGGGAGCACTTGGTTGAGTTGGCATATCGGGCCTGTCGCGTGTCATTCAGAAGCGGCGTTACTAGGGAAGTTGGCCCCTGGTAAAGCCCAAAACGCCCTAAGTTAGCGCTTATGAAGGCCAAGCGCCACACGCTTGACCGATGCATTATCGGGGATTTGCCGGGGCGGGACGGCCTCGTGATCGGGCTACTCGTAGCGCAGAACAATCATGGGGTCGACGCGCGTGGCCCTCCGGCTCGGGAAATAGCAGGCGGCGCCGCCGGCCAGAGCCAGCACCGCTACCACCCCGATCAACGTGACCGGATCGAATCGTGAAACACCCCAGATCTGGCTCGCAATCAGCCGTTGTGGCAGCCAAACTGAGGAGTAGGCCGGCAACTGTGCCGATGCCCAGAAGCCATGCGCCTCTGGCGAGCACCATGCGCAACACGTCGCCCGGCCGCGCCCCCAAGGCCATCCGCAGGCCGATCTCGTGCGTCTGCCGCGACACCGCGTAGGCCATCACGCTGAAGACCCCAATCGCTACCAGGATCAAGCCAACGCTCGCAAAGACGCCCAGCAGCATCAGACCGAAGCGCGGCGCGGCATACGAAATCCGCCGCATCGTGTCATGCAGACTTCCGATAAGCGTCAGGCCTACGTTGCGGTCTGTGGCCCAGATCGCCTTTTGCAGGGCGTTCACCATGTGCAGGGGGTCTCCCGCCGTACGCACCAGAATGCCGCGCTCCGCGAATCCGGTAATCGTGTACGGCAGAAACATCTCCGGCATGGGAGGCTCCTGCAAGCCGCGATTCTTGGCATCCGCGACGATTCCGACGACCTCGAAGATAGGGTCTTTCATGGGGTCCGGCCAGGTCTCCAAGGTCTTGACTTCGATCCGTTGCCCAATCGGGTCGGCCTTTCCGAAGAACTTGCGCGCGAGCGTCTGATTGATCGCCGCGACCTTGCGGGCGTCGTCAACCTCGGCGGCGCTGAGAATGCGGCCCCGCAGCAGTTTAAGGCGGAGCGTGGGGAAGTAGCCCTCGCTGCAAAGCCGAAACATCGCTTCCCATTTCTCGGAATGCGTCAAGCCGGGAATATTCACTTCAGTAGGAATGCCGCCGTACGGAGGAAGCGTACTGGTCTCGGCCGCCGCCAGCACGCCCGGAATTCGATGCAGACGCTCCTGCAATGCCTGAAAGAACCGCCGTTTCGCGGCGGCGGTCTTATACTGTTCGCGCGGCAGCGGCAAGCGTGCGTGCAGGATATTTTCGGGATCTAGGCCCAACTCGACATTCTGCAGCGCTACGAAGCTTGCGCGACATACACACGGCTCACGCGCGCGGCGGCGCCAATCTTGGACAACGTTTCGGGAATTACCGTCTCCCAGCCGGCCGTGCTCAGAATCCGCGGCGCAGCGAAACTCACGGAGGCCATCAAGGCCCGGCGGCTTCCGTGTCAGAGCTTTCGTCGCCGTTGGGCTGCACATAGACATCACAGCCTTCACGTTGCGCATCGCGCAGCAAGGCGATTCGTAGCCGCGGCGGCCAACTGCGAGGCAGTCCAGAACCGTTCGCCGAGAACGCGTGCCGGGTCCGACGATGAATCAGGCGGACCAGGCAGAGCTCGTTCGGGATGGCGGGCAGTTGCCTGCGAATGGCTAGCCAGGTGAGAAAAAACCGTGGTCTTCCATTATCGCAATTTTGCGGTCGGGACCAACCGTGGTATAGTGGATTTCCGGTGGGCGGCAAGCTGTGTCTTAGCTGTTTGTCTCAGCCGAGGGCGCAGGCGCAGTCAGGTATGGTGACCTCAGCTATTCGGACCAGAGGATGGCGTCGCAATTCGCGATTACTCATTCTTTATGGCGTAGCGGCCACGGGCACGTTATACTTTTATTTACGAGCTAGTATCCCATTGAACCCTGGCTATCACGACTTTGCAGACCAGAGTGGGATGATGGGCATCCCAAACGCGCTTGACACTCTGTCTAATCTCGCCTTCTTGCTGGTTGGAATCCTGGGTTTCGCTTTTCTTCTCTCGCCGTCTAACTGCATGACGTTTCGTGAAACTCGCGAACGCCTTGCGTATCTCGTTTTCTTCCTGGGAGTCGCTCTCACGGGACTGGGATCAACCTATTACCACCTTGCTCCAGGCGACCGGCGTCTTGTCTTCGATCTCGTGCCCATGACATTCTCGTTTGTTTCTTTATTGGCCGCCACGATCGTGGAACGTATCTCGACGCGCGCTGGATTATGGCTGCTCGGCCCTCTCGTTGCCCTCGGCGCCGCAACTGTTCTTTTCTGGTATCGTGGATCGCTGCACGGTGATGGCGACCTCAAATTCTATCTGTGTGTTCAGTTCTTCACGCCGGTTCTCATCGGTACCATCCTGTTGTTGTTTCCTTCCAGTTACACTGGCACGGCGGATCTCGGGATCGCTTTTGGGCTCTACGTTCTTGCGAAAATATTTGAGTCCTTAGACGGCCAGATCTATTCTGTTGGAAGAATCGTGAGCGGGCATACGCTGAAGCATCTCACCGCGGCATTGGCCTGCTACTGGATTTTGCGAATGTTGCAAAATCGACGCGTCCTCGTCCTGGAAACTCCATCGGTGGAGTCCTTGGCGATTCCTGGGCAACCGGATCACGGAGCTGTTCAGATGGGACAGTCTTAAGACGAAGAAGCCTGCAGGAACCAAGAAGCCTGTTTAGCGGAGGATAGCGATGAAGGATGCCGTGCTCCAATTATTAGCTTGTCCGAGGTGCCATGCTGCGTTCGAGGCTGTTCCCGACAATGGCGATGGGGCGGAAATTCTCGAGGGCAAGCTGAACTGTACCGGATGCCGGACTTCCTTCCCGATCAGACGTGGCGTTCCTCGCTTCCTGCCTGAGAAATTGGATCCAGCCAAGCGCGCGACCGCCGACGCTTTCGGATACGAATGGACTAACTATTTCCAACTTACTCCGGCTGACCGGCTTGAGTTTCTCGACTGGATCAGGCCTTTGACTGCCGATGACTTCGTGGACCGCGTGGTGCTGGACGGAGGCTGCGGGAAGGGGCGTCACATCTATCTCGCCTCGCAATTCGGTGCGCGGCAGGTTGTCGGCATTGACTTGTCCGACGCGGTGGAGTCCGCGTTTCAGAACACCCGCCGCCTTCCAAATGTACACGTCATCCAGGCCGACATCTTCAACCTCCCATTCGCCAGTCCTTTTGACCTGGTCTACAGCATTGGCGTTCTGCACCATCTTCCAGACCCCAAACAGGGTTTTCTATCTCTCGCCGGACACGTCCGCCCCGGTGGCCGAATTTCCATCTGGGTATACGGAAAGGAGGGCAATGATTGGATCGCGAATTACGTGGATCCCGTTCGCATCAACATCACCTCGCGCATGCCGAAGCTTGCCACGCGCGCTCTCTCTTTTGTTTTGTCCCTACCCTTATACGCCGCGCTAAAACTCGTTTATGGGCCGGCCCAACGAATTCCGCGGCTCGCCCGGCTCAAGTCATGGCTGCCTTACGCGCCCTATCTCTGCGCCATTTCCAACTATTCTTTTGCCGAAAACTTCTGGAATGTCTTTGACCACCTGGTGGCTCCCACGGCCTTCTACCACAGCCGCGATGAGGTCGAGGACTGGTTTGCCACCGCTGGATTGAACGAAGGCGCCATCTCCCGGCGCAATAACAACAGTTGGCGTGGCACCGGGTTAATGCCGCCAAAGCGGCGGTTATGAATATGTCCGGTAGTGTCTCCGGCCGATTCCTTAGAATTTCAGGTCTCGCATTTCTTGCCGGTTTTGCCGTGTTGGTCCACGGTTACCATTTCGGCGTAGAGGACCAGGAAGTGTACTTATCCGCAATCAAGAAAGCGTTGGATCCGAATCTCTATCCCCACAATTCAGAGTTTTTTACAACGCAAATGCGCGCCACGGTTTTCTGCAGGCTCTTTGCGTTTCTTACGCCGGTGACCCATCTGCGCCTTGAGACTCTTTTGTTTACTTTTCACCTTCTAT
>JBEKUO010000290.1:0-8802 GCA_049514955.1 Bryobacteraceae bacterium | reverse complement strand
CAGGCATGTTCCGCAGAGCCTCGACACGTTTTCCAGTCCACCCAGCCATTCCGGACCTCGTAATGAACGAGACGGCGAAAAGAGCTTCTAGTGCCCCGTCCCTCCTAACGCTTTACAAGGTCCGACTAAGCCAAAGTGGGGCGGACGCCCTCGTCCGCGCGCGACCCCCGGTCGCGCTCTTGCGCTCATCGTAAATTCTTACGTGGGACTGAACACTAGGTCCTGTTCTGCTCGCGGACGGAACTTAACGTGAAATGCCGTGCCTCGCGTAACTGGGCGAAAACCTCTTCCGCTGGCCGTCCCTCGCCGCCATCTCCCTGCTCTAGCGCTTCACTGATCGCGGCTTTCGTTTCGAGGATCTCTTCATCATTCTTCGAAATCGAGGTAGAAGGTGAGAGCGTGCTCGACAAAGGCGTCGGCACTTCCAACGTCGCCACGCTCGACCTTCGCGGCGATGCGCTTTTAAAGTTGCGGGCTGAGAGTGATATTCATTGGCCCCGGGTGCTTTTGCAGAGCCTTTCCATATTAGATTCTACGCCCCCGGCGGCCGGCTGTCACGGCGTTTACCAGATGCCGCCCCCGCCGACCTCACATGCGGTAAAATCACAATATCCGGATCTGCTGTGCCACTGAATAGCAGACCCGAATATCCCCATGCCGACCGCCTCCCCAACCCGCGCCGAAGAGTTCCGAGAGCAGCTCGCGCGCCGCGCCATGGTGGCCGACGGCGCCATGGGCACCATGCTCTATTCCCGCGGCGTGTTCATCAACCGCTGCTACGATGAGCTGAATCTCTCCTCGGCCGACTTGGTGCGCCAGATTCATCAGGAGTACGTCAAGGCCGGCGCGGAAATCCTGGAGACCAACACGTTCGGCGCCAACCGCATGCGCCTCGCCGCGTTCGGATTCGCCGAGAAGCTGCGCGCCATCAACCAGGCCGGTGTGCGGCTGGCCCGCGAAGCCGCGCGCGAGAATGCTTTTGTGGCGGGCGCCGTCGGTCCGCTGGGCGCCCACATCGAGCCGCTGGGGCCCACCTCCTTCGCTGAAGCCCGCGCCATTTTCCGCGAGCAGATCGAGGTGCTGCTCGACGCCGGCGTCGACCTGCTCATCCTCGAGACCTTCGCCAATCTGGATGAATTGCGCGAGGCCGTATTCGCCGCACGCGAAGCCGCCGGCCCCGAGATCGCCATCGTGGCGCAGGTCACCATCGACGATAACGGCAATCTCCCTGGCGGCACCGAGATCGAAGCGTTCACGCGGCGCCTGGATGAATGGCCCGCCGATGTGATCGGCGTCAATTGTTCGGTCGGGCCCAAGACCACCCTCGAAACCGTCGAGCGCATGATGGTCTACTCCTCCAAACCAACCAGCGCCATGCCCAACGCCGGCGTGCCGGTGCGCGTGGAGGGACGCAACCTTTATTTGTGCTCCCCCGAGTATATGGCGCAGTACGCGAGGCGGCTGCTGTGGGCGGGCGTGCGTATCGTGGGCGGCTGCTGCGGCACCACCCCCGAGCACATCAAACTGATCCACGCGGAAGCCCGCTCGCTGCAGCCCCTCCAGAAAAAGCTGGGCGTCACCGTCGAGGAGCCCAAGGCCAAGGCGCAGGCCCTGCCGAAAGTGCCCGTCGCCGAAAAGTCCCAACTGGGGGCCAAGCTCGCCGCGGGAAAGTTCGTCTCATTCGTCGAGATCCTGCCGCCGCGTGGCGTGGACGCTTCCAAGGAAATCGCCGGCGCCCGCCTCTGCGCCGCCCACGGCATCGATTGCATCAACGTGCCCGATGGTCCCCGCGCCAGCGCGCGCATGAGTTCCCAGGTCACCTGCCAGCTCTTTCAGCGGGAAGCCGGCATCGAGGCGGTGAACCACTTCTGCTGCCGCGACCGCAACATTCTGGGCATACAGTCGGAGCTGCTGGGGGCCCACTGCGCCGGCGTGCGCAACCTGATCTGCATCACCGGCGATCCGCCCCGCATGGGCACTTACCCGGATGCCACCGCCGTTTTCGATGTGGATGCTATCGGCCTCGTCAACATCGTCAACAATCTTAACCACGGCCTGGATATCGGCGGCAACGCCATGGGATCGCAGACGGCGCTCCTGATCGGCGTGGGCGTCAATCCGGGGGCCCTGAACATGGATGAGGAGATTCGCCGGTTCGAGTGGAAAGTGCAGGCCGGCGCCGAGTACGTGGTCACCCAGCCAGTGTTCGATCTGGCGCTGCTCGAGCAATTCCTCGAGCGCACCGCGCATGTCAAGATCCCAGTCATCTGCGGCATCTGGCCGCTCACCAGCTTCCGTAACGCCGAATTCATGGTCAACGAGCTGCGCGTGCCTGTGCCGCAGCATTTCATGGAGCGTATGCGCGCGGTGGATAACGCCGAGAAGTCCCGCCAGGAAGGCGTGGCCATCGCGCGCGAGATGGTCGAGCGCGTGCGCGGCATGGTGCAGGGCGTACAGTTGAGCGCGCCTTTCGGTCACTACCAGATGGCCCTCGACGTGGCGGAGGCCATTGGCCCGCGCTAGGAGCCGCAGCGTGTATGGCAACTGATCTTGTCGAAGTAGACACGGAACAGCCGCAGCCCGAAGTCATCGAACGCGCCGCCGCCGCCATTCGCCGGGGGAAGGTGGTCGCCATCCCCACGGACGCGCTCTATACCTTGGTGGCCGACCCCTTCAACCTGCGCGCAGTAGCCGCCGTTTTCCGCGCCAAAGGACGCGAAACGCACCAGTCGCTCCCGCTGCTGGTCGCCGACGTCATCGCCGCCGAAGAACTGGCCTCCGAGCTGAACAATCGCTTCTTCATCCTGGCGCGCCGCTTCTGGCCGGGGGCGCTCACCATCATCGTGCCCGCCTCCGCGCGCGTGCCGCTCAAGGTCACCGGCAACACCGGCCGCCTGGCGCTGCGGCAGCCCCGCGCCAAGATCGCCAACGACCTGATCGCCGCCTTGAACCAGCCGCTCATCTCCACCAGCGCCAATATCTCCGGATCGCCCACCTGCCGCAGCGGCATCGATGTCTTCGGCATAATGGATGGCCGCCTCGACCTCGTCCTGGACGGCGGCATGTGCACCGGCGCCGGCGCCACCACCGTGGATATCACCGAGCCTTACTGGAAGATCATCAAGGAAGGCGCCATCGAAGAAAAGGAAATCGCCGAGGTCTTGCAAGCCACCTGACGAGGAGGCTTATGGGAACGGGCCGATCGCGCTCCAGGTATAACTTCGAAAGCGCGTTTCTCGGGATGCCCCTTCGGCCAGAAGTGCGCCAGACCGGGACAAATAACTATCCTACAGGAAGGAGTTGCCCATATGATCGCTCTCAAACATCGCGGACGTAGGCATTCATTAATCCCAGGTATTCTTTGCCTGGGATTCTTGGTAAATCACACAGAGGCCCAGCCGGTTCCCTTCCCTTTACGTGCTGTGACGCAGCAATCTACCCCGCAGACCGTGGTTTCGTTTTTATGGAAGACGATCCTTACGGACTGCCCTGTTCCTGGATCGGTTCCGCTTGAAAGCTCCTCCTTCTATGCAGGGTCGCCTCGCCAAAATCGCGTTCTTTACGAATACCGAGAGATGCCCAAAACCGAGGATACGATTTTCCCTGAAGCGCTCTCGACGGCCGATAGGCTGAACGGCGTAGAATGGCGCGGATCGGCAAGATGGTACGCCGGGGCGTATCGAACATGGGAAGATGACGGAACCGGATGGTCTGAGTGGAAGGGCATGCGCAAGGAGGACATCGATCCGACGCAGATCCTGGAATCATTGGGAGGTAAACCGCTGGCCGGAAATCTGGTTTTCTTCTTGGAGAAGAAGCGCGGTAAATGGTCCATCGAGGTTGTGTCCGTAGCCCTAGGCGGCCTCAAGAGGGAACCCTTTGAACCAGACGAGTATTGGGCAACAAAGCCTTCATGCGCCGTCGCAACCTCTGCCAACCCACTAGCGGTTCCGAACGCCTCCAAGACATCAGGGTCTCCATCGGACGGTCTGCCTAATGATCAGAATTACACCAAGCTGATTGAAGACCTAGTATCGGAGAACGCCAAGAGTTGGCTGATGAATCGTTTTGTGAGCGGAAGCGCAAAGAATCCCACGGTCATTTCAAGGGACAGCGCCGGAAGGCCTTCGAAGCTAACGGCGCAATACGTGTTCGACGGCTTCAGCGGGCGCAGTCCTGGTACTGTGACACTTACATTCTCGGACGGCTTGCCAGCGTGCTTGTACTTCTTCGACTATCCCACAACCTGTAGGACGCCGAGCCGGGCAATCGTCACGGCTTACGCAGAGGGCCAGTACACAAATGATCGAATCAGGCAAGCGGAAAAGGAGAATGCCGAACAGGAAGCTGCGGCCGTGGCGGAGCAGGTGAAGCAGCGCGAAGCCCAGACTGCGGAGCTTGAGCGGCGGCGTCAGGAGGCGGCACTACGTCAACAGGCCACGGCGTCCGTCGTCCCTCCCCCGGTGAGCACGAAAGCGAACAGCGTTGTTTTGCGCCGCGGCCTTTATGTCTGTCCGGGAGCGGTACTTGAGGACGACGGTCGACGCAAATTAGTTATCAAGGTCGCGACAAGGATTCAAGACGCCGAGGCTGGGACGGGGCGCTTCAGGCTGGAGGGTCTTTACAATATTTATCGTTTCAAATCGGGCCCTCCTCCTCAACAGTCCTGTTCATAACCTTAAAAGACCCCGCCGAGCGCGCAACGGGCTGACGCCGGCAGTCGGCGCGGCTATAACGTCGGCACCCATTCTGCCGGGAGGCGCCCGTCCGCGGCTCCGCGCACGTTGGCCGTTTGATCGTCATTGAACTAGGGCTCCGTTAAGAAATAACATTGCCATGGCAAGGCAGGATTCATCGAGCGCCAAAAGCGAAAACGCGAACGCCGCAGATTATGCTTGGGCGAGACAACCAAAGGGAGGCTGCTCACTTTCGTGGTGACGGAGCGCAGGGGCAAAATTCGTTTTGTCACTGCCTATCCAATGCCTCCCATGCAGCGCGAGATCTATCGAGGAGAATAATTCGGCGGCCAAGACCAGAGTTCCCAATTTTAGGTCGGAAAGAGAAGAGGCACAGTGGTGGGATGCACATCCGGAAGTCATCACGGAACTCTTCATACAGGCGAAAAAGGCAGGGAAGATCAAGCGGCTGCCCGCGGTTCGTGGCGCCACCAAGTCCGTGACCATCCGGCTGCCCATCGTCGACATCGAGTCCGCCCAGAGACTTGCCGAACAGCGGGGACTGCCTTATCAGACTTGCATCAAGGGACTCCTGCACCGCGCGCTCGAACGCGAGCGGAAGGTCGGCTAACCAAGGACGGCCGTTTCGACCTCGTCCTGGAACATCATCAAGCAAGGCGCCATCGAAGAGAACGAAATCGCCGAGGCCTTGCAGGCAACCTAAGGACGCGCGAAGCTACCGAGCCGGGACCACCGCGCCGCAACGACGGAGCCGCGACCGTCATGGAGCGGTCCTGCCCCATCGTCACTCACCCCCGCCCAAGCCAATGCCCCTCAACAATTCCTGAAACCGCGGCTCCCCGCGCAACGCATCGAAGCGCGGCTCCACTCCGATCCACGTCAGCCATACGTCGCGTTCCGCATACGCCCGGTCCAACAATTCCAGCGCCCGCGCGCGATCCCCTAAGCCGGCATAGACCAAGCCCAGCCAATAGGGAGAAACATACCGGCGTCGGGACAAATTCTCCAGCTCGCCCAGCATCCCGGCAGCCTCGCTGGATTCCCCGGCGCATGCGTACACGTGCGCCAGAGCCGCCAGCAACGCTGGCTGCTCGCCCGAACACGTGCGTGCATTGCGCAATTCGACAATGGCATCCTCGGTCAGACCCATCTGCGCGTACGCCAGCCCGAGCGTATACTGCGCCGCGCCGAACTTAGGCTCCATCGCCAGCGCTTTCCAGCACTGTTCCGAGGCGCCCTGAAAATCCCGCGCCACAAAAAGCCCCCACGCAACCCCCACATTCACCATCGGCGACAAAGGATCTATTTCTTCCGACCGCCGCAGTTCGCGCAGCGCTTCTTCGGCTTTGCCCGTGGCCGCAAGCTGCGCGCCATACGCCTGATGGACCATCGCCGAGTTGGAGCTCAAAACCAGCGCCGTCAGGTACTCCGCCTCCGCGCCTGCCCAGTCCCATTCGAACAGCCTCTTCACGCTGGCCAGTGAAGCGTGCGCTTCACCCAGATCCTGCCTCGCGTTCAGAGCGTTCAGCGCCATCTCTTTCGCGCGCGGGTGGATATGTGCCGCAGGCGCCATGTTCAGCATTGCGGACAAACAATACGCATCCGCCAAACCTGCATAGGCGAAAGCGCAATTCGGATCATGCGCCAATGCCGCGTTGAAATGCGCCACGCCCTTGTGTAAATCCTCCTCTGTCAGCTTATGGCAGAAATACCGTCCCTTCAGACAGTCTTGCGGAGCCTCGCCGCCGGCCGCATGCGAGCGCACCAATTGCATGCCAGCCTCGGCACGCGCGCTGCCCGCCCCGCCCACCTCTTCCACGGACGCCATGAAAATATATCCGAGGCCAGTCCGCGTTTCGATGAAGCGCGCGTTCCGCGAGGTGTCGCCCAGCGCGCGCCGCAGAGCGTTCATCGCGGTATTCAGGCTGTGGTCGAAACTCACGTGCATGTCGGGCCAAAGAAGTTTGGCGAGTTCGTCGCGCATCACCAGTTGGCCAGGTCTTTGCAGCAGGAATTCGAGAATCTGAAACGGCTTGCGCTGCAGTTTGATGCGTGTCCCGTGTTTGCGCAGTTCTCTGTTTTCGAGATCCACTTCGAAGGGTCCAAAACGCAGCTTTGGGCTCATGGATTTTGGCTCGGGAAATGACATGCCGGATCAAACCCTTTCTAATCCGCTGTTTCCAGCCTCACAATCAATTGACGCCCTGCTGATAAACATCGCCCTCTGTTTTCCCATCTACTCTCATAGACGAAACAACTGCCTCAAAGGGTTCACCTGGAGAGGCCCATCAAAGGAGAATAAACATGAACGTACGGAAACACTTAACGATCGGCTTGGCGCTCGTCGGTTTGGCGCTCGGCCTAACGACTGTGCCGGCCAGCGCGGAGCAAGTCCTCAAGGGTTCTTTCGAGCTGCCTGAGGCGGCGTATTGGGGGGACACGCTGCTGCAGCCTGGGCAGTACACCATCTGGATGAGCACGGAGGTGCGCGACCTGCAGCACGCGCCGGCCATTCATCTCAGCGGGGAGGGAGTCGACGTAACTTTTCTTACGATCGCCAGGCCGGCCAAGGAAACCGGGCGCAACTACCTGGACATCGCCAACATCGACGGCGCCTATGTCATTCGGGCGTTTGATGCCGGCTCGATCGGCGAATCGTTTGCGTTTGGCGTGACCAAGAATGTCAAGAACAAGGCGCTGCGTGCGAGCGCCGAACCGGCCATGGCCGTTCCAGTTACTTCGGGAGCGGGCTTCTAATGTCCGGCGCTGTGGGACGGGCACAATTGTCTGTTTGCCGCCCGTCCCGCTCGTGACCCACGCGCGTCTTAGTTTGGCCCGGCCACGTAGCCGGGAAATCCCCCCGGTTTGGATCCCACCTGCCGCCAGCATACTAAGTTGTCGATGGTTGTCTGAGACGTGGCGCCGCTGGGTGGGGCAGGCGCTTTCGCCTGCCAACGGCGAGCCTTCAGCTCGCCGAACTTCGACCGTCGGCAAGCATGCGATCCACTCAGCGCACTTCGCCCACGAACACGCCGAACGGCGCCAACGTCACCCTCTCGAGCGGGATCTCCGTGCTGCCAGCCTCCGTCACAGCGAGCGTGCGCGCCGCTGTGCCGGCAATACCTTGCCCTCTCACGTCAAAACTTACAGTTTGCGGCACGCTCGTGAAATTGCACGCAACCACGACCGAACCACCAGCGCCCTTCCGCAGCCACGACAGAACGTTGTGGTCATTCGTATTGAGCATGATCTGCGCTCCGTCGCGAAGCGCGGGATTCGTGGCGCGTAGCTGGATCAGACGGCGGTACCACTGTAGCAGCGACGCCGGCTGTTTCAATTCGGCCTGCACATTCACGGTCACGTAGTTCGGTGGGACCGGCAGCCACGGCGTCCCCGTCGTGAACCCTGCATTGCGTCCGGCGCCCCACTGCATGGGCGTACGCTCGCCGTCGCGGCCCTTGTCCTTGGGCCATCCGGTCACGCCCACCGGGTCCCTCACGTCTTCTCTGCGCGTGGGCGGCGTGGTCACCATGCCGATCTCCTGCCCGTAATACATCAGGGCCACCGACCGGCTGGCCAGCAGCACCGTCGCGATCAAACGGGCGATGGCGTCATTATGCTCTCCGTCGCCATAACGATCCCAGCTCCGGGTATTATCGTGATTGTCGAACACAAACAGCGGCATGTTGCCGTCGAGCTGCGTTTCGGCTTCGGCGATTTTGCTCCGGAACACGCCGACATCCAGCTTGTTGATGAAGCCCACTTGCGTATCCATGGGAAGCTGCAGCTCGTCGTTGCGGGCGCCGTACATCTTGCGCAGGTCGCCGACGTTTTCAAGATAGGTTTCTCCGATTAGGACGCGGTCCCGAAATTCATCCGTCACCTTGCGCAACTCCCGCAGGACGTCGTGCACCTCCGGCAGATTGTTCGTTAGCGTCTCTCCCATGTTTGGATCGCCGTAGACGTTGGTCCCCGGCCGCAGCGGCTCATCAGCCAGGTTTGGATCTTCGAACAGCGTGGTGATCGCGTCCAGCCGGAAGCCGTCGACGCCTTTGCGCAGCCAGAACCGGATCATGTCGTACACGGCCTTGCGGACGGCCGGATT
>JBEKUO010000289.1:0-8809 GCA_049514955.1 Bryobacteraceae bacterium | reverse complement strand
TCGAACTCTCCGGCTTCGGACGATCTCGATTTCTGCGATCACTTGCGTTGCTTCTCGGCACCTGTACAAGCACGGCACCTGCCAGATGGGTGTTATCGGTTTCAGCGTGGCACATAAATACGTTCAGCTTCGCAGGTTGGTGTGCCTGCGAATAGGTTTAGAGACAGGCTGGCCCCTGCGAGTGCGAACGGTCGAATCGGCGACGTGAGGGATGAATGGCTTAAAGAACCGGCAAGGATGGCAGATGCCGAGGCAGTTGACGAAAGTCGGCAAACACATCAATGTACGATTTGAAATTACGCAGGCTTCAGACTACAGAGGATATTTATCAGCCGTACCATGGAGTCTGGGAGCAGATACCGAAACGGACGGCGAGAACAACGGTGGCTGCCCGTATTGGCGACCGCCTGCGGTGGACTTGCAGTTGCCTTGCGGGCATTGTTGTTAGAGGAAAGAAGTTTTTCACGGCCGTCGCCGCGACTGCGTGCGGAAAAGCTGTTTCACTCGTCGGTCCTCCGCTCGCCTACGTGCTCGCGCTCGGTGGCATGGTGCAGTACGAGCAGGCATCCCGCCGCTACGAATAGCCGGAAATGGCACGGGCTCTCTCGTGAGAGTTGCGAGTGGCGTTCAAGCGTGACGATGAAGCCAGCGACCAACACACCGCGACAAAGAGCGCGTCTCGGTGGTCGGCCGGGAGAATTTCAGAAGCGGCTGCGATTCAGGAGTTGCCGATCCTCGGCTCAGGCGGCTTCGCCCCGACGCACGTCTTCCACCGATTTCACGCTAGTAAGTCTCGCCGGCATCCACAATCCCCTCGCGTCAATATAGACGCGACACCGCGCATTATGCGATCGGAGTTCCAGGCGTACCGGGTGATTGAAATCGATATTGGGCACATTTTCCAACCAGTGGCGCAACAGGCGGCGCTCTTCTGGATCGATCTGCGTCACAAATGTGAGGTCGAGAAGGCGCTGTGTTTTGCCCACAACCGCATCGTCACTCGGCCAATCCTGCTCAACTGTCTTCGCGCCTTTTGGGTCCAGTGTGCCCGCCAGTTCGATGGTGAACCCAGTAGGTCCGTCATGCATGTAGTAACTGAATGCTCGGGCTTCCATTTTGTTTCCTTCCGATGATTTGCACGTTCATAACCACGCTTGGCGTTTCTGAACTGGCTGGCGTCGCTAGTATGGTCCGGGAGCTTCTCGTAAAACTCGGCGTCCCACGCGATCGACGACTCTAGCGGAGCCGGCCGGGACTTTCGATGTTGCCAGGGGCCGGGTAGGCAAGCAAGCCGTGCCTCGCGTCGTCCGTCGCCAGAAACGAAGCGCGCCGGCGAGCAGTTTGCGCCTATTTTTGGGCCTGTTCGAGCGAGTTCATGCACGAGATGCACCAAACCTACTACGTGGGCCTGCCGGCAAAGCCGATACGCGACAACGCATTTCGGCGGCGGCACCATGGTAGCGGGGATGCCTGTGCCGATATTCGGCATTTTGTCACGGCAGATGCCGTTATCTCGACAGGCAACTCCCAGGAAGTCTGGAGAAAATCGAGGCGCGCCTGGGAGGTAAAAATGCAGTCATCTAGCCTGCTGACACGTCGTGAAGCATGACGAAGTAGAACGTGTGCCGGCGGTGGCGCGGTCTGCCGTCGGGCCAACGCGATAGTGCGACTGGTTCATATGATCAAGCCGACTGCGGGTTTCCACCGGCTCCGGGAGGAACCATA
The DNA here is from genome assembly GCA_049514955.1 of Bryobacteraceae bacterium. Taxonomy (GTDB): domain Bacteria; phylum Acidobacteriota; class Terriglobia; order Bryobacterales; family Bryobacteraceae; genus Bog-159. The sequence goes on along the minus strand of JBEKUO010000289.1, from coordinate 7,084 downwards.
GTTTTGTCGGAAGAGACTTTCATCGCATTGCTGACCCCGAACTTGAAGGCCCTACGGATATTCTTGCAGAGGCGGCTAAGGGCTTCTTCTCCAGTCGACGACATCGTGCAGGAAACTCTGTTGCGCGCGTTAACGCGTCGGGACCAATTGCGTGCTCCTTCCAAGTTCAAGGCCTGGCTCTGGTCTATCGCCATGAACGAACTACGAATGTTCCTACGACGCGGACACAACGATGTCTCGCTGGCCGATCTCCCTAGATTTGAACCGTCGGACAAGGCACCCTCGCCACTCGCAGTGTGTGAGGGAACCGAACGAAAGGAGTGGCTCAGGGCAGGCATGGCCAAACTGGTCGAACGTGAGTGCATAGCCATTCAATTGATCGACTTCAGTGGGAAGAGTATGGCGGAGGCGGCCAAAGCACTTGGTATCTCCGTATCCGCCACCAAAAGCGTACATTTTCGCGCGCGCCGCCATTTGGCTCGCGTTCTGCGCGATACAAAGGCGCTCTCGGTAATACCGAAATCTCGAGCGTCGCAAATGCTAGAAAAGCGCACCGCCAGACATACCAACCGAGGCCCGTACAGCACCAGGGCTGGATCACCTATTCACGCAAGAGAACCGAAGCAGCTAGGCGCCAACCAATTCGATTTGGCAGGCGATTGCAGAAATACACTCGAGTCCGTGCTCCACCCGGAGACGCCACAAAGTGTGACTGCGACCGCTGATACCGACCGGTTACGAGCAGCATGAAGGCAAGGCGCAACTCAATTCTCCATTTAGTGAAGAATGAGTCTTAATTTATTTGTCTCGACTCAGGGGATAAGAAGGATCTTTTTGTTAACACTCAGTTCGCGCCGGCCCCACCGGGAGTTGCGCTCTGCTTCCGTCTGCGCGAAATCATGGGCCTGGGCCTCGAGGTACTGATCCTTTCGGGCGGCGCAAAAGCCTAGCAAATCATATGCGCAGCATATGGGATGCGAAAGGACAGGCGGTCCATTGACGTCGCCTGATCGATATTCGGGCGTTCCTCTAATCCGCCGTGACCTGTGGTTGCCGATGGCGCCCATTCTGGCGACACTGCTATTGCTTCACGCAAGTTTCCGATCTTCAGGCAGGAAACCGCCGGCATCAGCCAAAAGCCTGCGGCGAGAAGGCGCACCTTTGGAATTTGCCATGTAACCGCCGCTCGATGCGGCCACTGAAACATAGCCGACCATCGATCCCCCGCGCCGGGCGGCCTCATGCGGCCAGCTTCAGCTTGACGGCATTCGTCGCCTCTTGAGCGTCAAGCAATTCCTGGCAGTGCAAACAATATCCAGCCCATGGCACAGCCGTGAGGCGTTTAGGAGAGATCGCCTCCTCGCAGTCGAGGCATATCCCAAAGTCGCCTTCATCGATGCGCTTCAGCGCCGCGCCGATCTGCATCAGCTTCTTAGTATCGCGTTCCAGGCCGCGGGCCGCGAATTCCCGTTGCCCTGCGAGTTGCACCGTCTCGATCAATTCGTTGGATTGGACAATCCAAATATCCTCACGCCGGCGCGATTGATCCACGATCTCCTTGCGCTTAGCCATGAGTAACGTCCTGAATTCATTTACGTCAGCTTCTTTCATAACGACGACCTCTCATTCTGTGGCACCGGAACGACGCGGTTCGTGAGGTCCTGCGGCATCCTTCGGAAGTTTCCGTCGGTCGACTGCCGGCCCCACGGCGATTGTTTCAGTCCGGGTTCTGCGGCGTCATAAAGCACGGCGGCTGCCAAATTCTTGCGGCCTATGCTATAGGCTTTTAGCCGCGCGAGATGGTGCAGGTTCGGCACCCGACGCAGCAACTGCCGAGATTCGGCATGGTGGCGCACGGACCGGGCAGATATGGCAATGGGGCTCCAGGAGCCCCTGGGAATCGGAGAGGTGCCGCGGTACCGAAGTGCGTTCCAGGTGCATGGGAAGCTCGGCAATATGCCAGGCCGAATTTTCTACGGTTTGTGGCACCAGGAACCAGGCCCGCATGGTCTCGCGCGATCAATGGAACAACGCTAACGCCGCGGGGTCGAGCTGTCCCTTTAGTTAGTTGACGAGCTGCGGGGGGTGGGCAATGGGTTGGGTACACCCGACGGTCTGATTGCACAGCGTTGGCACCGCAAAATCGTGCCGGATCAGGTTCGAAAGTTTGGCGGATATCGCAGAAATCTCGCATGCGACAATTCAACATCGCACGTCAGTTTGGTTGAGTAAAAGGGGCAAAAGCGATTTACGCTGCGCCCCCCCGCCTCCGGGTTTGAAGGCTTTCGGCCCGGGACTGTAAGCCATCCGCATACGACACGCATCTCGCAAACGGCGATGCACCGCGCGCGGTTTCTGCTACAGCAGGTGTTCGAGACCGGCGACAAAGATAATCGGCAGCATGATGCCGAGTCTTCGGACCTTGACGGCAGACATTGCGCAAACCGATTCGGGGTGCTCGCCTGCAAAGGTCCGTGGTTTGCGCGACGCCGGCAAGGATCCGAGCCTTGTCTTCACTCGTGCAACTCCCCCACGGCACGGGCGCGCGCCTGTACCTGGCGGACGTTGGTTTTGTAGTCGGAATACTCGATGACGACTTCCGTTGCGCCGAAAATTCTCGCCTGCGCTACCGAGTGGTTCAGGGCAGGCAGCCAGAATTGATCAGTGCGCCCGTACCGTTGCACGACCTTGACGCTACGAATCCAGAACGAAGGGTTTTTCGCGGGCTGGCCTTCAACTTGTGCGATGGCGAAGTCCTGGGCATCCACCCAGATACGGCCACGAATCGAAAATTTGGTGGGCTTCTTGGGATTGATCTCCAGAACATAGCTGTCACGGCCATCCAAGGCTTCGGTTCCAATCAGACGGAAATCATAGTTCTCCGGGATGATTCGGTTTTCTTTGCGTTCCCCCTTTTGGCTGGACTCCGCTTCCGCCTCAATCATCTTGCGGAGGATGTAAGTTCGAACAAATCCGGAACCGCTTTCGCCGACGACTTCAAACGTCTTGACGCCATCGCTGCCGCAAGACATGCGCACCGTCAACTCGGCGTGCTTGTTGGACTTCTTGTTTTCGAACCGGTAGTGCCGTACACCGGAATAGCCGGCCAGCGCGGCAACCCTGTCGTTATCGGCTTGAACCATGCGCTCCAGAACTTCAGGCGCGGTCAGGGACGGCGGCGTGCTGCCTTGCACTATGGCGAGAAAGAAAAGACTAGGTAGCATCGGCATTAGAACTCCAGGACAAAACTCCTACGTAACGTTCGGTAGTACTTTCCGTTATTTTGAGGAACTCGCGCAAAGCGGGCGCCTCGCGCCACTATTTGATCTGCGGAGTTGCTCTTCTTTATGGCGGCGCGAAATCCGCGCCCCTTTGAGCTTTGCTATGCACTTCGGTCGCCAAGCGGGCGCAGTCTTAACGGGCTTTGGTATGAGGCGTTCGGCGCCGCGACGACGTCAAATGCCGACGGCAAGTGCCGAAACTCGACGTGCAAAACCGGCGGACGAGCGAAATGGCGCAAGGCGGATCAGTTGCTCAGCGCGAAACTCAGCGACGCGCGGACCCTTCTTGCCATTCCGTTGGCGCCGGGCTTTGGCACTTGCCGCAGCAGGTGGCGAGATTCCCGTGGCACTGAGCCGATTCTCGCAGACGATCCTCGCGTAAAGACGCATCCGAATGGGTATCAGAATGCTTGGCGAACACCTCGGTGCGAATTGCCGGCGGGACGCGGTTGGGCCGTGGCGCCAATCGCTGTAGCGCATCAAATCGTTTAGACTCATCGGAGTGACGACCGACCATGCGTAACCGGACTACGCCAGCTATTCTCATCGGTGGGCCGGTGACCCGATCGTAGCGCCACATCGCGTGGCGGCCCCAGCGGATGATTCATTAATGAGATCCCGCTCATTTGTTTGGTGCTAAGCCTGCAACTCAAACATGTGAGAGGTAATCGGCGATGATTCGGATTATGACAGCAGATGGAGCGGCAAGCACAGTCATCACAGTGGATGGCATGCTGTCCGGCGAGGGTATCGAGCCGGTGCAAACCTGCTGTATGCAGGAGGTTTCAAAAGGAAAGCCAGTCCGGCTTCACCTGCGCGACGTTACTGCCATCGACGAACGCGGCCGTGGCATGCTTCGCCAGCTTGCTGCAGAGGGCATTGATTTGACGGCAAATGGTATTTACAGCTCCTACATCGTCGATGAGATCCAATCCGCGAGCCTGAGCAAGCGGCGCAGTTCCCGGTGAATCCGCTGCCAAACCGGCTATCGTTCGTCACTTGCTTGGCTTTCCCAAAAGAGAGGGTATGACGACGAAGAGTTTTGATAGGCCACGCGCCCAAACCGGTAACGAGGTTTTCCGCTGGCTCTCCGAACAGCGACAGCAGCAGATTCTCAAAATCGCGGAGCGGCAGTTTGCGGCATCCGGGTTCGCATCCACCACTACAATCGCTGTTGCGAAGGCGGCGGGGATTTCCGAGGCAATGCTGCACAACCACTTCGGTACGAAGCAGAAGATGTTCCAGAAAGTGGTCGAGCGCAATAGTCAGGATCGTCTGGCGGCCCTGCGGAAACGATTTTTCTCGATCCCGGACCTGCCTCCTCTCGAATGCATTGAGAGCATGGCGCAGTCAACGATACTGGCTTGTGTTGACGATACCGGCAATGCCTCGGTGATGGCTTGGGGACTGATGGAGATGCTGGAGTTCGCAGCCGACGTTTACCGTGCGGAGCTTGGCGCCACCGAAGCGCTGTGGAATGCCGAGATCGGGACGCGCTGCGGAGACGCATTTGTCCGTTCCCGCCTTGCGGTCCACCTGGTGCCATACGCAGTGCATGCCTGCATGGCGTTCGGGTTATGGCTGGCGACGCTGAGGCACAAGCCTGCAACGGCGCAAGCACACGCGCGCCAGTACGCCGGCGCAGTCGTGTACGTTGCGCGGGCGATCCTGAACACCCCACCGGGATCGTTTGAGGGCGCGGCGGGCTTGGCTCCGGCTCAATGTGAGGTGGCGTGAGGGTCGAAGCGTAGTATAGTCAGGATTATCACTAAAAAGCTGTGACACGCGATGAGCAGGCGCGGCAAGATGTCAGGAGAGGTGGTAGTGCGACGAGTTGCCATGGCGCTCGGCGTTCTCGTGGCAGGCTGCGGTAGCGGCTTGGCGTTGAATCCCCTTCTCGACATCAGCCAGTACGGGCACAACGCGTGGACCGTCCGGGACGGGTTCTCCGTAGGCACCATTTTCGCCATGGCGCAGACCCCTGATGGATATCTCTGGTTCGGCTCCGAATTTGGCTTGTTTCGTTTCGATGGCATTCGCAGCGTCCCCTGGCAGCCACCTGCGGGTCAGCATCTCCCCAATGCCCCTTACAGTCTACTCGTCACGCGCGACGGTACTCTTTGGATTGGCACGTTTGCTGGCCTCGTGAGCTGGAGTGGCGGCAAGCTGGCCCGGTACCCCGAGCTTGATAAACAGTTCGTGACCTCGCTGCTGGAAGACCGGGAAGGAACAGTGTGGGCCGGTACGCTGGGCGGTTCGCCAGGGACACCCACAGGCCGGCTGTGCGCAATCCGCAGCGGCAACGCGCAATGCGAGTTGAATAATGGCGCGTTCGGCTCGTTCGTTTGGAGTTTGGGTGAGGACACTTCAGGCGCTCTCTGGGCCGGCGCAGAATCCGGGCTTTGGCGATGGAAGCCTGGTCCTCCAAGGCAGTATGCAACGGCGGAAATGCGCATCGATGACCTGGTTAAGGCCGAAGATGGACGGCTGTTAATTGGAATGAGGGGCGCAGGACTCAGGCAGCTCGCCACCGACAATGTCGAACCGTACCCGATTCACAGCGCAATCCATCCGGATGCGCTGATGCCGGACCGTGATGTCGATTCGAATAAACTGCTGCGCGACCGCGATGGTGGTCTCTGGATCGGTACCCACGAGCGGGGGCTCATCCACGTATATCACGGCCGAACAGACGTATTCAGGAAATCAGATGGCCTGACAGGCGATATCATCGCCGGTGTTTTCGAGGATCGTGAAGGCAACATCTGGGTCTCCACTTCTGGCGGACTCGACCGGTTTCGAGAGCTGCCCGTCACTAACATTTCTGCGAGGCAGGGTTTGTCCAGCGATCATACTGATTCGATACTAGCAGCCACAGATGGGAGTGTTTGGATAGCCACGTACGATGGTTTGACCAGGTGGAAGAACGGACAGCTTACCATCTTCCGTAAATCAAGTGGACTGCCGGATGATGTGGCACAGTCGCTGTATGAGGATGATCGCGGGCGAGTCTGGGTATTCACGAATCACGGACTTGCTTATTACAAGGGCGGCCGGTTCGTTGCGGTAAATGGCGTAACCAGCAAAGAAGTTTATTCCATCACAGGGGACAAGGCAGGCAACCTCTGGCTTTCAGGGAATCAGGGGCTCTCGCATTTGTGGGCGGGACGCGTGGTGGAACATTTCCCCTGGTCAGTTCTGGGACGTAGCCAACAAGCTAAGGTCATAGTCGCTGATCAGGGCGGAGTTTGGCTTTCATTCTGGAACGACGGGGGCGTGTTGTATTTCAAAGATGGCAAGGTCCGCGCGTCGTACACCGCCGCTGATGGGCTGGGTAAGGGCGCTGTGCCGGGTCTGCGACTCGATCGGGATGGGGCCGTGTGGGCCGGAACCGAGGAGGGCGGCCTGAGCCGAATTAAGGACGGCCGCATCGCTACGCTCACAACCAAGAATGGCTTGCCGTGCGGTACGATTCACGTGACGATCGAGGCTGACGACCGTTCGCTCTGGCTATATACGGCCTGCGGCCTGGTGCGCATCGCGCGGACCGAACTGGACGCGTGGACCGCCGACCCGAAGCGTATGCTTGAAACGACTGTTTGGGGTGTGGCCGACGGCGTCAAGCTGCATGCGGTCGCGCCTAGCTCCTTCGGCCCTCCGGTCGCGAAATCCACCGATGGCAAACTGTGGTTCGTGCCGGGAGAAGGCGTCCAAGTGGTCGATCCCCGCCATCTTGCTGTCAACAAACTCCGGCCGCCCGTCCATATCGAGCAAGTCAGGGCCGACGGCAAGCCGTACCAAAT
>JBEKUO010000288.1:0-9553 GCA_049514955.1 Bryobacteraceae bacterium | reverse complement strand
CCAGGCAATCGCGGTGCGGGTGCGCGTTCTCCTCGGTGGGTCGCCCGTGCGTCGCCCAGCGGGTGTGGCCGATGCCGAACGAGCCATCCACCGGGTTCATCTGGATGGCTTCTTCCAGGTTGCGCAGCTTGCCGGAAGCGCGGCGGACGGCGAGTTGGCCGTCATCCGAGAATACAGCTAGTCCGGCCGAATCGTAACCGCGGTATTCAAGGCGCTTCAGGCCTTCCAGGATGATGGGAACCGCCCTGCGCGTTCCGATGTATCCGACGATGCCGCACATTCTTTAATTATAGTGGCGGGGTGCGGGCGATTCGCGGCGAATATCCGCCATCGTGCGTCACCACCCGCACAAAAGACGCACGCTCCGCCGATCGAAGAACGCCGCATCCGCGGCGCGGAAATAACGCCGGATCTCCGGGGCGCCGATGTTTACCGTGGTCTGGTCCCACTCGCACTGAGTGCAGTACGGAGCGCCTTCGGTAGGAGTCGCACCGCCGGCAAAGAACGACCTTGCCTGGCGGTACTTCTCCGAGTTGAACGGATCGCCGCCGTTGCCTTGAAATGAGGCGAAGACCAGGTTTGCATCCGGCCGCGGCGCGCCACAGCAGGGCAGGATTCTGCCGGTTGCGTCCATGACCATGTTCTTGTACAACCAATGACAAGTGTGGCCTGAGCTCGGCGGTGTCTCGCTTTCGGCGTATGGGTTCCACGGGCTTTCAAACGCGCCCGCGATCGCTGAGGGCCAGCCAGTCCAATCGCTGTACGCCGGCTTTGACTGGCGCGGGGCGGATGTCGGGATCGTCCCACGTCACATCAAAGGGATTCACCACCCGGAACAGATTGACGCCGAGCTTGCGCGCCATCCGCGAAGCCAGGGGAATTTCGTGCGCATTATGCTCGAACGCCAGGAAGTTCCAGGACAGCACCGGTGTGCGCCTTCCCAGCCTGCGCTTGGCGTCCACCAATTTGCGGACGTTGTCGAGAACGAGTTCCAGCTTGCCGTTGCGGCGGAAACGCTCGTAGACGGGCTGCGTGGCGCCATCGATCGAGAGGACCATGAAATCGAGCCCGGATTCCACGTAGGCTTCCGGGTCGAACCGCGTGACGGAAAGGCTCGTCGATAGCGCCGTCCCCAGCAGATACATCTTCGCCAGGCGGATGAGGTTCGGTGTTCTCAGGTTGAGGAGCGGTTCGCCGTAATTGCAGAAATAGACTCCGATCGCATAAGGGCCATAGTGTTTCAGGAGCGCCGAAAAGCGGTCTTCCGAAAGCGTACCTTTGTGCCAATCGAACACCTTCAGCAACTCGGAGCGGGACGAGTGGACGCACCCGGGGCATGCAAGCTGGCACATATCCGAAGGATCGACGACCAGGCCGAACGGCCGCGACAGCACCGATGCGCTGCGTGCGAGGAAGTGATACTTGGCGAGGCAGATGTTGAGAATCTTGAGCGTAAGCGCCTGGGCGAGCGGCGGCACGAATCGCGAGCGCAGACGGGTATACAGTTCCGGTTTCCATCTCTCGACGACAGCAGCCGCGGCAGCGGCGCTACGACATTGCCCGAGTTCCAGATCGATGCGCGATAGAGCTGGAAAAGCGGTTTTGCCGCCATATAGGGAAGCGGGAATCAGGTGATGTAAGAGGACGCTGAGCATGTTCTCCAGAGAGCGTCAGGCGATTTCAGCTACCGGGCGTGCGACGATTCCTGCTGCAATTCTATCACCCGCGATTCGGCCGCGTTCGTGTCTGTGGCGCGGGGGAAAAAGCCGCGGGATAGGTATTCCAGTGTGGCCCTCATACCGCATAGTAAAACGCGCGCGGTCCCCACAACGTCGTTTCAGCCGGGGCCGTCAGGTGCAAAACCGTGTAAATCGCGGATCGCAGGCGGAAGCGCCTGCGCCACCAAACCGAAGCAACAGGCCAACAATCGACGTCCCGTGGCCGCCGTTCATCGTGCGTTCATGTGCTTCGTGCCAACATTGGTGGCGGAAGCCACTTCCTGACGGCGCGGCTGAAGCAGGCAGGGCGGTACGTGAGCGGAGCCAAGATCCTTATAGTCGATGACGATGCGCAGTTCCGCAGGGTGATGAGCATCGCGCTGGCTGCCGAAGGTTATGAAGTCAGTGAGGCGTCCGGCGGTCAAAAGGCGCTGGAAACACTGCGGCGCGAGCCACCGGATGCGGTCCTGTTGGACATGGCCATGCCGGGTATGAGCGGCCTGGAAACTTGCCGCGCCATCCGGGCTTTGTCAGACGTGGCCGTCGTCGCCGTCTCGGTGCGCAACCTGGAGGGAGAGAAGATCGACGCATTGGACGCGGGCGCGGACGACTACGTCACGAAGCCTTTCAGCATGCCGGAATTGCTGGCGCGGATCCGTGCGGCGCTACGTCGCGCGCCGGCCGCCGCCAGCAGCCCGCAACTGGTGCGTACGGACGAACTCGAAATCGACTTCGCCGCTCGTCGCGTGGTGGCCGGCGGCCGCGAGGTGCGCCTCACGCGCAAGGAGTTCGACCTGCTCCAATACCTGGCTTCCAACCCCAACACGTCCCTGCCGCACCGCAGGTTGCTGCAGGCCGTCTGGGGCCCGGAGTTTGGCAAGGAGATCGTTTATCTGCGGGTCTTCATAGGTCAGCTCCGGAAGAAGATTGAGCCGGACCCCCGCAGGCCGCGTTACATTATCACCGATCCTTGCGTCGGGTACCAGTTTCGGGTGCCGAAAACGCAGAAGGTATGAGTGACGATCGATCCGCGTGATCCGCGGCCCACGATCACTCCACGCGGATCGCCGTTATAGGGTCGACCCGCACCGCGCGGAGAGTGGGCGCCAGGCTGCCCAGCATCGTCATGAGCAGGCACAGGCCTGCCGCGGCCAGAAAAGTGATCGCGTCCCCGGGCTGGACGCCTGCCAGAAGCGCCTGCATCGCCCGGCCCGCCAGGTACGCCAGCGCGATGCCAGGCAGGACACCCGCGCAGCCCAGCAGAACACCCTGCCGCAAGATCATTCGCACAATGTCGCCGGGCTGGGCTCCCAGCGCGATACGCACCCCGATCTCCTGCCTGCGCCGCGACACGGCAAACGCCAGAAGGCCGTGGATACCGACACCCGCCAGGAGAAACGCGATCGCGGCGAATGCCCCGAGGACGCGTACCTGCGCCGCGCGCGAGGCCGTCTCCCGCTCCACGATGTCGTCCATCGTGCGCACATCCGAGACGGGTTGCTCGGAGTCGGCAGAGCGAATGATGCGGCGGATGGCCGGCAGGAGCGCCCCGGTGCCGGCCGAGTAGCGGATGACCAGGTCCTGCGGGGAATAAAATGTGAACCAGCCGTCCGCCACCTGCTTGTAGGGTAGGTAGACCTGCGGCTCGCTGCTATGCTCCAGTCCGCGGACACGGATGTCGCCTACCACACCGGCAACCATCCGGTCATGTAGGGCGAACTGGAAGTGCCGGCCCAGCGGATCCTGGTCCGGCCAGTAGCGGTGTACAAAAGACTCGCTTACGACCGCCACGAAAGGTCTGTCCAAAGTATCCGATTCGGCGACATCCCGGCCCCGGTGGAGTGGAATTCCCAACGCCGCGAAGAATCCAGGCGTGACATACCGTATGCTGGCTGTGTGGGATGCCGCGCGAACCCGACTCTGAGGCTCGCCATCGATTTCGACCGGCCAGATTCCGCCGCCCATCACCATCGGCAGGAAGCTGATGTACGCAGCGCTGGAAACGCCCGGCAGTGCCCTGACGCCGGATAGCACCTGCGTGTAGAACTGCTCGCGCCGGCCGGTCTTTGCATATTTCGGCATCGGCAGCGCCGTGCGCAAAGTGAGGACGCCATTGGCGCGGAAGCCTGGATCGGTCGCCTGCAACCTCCACAGCGCCCGCATCAGCAAGCCCGCCGAGACCAGCAGGACCACCGAAGCCATCACTTCGGCAATCACCAGCGCGGAACGCAGACGCTCTTTTCGGCCGCCGCCCGCGCGAGCGCCTTCGCGCAGACCGCTCAGATCGGCCTGGCGGCACGCCCGTAATGCGGGGAGCACACCGAAGCCGATACCGGTCAAACCCGTGAGCAGACCCGCGAAGATCAACACGCGGAAGTCGACCGATGGCGTCTGCGCGATCGGCAACGTATTGGGAACGAGCCTCGCCAGCAAGGGCACGGCCGCCAGCGCTACCAGCACGCCGAGCGCCCCGCCGAGCGCTGCAAGCACCAGGCTTTCCGTCACCAACTGCCGCACCAGCCGCTCGCGGCCCGCGCCCATGGCGGTCCTGACGGCCAGCTCTTTTTGGCGGACCAGGGCACGCGCCAGCAGCAGATTCGCCAGGTTCGCGCAAGCGATCAGCAAGACGCAAATTGCCGCGCCGCTCAGCGCCACCAACAGCAGGCGCGACTGCTCCGACACTTGGTCGCGCAAACGAATTACGTCGGCGCCGGTGTGTTCGTTCTCTTTCGGATATTGGCGCTCCAGTTGGGCCGCGACCACGCCCAGTTCGGCTTTTGCGTGGGAAAGCGACACGCCACGCCCGAGCCGCGCCACTACCTCCAGGTAATTGTCAGCGCGGTCCTGGAAAGCCTGTTCCTGAAATCGGACCGGCGTCCACAATTCAATCTCACGGCTGGGAAAATGAAAATCCCGCGGCATTACCCCGATGACCACGAACGGCTCATTGTCGAGGGTCACGCGCCGGCCTAGCACTCCGGCATCGCCGCCGAACTCCGCCTGCCACAGGCTATAGCTCAGCAGGAGCGTGCCGGCCGCTCCGGCGCGGTCGTCGGCGGCGGTGAACAGGCGCCCAAGCGCCGGCTGGACCCCCAACAGGGGAAGCAGGCCGGCTGTAACCGCCGCTCGGTCGAGCCGCTCCGGTTCTCCCTGGCCCACCAGATTCACCGGGAGTTCGTAAAACGCTCCCATGGCTTCAAAGGATGTGCTCATGCGCTTCCAATCGCGATAATTGGCCGGGGACAATTCCATGATTGGATAGCCAGGCAGGCGCTCCCAGAGCTTCACCAGGCGCTCGGGCTCCGCGAACGGGAGCGGCCGGATCAGAACGAAATCCGTCACGGAGAACGCCGCGGTATTCGCGCCGACGCCCAGCGCCACCACCAGAATCGCCGTGAGCGCGAATCCCGGGGTACGGCCCAGCGTGCGGGCGGTGTATCGCAGGTCCTGGCGAAGGACGTCCCAGTGCACTGCCGTGGCGTTGCGCAGAACCTCGAAGAAAGTCGCCACACAAAGCGCGGCCACCGACAATGGGCCGGAAGCGTCGCGCCGGCGGCGGGCCAGGATGGCGCACATCTCATCGCCGTACTCCGCGCGAAACGAGGCCGGATAGAAGTGCAGCAGAGCCCGATATACGCGCATCATGCCCTTCCCGGCGCGAAGCCGCGGGCGCGCGCCATTCTGACCAGTTGCGCGAGCCGGCCCGCTTCGGCCCGCGCCACGGCGGCGCCGAAAGGCGTGATCCGGTAATAGCGGCGGCGCTCGTCGTCGAGCTCCGGAGCGGGGCGCTCACGGGGTTCCAGGATCAGCCCCTGTTCGAGCATACGCTGGATCGAGCGATAGAGAGTCCCGGCGCTCAGCTTGAGCGCGCCGCCAGTGCGGGCGGCCACGTCCTGAATGATGGCGTAACCGTGGCGGTCTTCATCCGCCAGGGCCAGGAGAATGTGGAAGGTAGCCGGAGGAAGGTGGAGAAATGCATCCGGCTGTAGGTGGAGATCCGCCATGGATCAATTATAGCCACAGTGGATATATTGTCAATGGGTATAGCCGGAGCGGCCAGAGTGGGGTTACGCGCGGCTCCGCAAATCGATTCAGAGTCCGCGACCGGATTGACAGACGAAAGCGTCTGTCCCACGATGTCGCTACGCCTTCTCCGCCGCGATAATGCCCTCGTCGTAGCGCGCCACGACGCGCCAGCCGGGCTCCACCACGAGGTAGCGCTGGTCGTCCCACGGGCCGTTCACCAGACCTTCGATCAGCGACATGTCCCCGCACACTTTCTCGAATTTCCAGCCGCGCTCCAGAGCGCGTTCCCGTGCCCGCTGCTCGAAGCGATCGTCAGGTTCCACGCCCATTTGGATAAAAGTGTATTGCCGGTACTGCTGTTTGTAGTTGCCGGTCTCTTCCTCCAAAAACCGCGCGTTTTCGTCGCCGTATCGGGCCACCATCTCCTGGTGGGTTAAGCCGGGCTGGCTCGCTTTGCCGAGCCGTTCGCCGCGCTCGATCCAGCCGGAAGTGCTGAAAGAGACGCCCGGGTTCCGCCGGACGTACTCCAGGTGGCGTTGCCGGCCGCCCAGGAAAAGCGTGATACAGTCGTGCGCGCGCGGCACCACCACGGGCACAGCGCGGGCGGTCAGACCCGCCAGGCCGTTACGGCAAAGGCCGTAGCCCATGAGCACGGCATCGAAACGGGCGGCATCGACCCGATCGACGGCATCCTGCAATTTCTGCCGCATGCCGCTCGCGCCGAGGTCGTGCAGTCCCTTGGGCAGGAACTCCACGTCCACCTGGTTGGGCGAGCGCGATACAACCGAGCAGGTCTCGCGATAGAGCACATCGCAACCGATCAGTTTGAGGCGCATATGGCGATCCGTTCGTGCAAGGCGCGAATGAAGTCCGGACCGGCGCCACAACATCCCCCGACGAAATCCGCGCCAGCCTCGAGCAGCGCGGGGAGATACGCGGCAAAGTCCTCGGGCGTCATGCGATAGTGCGGGCGGCCGCCGGCCAGCTCGGGAAGGCCGGCGTTGGCTTTGATCCAGACAGGCCGTGTAGTGGCGGCATGGAGCCTGCGGCAGATCTCCACAAGACCGGCGATGCCGGCACAATTGGCTCCGATCGCGTCCGCGCCGGCTTCCGTCAATTCCACGGCGGCGCGCTCAGGCGTCACGCCCATGATGGTGCGATCTTTGTTCTTGCCGGAATCGAAGACCATGCTGGCCACTACCGGGAGGCCGCACTCTCGCGCCGCGGCGACGGCTTCCTTGGCCTCTTCGAGGTCCGACATCGTTTCGACGACCAGGGCGTCGGCGCCCGCGGCGGACAGAGCGAGTGCCTGCTCCACAAAATTCGCCCGCAATTCGGCAGAGGTCACGTCACCGGAGATAAGCATCTTCCCGCAGGGACCGATCGAGGCAAAGACGCAAGCCCGACCGTCCGCCGCACGCCGCGAGATTTCAACGCCCGCGCGATTGATCCCGGCGAGGCTGCCAGAGAGCCCAGCAGCCTCCAGGGCGATGCGATTGGCGCGAAAGGTATTAGTCAAGACGATGCGGCTGCCGGCCGCGACGTAAGCGCGCGCAACCTCTTCCACGAGCCACGGATGCGAGAGATTCCAAACATCCGGGCATTTTCCGTTAGTCAAGCCCCGGGACTGCAATTCCGTTCCCCAGGCGCCATCGGTCACGACGGAACCGGCGGCGAGCAGGCGATCCAGGAGGCTCATTCCGGCGCCTCCACGTTAGCATAGCAGGGTTTTGGGCAAGCGCGCATCGAACTTCGCGGTCTGCATTTATCGAGTTGGCCGATCCGCGACGTTGCGCCGCGGTTGCGGAAAGGGTGCGAAAGTGCCCATTTCCGGCCATTCTCCGGGGGCTGTTGCAAGCTCTTGACGGAAACAAAACTCAGGCATCGTGTTCCGGTTGCGGCGCCCGCGGCGGGTAGCGTCAGACGCTGTCGCCCTGTGTGGGGCGCTTTGCAACCGGACATACCCTGAAGAAACAAAACAAGCCTGAACCGTACCAGTATCAAAAATGTTTAAAAACTTGTCTTTTGTGCTTTCTTCGGTGGTGAAATTAAGGTAGATTACTGAAAGGAGGAGTTCCATGACATCCGTCGCGGGGTGGCGCGTCTTTGGTTTGGGTTTGCTGGTTTTGGCTCTCCTGGGGGGCACGCACACCGCAAACGCTGGGATCATCGACATCTTTAGCGACACCAGCGGAACATACTTCTCGACATTCGCTAGCGGCACCGGGTCTGGGAACGACGTGGCTATTCCCGTTTCTCCGGCGTGGGCCACTCCCACCATCTTGGGCGCGGAGTGGGTTTCGTACGTCCCGTCCGCGGGCGGTTCTACGGGCTGCAACGTATTCGTTCCAACAACCGGCAGGTGCACGCCGAACGCAGGCAACCCGCCGACGTATTCAAACACCTCGACCCCCACAGCCACGTTCTACTACACGTTTACCTTGCCGAACGCCTTCAATACTGGCAGCATCTCGATCTGGGCTGACGACACCGCGGCGGTTTATCTGGATCCCGGCACGGTTACGAGCGGCCAGGGCACTACAGGCGCCCTCGCCAGCATCGCGGCGAACTTCAATGGAGGCTCGGTTTGCGCGAATGGCCCGATTGGCTGCATACAAGCCGACCCCGGAGTGCTGACTTTTGGCGATGGTGCGGGCCAAATCGACGTGGGCGCTGGCACTTACACTCTGGTGATCGACGCTTACCAGTTCGTAGGAGGCAGTCCGTTCGGAGTACTGTACGACGGTGCGATTGACTCGGAGACCAGTCCTTCTGTTCCGGAGCCTGTCAGCTACGTGTTGATGGGATTGGGCTTAGCGGCAATTGGCATCTTGATCCCCCGCCGGAAACGATCTTAACCCGGAGCGTCATCGCCGGCCGCCAGCACCAGTCCTGAAGGCAGTTCCTCGCCGAAGATGCGGCCCATAGCCCGCTCGTCGCGTTCTTCTTCGCCTTCCAACACCGCCACGTAACGATCGGCATGGGGCGAGCTCTCGATCTTGCGCCGGACGGCTGTGAGCGTCGCGGGCGCCAAGTCGCGCGTGGGATCTTCGGTGCGGCGCGCGATGGCTGCCAGAGCGTCGGCGGCGCCTGTAGAATCGAGCGGCAGAAGCGCCTCGGCCCAGCGGCCCGCGGCGGCCGGGGGCACCACCTGGTTGATGGGCCCGTAGAACAGCTCGCGCGCACCCAAGCGCGACAGGCACCACAGCTCGCTTTCGCGGAAGTCGCCGCTTTTGACCCTGCGCACCAGCGCTTCGCCCAATTCGACCTTGGCGCCGATGGGCAGCAGCTCGAGGCTCGCCGCCGTACGCCACATTTCGCGCAGCAGGCTGCTGTTGAGGCGCTGTTTCTTGCCGCCCCGCGGCAGCAGGAAACCGGATAGCCGCTGGTAGATGTCGTTCTGCTGGTTGCGATTCAGCCCGCCTGCGAGGCGCCCCCAAAGAATCCACCAATCAATTTCACACTGCACTTGGTTAGTATGTTGCAGACCGGAGGCATAGACGCGCCGGGCCTGCTCGATGCGCCAGTCATCGCCCGGATAGCCGAATCCGGGGCGCAGGCAGAAGCCGCCCAAGTTCAGCCAGCGCGCTTCGTAGGCCGGGCTTTTCTTGCGCCCGTCCGCCGCGGTCAGAAAGGCGTCCGCCAGTTGGCGTATGGCGGAAAGCGGCCAGGAGTTCTTACCCAATCCGAGGATTTGCTCCAGTTTCGCGGGCAGCTCTTCGGGCGCGATGGGCGATCTGGCGCCCGGCGAGAAGACTGCTGGAATCAGCTCCAGCGCCTGCTTCAAGGCCTGCTCGCCGATTACCGCC
>JBEKUO010000287.1:0-8838 GCA_049514955.1 Bryobacteraceae bacterium | reverse complement strand
CAGTCCTCGTATTCGTGTGGCACTCTGCACGCTCAGATTGCGGTCACTGCACGGCAATCGTCACGACCGGGCTGGTGATTCCCCCTACCGTGATCGCCGTCGGGATCTGCCCACCCGCCCCGCGCAAGTCCGCTTGTGCAGCGGCAGCCGCTTCGATAGAATCTACACACGCGCACAATCCGCGAGATTGTCACAAAGGGGGCACCTTTGGCCAGTAGAAACAAGAGTTCCGTGGACCGCCGCAGTTTCCTAAAAGGTGCTGCAAGCGCTGCAGGAGGCGCGGCGGCGCTGGCGGCGACTCCGCCTGCCGCCAAGGCGCAGGATGGCGAAGCCCGCCGTGTAGCGGCCGTCCCAACCGGCAAGCAAATCGCGGCGGAAACCCAGCCACCGCCCAAGGTGGACGTCTACACGACGGATCGCCCCGGCTCGGATTTCATGGTTGACGTAATCAAGACTCTGGGGTTCGAATACGTGTGCGCGAATCCCGGCTCCAGCTTCCGGGGTCTCCACGAATCCATCATCAACTATGGCGGCAACCGGAGTCCGGAACTGCTCACCTGCTGTCACGAAGAATCCTCGGTCGCCATGGCTCACGGTTTCGCCAAGATCGAAGGCAAGCCGCTGATGGTGATGGCGCACGGCACGGTAGGACTGCAGCACGCCTCGATGGCCATCTACAACGCCTACGCCGACCGCGTGCCGGTCTACATCGTGCTCGGCAACATTCTGGACGGCAAATGGCGGCGCGGGCATGTCGAATGGGCGCACGCCGTACAGGACGCCGCGGCCATGGTTCGCGATTACACGAAATTCGACGACGCGCCCATCTCGCTATCGCAGTTCGCGCCGTCCGCGGTACGCGCTTACAAGATCGCGATGACACCCCCGATGATGCCGGTCGTGCTGGTGGCCGACGCGGTGTTGCAAGAAGAACCGATTCCCGAAGCCGACCGGGACAGTCTGGGCATTCCGAAGTTGGTGCACGTTGCGCCTCCTGCGGGCGAAGCCGGCGCGGTCGCGGAAGCTGCCAAGCTGCTGGTAAATGCGGAGAATCCTGTGATCGTGGCCGGCCGCGCCGCACGTACTCCCCACGGGATTCAGTTATTGGTGGAACTGGCGGAGACCTTGCAAGCGCCGGTGGTCAACCAGCGCAACCGGATGAACTTTCCGTCGCATCATCCGCTCGCCGCAGCAGGGGTCTCGCGCAATGCGGACCTGGTGCTGGCGCTCGAAGTACAGGACGTCTGGGGGCTGACACACGAGCAGACTCCGGTGAACCGGCTGGGCATGCAATCCCGCTCCACATTGAAACCCGGCGCCAAGGTAATCAGCATCTCCTCGGTGGATCTGTTTTCAAAGAGCAACTATCAGGATCTGGGGCCGTATGCGGAAGTCGATCTGGCCATCGCCGCCGACGCCGAGGCAACATTGCCCGCTTTGATCGAAGCATGCAAACGCTTGCTCACCGCCGATCGCAAGCGAACCATGGAGGAACGCGGAACCAAATGGGCCGAGCAGCACAAGCGGTTGCGCGCGCAGGACCTTGAACTCGCCGCGGTCGGCTGGGATTCCAGCCCCATCTCGACGGCTCGTCTCTCGGCCGAGTTGTGGGCGCAGATCAGGAACGAGGATTGGTCGCTGGTATCGGAGTCGTATTTCCTGAGTAGTTGGCCGATGCGGCTTTGGACGTTCGATAAACATTACCAGTACATCGGCGGCCAAGGCGCGTATGGCATCGGCTACGGCGCGCCGGCCGCGGTGGGTGCGGCCCTGGCCAACAAGAAATATGGCAGGATCAGCGTCAATTTTCAATGCGACGGCGATCTCAATTACGCTCCCAGTGTGCTATGGACCGCCGCGCATCACCGGATTCCGCTCCTATCGATCATGCACAACAACCGCGGCTATCACCAGGAACTCATGTATGTGCAGGACATGGCGCTGCGCGCCAATCGCGGAATCGACCGCGCGCATATCGGCACCACGATCACGGACCCGGACATCAACTACGCAACCATGGCTAGAGCATACGGGATGCACAGCGACGGACCGATCGACAATCCCAGCGAGATCGGCCCGGCGATCCGGCGCGCGCTAGAGGTGGTGAAGGGCGGCGAACCGGCTCTCATCGACGTCCACACGCAGCCCCGGTAAGGAGACGAACATGAACAAGTGGTTAGCACTGGCCGCCGCATTGTTTGGCTTGCTCATTCTGGGAGCGCAGACAAAATCTCCCACGGCCCAAGCGGCCACGGGCAATGCCGAGAATGGCAAACGGCTTTACGTCCGGAACGGCTGTTATCAATGCCACGGCTACGATGGTCACGGAGGCGCGGGGGCGAAGCTCGCTCCCCGGCCGATCCCCGCGGTTGCGCTGATCGCGTATGTTCGCCACCCAGCCGGCAGCATGCCTATTTACACCGACAAAGTGATGTCGGACGCGGAGCTGATGGACGTCTGGGCGTTCCTGAAGACAATCCCCGATGGGCGCCCGGCCAAAGACATCCCGCTTCTGAATCAATAGCAACAGTGCCGCAATCTGGTTTCTCCACCTTCCGGTGGAGGCTCCGGTTTTCGGCGGTTCCCGGAGTGACGACCAGCATCCGGGAATCGTTTTGTCAGCCGTCTTCATGAGGCAGGTTGGGCAAACCGCTGGCAGAGGGCCGGAATGGTGAGTGCCTTTATCTCGGAATCTCGTTCGGCACGGTCGATTCTTCTGCTGAACCGCGGAATTCCTGCTGCGGGGAGCCGCTCGCACCACGCATCACCGGGGCGCGGCATCGTGTACCGGCCGGCCAAGAAACAACAAGCCTGCGGAATATCAACTCTGAGGCAGAGAGCGCGGGCCTGCCGCTGGCCCCTCCCGCGACAGTTTTTCTCGGAGCAGATCCTCGACGTCGCCTAGTTTTTCACCCAGCAGATTCAGTTTCCGCGCCACGCCTTGAATCTCCGACTCGGCGCGGCGATTGACGTCAAAGTCAAGCTCGCTGCGCAGACGATCCTTCTTGTCCTGCCGGTTCTGGCTCATCATGATGACCGGCGCCTGGATGGCCGCAATCATGGAAAGGAACAGGTTGAGCAGGATAAATGGATACGGGTCCCAGGCCGCTCCGCCCAGGCGTACATTGATGAAAGTGTAGATGGCGAGGATCACCGAAAAAACGATGATGAACGACCACGACCCGCCAAAGCGAGCGACGACATCGGCAATCCGCTCGCCGCGCGTCTCGCCTTCCTCGATCACATCGTTCGGGTTGCGCGTCGCACGCATGCGAACAAGGTGTTGCGAGGCGTGGAACTGACGGCCCAGCACCGTCAGCATATCCATTCCCGCATGCGGCTTGCGTTCGATCAGAATCGCGATGTCGTTCCGCTCCACCTCCAGGCACACGCATGCCTCGATGGCGAAGGCATCGGTTTGATGCGGTGTCTGGTCGAGCATCGATGCAAAGCCGAAAAACTCGCCATTTCCCGGCTGATCGACGATCACCTCCTGCTGATCGTCGTCCACGGTGGTCAGCCGGACGCTCCCGGAGACCACTACGTACGCCTTCCCTCCTGGGTCGCCCATTTTGTAGATCCGTTCGCGCGCGGCGAACTGCTTGCACTCGACTTGAGCGGCTAATACGGCCTTCTCATCCGCGTCCAGCAGAGCGAAGAGCGGGACATCTTTCAGGACTTCCGGGTTGCACGCCATCGACCACCTCGTGGATATTCTACACGTGGGACGGACGATCCTGGCGGCCGGCGCCGTATGCCGGGAAGACCACTCCCTTACGGTCGTGGCTCCGATTGCGAACATGTGCACTTAGCCCGCCGGAGATCGGCGCGCTGACTAGCGTTTGCCGGCTTGCTGTTTTGCTCTCTGCAAAATCTGAACTAAGCTGGCTTCATCGAAATAAGCTCCCCCAAGCCAAACCGCCTGGATCTTCGTGGTGTTGTGAATGTCCGCGAGAGGATCGGCGCGCAGCAGTACAAGATTTGCAATCCTGCCCGGTTCGACCGTCCCCAATTCGGCGCTTCTACCAAGGAACTTCGCGGGATTGACGGTGGCCGCCTGCAAAGCTGCCAGCGCGGTAAGGCCGGATTCAACCATCAAGGCAAGCTCGTCGTGAAGGCTGAATCCGGGGAAACAGTAAGGGTTCATCGCATCCGTTCCCGCCATCATAGGCACGCTTGCTCGGAACATTCCGCCCACCACTCGCTCGTCAGCCGAAAAGATGCCGCGCGCCAACTGGTATTGGCCATAATTCCAACGCCGCAACTGCGGCTCGATTCGCGCGCGCCATCTGTCCCGGGATTTTCGGTCGATATATGCAAGGCGCGCATCGGAGGTAAACCTGGAGTCGTCGAGGCGTCCCCACATCTGGAGCACGGTGAGCGTTGGCACCTGCCAGGTCTCGTTCTGCCGGAACTCGGCATACAGAGCTTGGCATTTTGACTCGTCAAAACTGCGATATCCTTGCGCTTCTACCGCCAGCCGCTCTCGAAAAAACTGCGCCCGAAGGATGTCGCCCATGAGACTCTCCTGCTGGCTGGAACAGGCCAGCGCGATCCCTTGAAGATGCTCGATGGAACGCTGTCCCGCGGCGGAAGCTTCCTGGGCTGTGATGGCATCCGGCACATGGCCCTCAAACGCAATGCGCTGTTGCTTGGCCTCATCCGCCAGCGCGAAGTAGGCGTTGCGCGGAATGCGGGTATACACCTTGATGAAGTCGGCGCCGCCCGCTTTGATTTCGTCCACCGCCCGGCGGGCATCGCCGGGCTTTTTCACGACGATCGATCCAGGCCACAACGCCGGACTGCCATCCACAATGGCGCTGGCGAGATAAATCTCCGGTGAGGGAGCCTGCCGGGCGAGTTCCGCGCGAAGTGCGGATGTATTTCTTTCACCGGACATGATGCGCACGCCAGTCACGCCGTTCGCGACGTAGAGCGGAAGCTCGTTGGTGTCATGCACGTGTACGTGCATATCCCAGAGCCCGGGAATGAGGTACGCGCCGTGTGCGTCTATGGAGCCGGTGGCGGTGGCGTCTGTTTCCTGCGCCGGGGCGACAGATGCGATGCGGCCCCCGCGAATCCTTACCGTCTGGTCTTTCAGCTCCGAACCTGTGGCAACGTCGATTACCGTGACATGCCGGATTGACGTTTCAGTAACGGAACTTTCCTGGGCAGCCGCAAGGCACGCGGCGAGTACGAAAATCAAAAGCAGCATCTGGCGTAGTGCGCGTCTTCCACGAAGTATCGCACAGGTGCGGCTCGTCCAGCCAGTCGATCGATAGAGCTATTTGCCGGAATATTCGACCCGCCACACGCTGTTCGAGCCATCGTCGGTCACGATGAGCGAACCGTCCTGCGCCACTGCGACACCTACCGGCCGTCCCCAAACTTCGCCGCCGGCAGTCACAAAGCCCGTCAGGAAGTCCTGGTATTCGCCGGTGGCGTGGCCCTCTTTCATCGGAACCCGGATTACTTCGTAACCCGTGCGCACGGCTTTGTTCCACGAGCCATGTTCGCCGGCGAAGATATCGCCCCGATATTCAGCCGGAAATTGCCGGCCGTCATAGAAGGTCATCTCCAGAGATGCGTTGTGCGGCTGCAGCAGCACGTCCGGCGCGATCACTTTACTCCGCAGTTCCGGATGCTTCCCCTGCTGGCGCGGATCCTGATGTCCGCCCATGTAGAACCAGGGCCAGCCGTAGAACCCGCCAGGCTGCACGTGCGTGATGTAATCCGGCACCAGGTTGTCGCCCAGACCGTCGCGCTCGTTCACCGAGGCCCACAGTTCGCCCGTTGTGGGATGCGTCGCAATGCCTACCGCGTTGCGGATTCCGTACGCGTAAATCCGCGATCCGCTGCCATCCGGGTTGAACTCCAGGATATCGGCGCGATGGTATTCTTGCGGGTTGTTGTCGGCATCGTCGTCATTGGAGTGCGAGCCGACCGAGACAAACATTTTGCCGCCATCGCGCGTGAACGCGAGGTCTCGCGTCCAATGTCCGCCGCCAGTCAAACGGCCGCCGGAAGGAATATCCGGGACGATCGTCTGCGGCGCGCCGCGCGCTTTCAGGTCGCCATTGCGGTAAGGGAAGCGCACCACCGATCCGGTATTCGCCACGTAAACGTATCGCGGGTTATCGCCCGGCGGATAGAAGGCGATACCGAAGGGCTGCGTCAAGCCCGTGGCGAATACTTCCACGGTCTGCGCTTTGCCATCCGCGGCGACGCCGCGCAGCACGCGTATTTGTCCTGGCTCGCTCTCCGCCACGAATAAGTCGCCGTTAGGCGCGCGCCGGATCAGCCGCGGATTCCGCAAACCGGTGGCATATTGCGTGACTGTGAATCCTGGCAGAGCTTTCGGCCAGGCGTTCGGGGGACGTGCGACGATGTGTGGACGGTTGTCCGCCGATTGAGTTCGATACGGTTCTGGCAGGTCCGCCAGCGCGATCTTGTGCAGCGTGCCGGGCTGCTCGTGAAGATAGTCCGTGAACGGCGATTGCGGCTGTACGTTTGCGTCGGACGTGCCTCCGTAAAGAGAAGGCCCCACCCGAAAGCCCACCACGAATCCCGCCGCGGCGCACAGTATGGTTGCCACGCGAAAGTTAGAACGAAGCGTTTTCATGGTCAAGCCTCCACCAGCGCACCGTTCTCAATTGCTTCGGCGACTCGTGCGACGTCGGCGGCCGTCAGCGCCACGGCGCCCGCCCAAGCATTCTCGGCGGCCTGGTTCGCGTCTCGCGCGCCCACCAGCGCGTGCGTGATTCCGGGTTGCGCGAAAGTCCAGGCAATCGCCAACTGGCCCTCTGTGAAGCTGTACTTTTTGGCCACAGGCCGCATGCGGTCGAGCATTTCCCTTATGCGCGTGCGCGACTCGCGGCTGAACATCGGGTTGTGGCGGCGCAAGTCGTCTTCCGGAAAGACGCGCTGCGGATCGACTTTGCCGGTGAGCAGCCCGTTGGCCAGCGGCGAATATGCCAGCACCGAGATACGATTCTGCGCACAATAGGGCAGGTACTCGCGTTCCAATTCGCGATGCAGCATGCTGTACTGTTCCTGTGCGGCATCCACCGGCCCAATGGACCGGTATTGCCGCACCTGGTCGACTGTGCAGTTGGAGACTCCGATCGCGCGAATCTTGCCCTGCTTTTTCAAATCGAGCAGTGCGCCCATGGTCTCTTCGATCGGCGTGGTGGAGTCTTGCCAGTGCGTCTGGTAGAGATCGATGTAGTCGGTCTCGAGACGCCGCAAACTATGTTCGACTTCGTACCGAATGGACTCGGCGCCGAGGTAACGATGAATCCGCGTACCATTCTGATCGACGAAGAATGTGCCTTTGGCGGTGTGCCAAACCAAGCCGCACTTGGTGGCCAGAATCACCTTGTCGCGGCGCCCTCGAATCGCCTCGCCGACGATTCGCTCGGAAAGGCCGAGTCCATAGGCCGGCGCCGTGTCGATGAAGTTGACGCCGGCATCCAGCGAAGCTTGAATGGAGCGGACCGACTTCTGTACATCGGTGCCTCCCCACATCCATCCGCCGAGGGCCCAAGTGCCGTGCGCCACGACGGAAGCCGTAATTCCAGATTGTCCGAGAGGTCTGTATATCATGCCACCTATAAATGCACTCATTGTGCCAAACTGATGCCGTTTCGAACGCGCGACTTACAGTCATAGTGGAGACGCTCATCGCGAAACAGGCCCGGATGCGATTCACGAATTCACGGGATGCCGTGACTTGGGCGAGGTGGTGAATTGGGTGGGGCGGGCAATCCTGCCCGCGGACGCACGTTCCAGAGCGCCCTAGCCGGCTGGAAAGCCGCCTGCAGCCAAGATTAACTGCCCCACAAACTAAGGCAGGAGGATGTTCTTAACGTTGGGCTTGAGGGGCATGCCGGCGAGGCTGTGAGCGTCCCATCCTCCACCGAGTGCTTTCACTAACATTACCGAAGCCACCAGTTGGCCGCCTTGGATCTGCGCGGCCTCGCGTTGGTTCGATAGCAGGCTCTGTTGCGCGGTGACTACATCGAGATAAGTCACCAGCCCTCCGGTATAACGATTCAGGGCGATATTTAGCGCGCGCTGGGAGTCCTCGACGGCTGTGTCTTGCGACTTCGCCGCGCCGGCAAATACTTGCAGTCCGGCCAGGGCGTCCTCGACTTCCTGGAATGCCACCAACACGGTCTGTCGATATTGCGCCACGGAGTCCTGGTATCCCGCATTTGCGAAATCCACGCCAGCGCGGATCCGGCCACCGGAAATTAGCGGCTGCGCCAACGTCGCACCGACTGCCCACAGAGAACTGGGAAGCGAGAACAGGTTCCCAATGCCGGTGCTCTCGAGCCCGGCGGTAGCCGCCAGTTGCAAGCTTGGATAGTAGGCCGACTTGGCGACCCCGATCTGCGCATTGGCTGCCGCCATCAGGCGCTCTTGGCGCGCAATGTCCGGGCGGCGTTCCAGCACATCGGACGGCACGCCGGTCGGGATCGCCGGAAGATACTTCTGCAGCGAGCCTTCCGCCACTCGGAAATCCGGAGCCGCGGCGCCGCACAACACCGCCAGCGCGTGCTCATAGTTCGCGCGCAGTTGCCGCTCCAGGGTGGCTTGCGTGCGAGTAGCCTCCAACAATGCCTGCTCCTGCGCCAAGTCCAGACCGGATGCGACTCCCCCATCGTGACGGTTCTGGACCAGCGCCGTAGCCCTCTCCATCGACGCGACCGTATCGTCCAGAATGCGGATCTCCGCATCGACTTCGCAGAGCGTGTAGAAGTCGGCGGCGGTTTCCGCGGTCAGGACCAGTTTCACGTTTTCAAAGTCCGCGCCCCCGGCCTGGTACGACGCGTT
>JBEKUO010000286.1:0-8852 GCA_049514955.1 Bryobacteraceae bacterium | reverse complement strand
GGGGGGGGGGGGGGGGGGGGGGGGGGGGCTGGGGTTTTGTTTTGCTCCTCGGTTAATCCTAGGATTGCTGGGATGTCGGCTAGCGGCGGCGGCTCGGGTCTGGGGGGCCGGGGGGTTGCTTCTTTTGTGCGATCGCGAAACACGCCCAGCGGGAAGGTTTTGGTCATCTCTTCCAGCACGCGGCGCTGCGCGTCTACCGGGTCCATCTTCCAGATTGTGGGGCACGGCGATAGCACTTCCACCAGCGAGAAGCCCAGCCCGCGCACCTGGTTTTCGATGGCGCGCCGCAACGCGCGGCCCGTGTTCATGATCTGCTTGTTGTTGCCCAGCGCCACGCGCTCGATGTAGACCGGCGCTTCGAGCGACGCCAGCAGCTCGCTCACGTGCATCGGAAAGCCCTCGTTCCATGCGTTGCGGCCGAAAGGCGTGGTCGTGCTCTTTTGCCCCAGCATGGTCGTCGGCGCCATCTGACCGCCGGTCATTCCGTAGATGGCGTTGTTGATGAAGACCACCGTGATCGGCTCGCCGCGATTGGCGGCGTGCACGATCTCGGCGCAGCCGATGGCGGCCAGATCGCCGTCGCCCTGGTAGCTCAGCACCACGCTCTCCGGCCGGCTGCGCTTCACCGCGGTGGCCACCGCCGGTGCGCGCCCATGCGCTACTTGAATGTTGCCGACATCGAAATAGTAATAAGCGAAAACCGAGCAACCCACCGGGCTGATCAGAATGGTCCGGTCCTGTATGCCCAATTCGTCGATGGCGCGCGCGATAAGCTTGTGCACCACCCCGTGCCCGCAGCCGGGGCAGTAATGCGTCTGATGTTGCAACTCCGCTTTTCGCTCGTAGATTGGGTAGAAGGACTTCGCCTTCTCGTGCGTAACGGTGTAGCTAGACATACGCAAGCTCCTCGTGGCTGGTGGCTAGTGGCTGGTGGCTGGTGGTTGTGTCTATATATTCCAGCACTTCTTCCGCGGTGGGCACGTTGCCTCCCACGCGGCTGTAGAACTCCACCGGGCGGCGGCCTTCGAGCGCGAGGCGCACATCTTCGACCAATTGCCCGGTGCTGAGCTCGACCACTACAAATTGGCGCGCCGTGCGGCTCAACTCGCGCAGGCGCTCAGCGGGGAACGGATAAAGCGTGATCGGCCGCAAGAGTCCTAACGCCAGACCGCGCGCGCGCCCTTCCTCGACCACCTGTTTCAATATGCGCGAAACGATGCCGTAGCCTACCAGTACGATTTCCGCATCGTCCGTACGCCAATCCTCGAACTGCACGGCTTCCCGCTCCGCGCGCTTGTATTTGGCTTCCAGCTTGCGCACGTGCGCTTCCAGCTTGTCCGGCTCCAGATAGATCGAGGTTATGAAATTGTGGCGGCTGGCCGCGTCGCCGGCGACCGCCCATTCCGGCCGCGGCGGCGGCGCGATCGCCGGGGGAAACTCGACCGGCTCCATCATCTGCCCGATGTAACCGTCCGCCAAAACTACCACCGGGTTCCGGTACCGCTCGGCCAGGTCGAACGCCTCATACGTCAGGTCCGCCATCTCCTGCACCGAATTGGGCGCCAGCACGATGGTGCGATAGCAGCCGTGCCCGCCGCCTTTGACCACTTGGTGATAATCGCCCTGCTCCGGTGCGATGTTTCCCAGCCCCGGGCCGCCGCGCATGATGTCCGCGATGACGCAGGGAAGTTCCGAGCCAGCGATATAGCTAATGCCCTCCTGCATGAGGCTCATGCCTGGGCCGCTGGAACCGGACATGGCGCGCTGGCCGGTGGCCGCGGCCCCATACAGCATGTTGACGGCGGCCACTTCGCTCTCGGCCTGCAGGAACACGCCGCCGGCCTGCGGCATGTAGAGCGCGGCCGCTTCCGTAATCTCGCTCGCCGGCGTGATGGGATAGCCGTAAAAGGCGCGGCAGCCGGCCAGGATGGCGCCCTTCACGATGGCTTCGTTGCCCTTGGTGATTTCTTTCGACAATGTCAGCATGGCTTTGCCCTCCTCACGCCGCGGCGCGCAGCACCATGATGGCGCCCGGCTCCGGACACACGAAGAAACAGATGCCGCAACCGGTGCAGCCGGCGCCCAGGTAGGTAGCCGGGTGATAACCTTCGCGGTTCAGGTCGTCCGCCAGCAGCAGGACCTTGGGCGGGCAGGCTTCCACGCACAACCCGCAACCTTTGCACTCCTCTGAGTTCAGCTCGACCATACCGCGGTCGGGCTTGCCGGTCTTTGTCATGCCACCTCCAGGACAGGCTGAAGGCCTGCCCCACCTTGTACATAATGAGCGCGTGCAGCGAATTCGTACAGCTCGCCGCGAAACTTCGGATCGGCGACGGCGATCAGCGCCTCGGCGCGTTGACGCAGGTTCTTTCCCCACAAATAAGCGACACCGTGTTCGGTGACCACGTAGTGCACATCCGCGCGGCTGGTGACCACCCCGGCGCCCGGATCGAGCACCGGCACGATGCGCGAAACCGTGCCGTTTTTGGCGGTGGACGGCAGCGCGATAATCGGCTTGCCGCCCTTGGAGCGCGCCGCCCCACGGATGAAATCCAGTTGCCCGCCGAAACCGCTATAGGGCATCGTCCCGATCGAATCGGCGCACACCTGGCCGGTGAGATCCACCTGGATCGCCGAATTGATCGCGACCATATTGTCGTTCTGCGCAATCACGTAAGGATCGTTGGTGTATTGCGTGGGATGAAATTCGAATGCCGGGTTGTTGTCGATGAACTCGATGATCCGGCGGGTCCCCAGCGCGAACCCCGCCACCACTTTGCCGCGATGCAGCGTCTTGCGCTCGCCGTTGATTACGCCGGCCTCGATCAGCGGCACCACGCCATCCGGGCACATCTCGCTGTGTATGCCGAGGTCCCGCCGGTCGTGGAGCGATTCCAGAATGGCGTTGGGAATCCCGCCGATGCCAAGCTGTAATGTAGCGCCGTCCGGGATCAGGCCAGCCACCCGGCGTGCAATGCGCCGCTGCACATCGTCGGTAGGCGCGGCCGGAAACTCCAGCAGCGGGTGCGAAGTTTCCACAAGCGCGGAAACCTTGCTCACGTGCAGGAACGTGTCTCCCAGCGTGCGCGGCATTTCCGTATTAATTTCGGCGATCACGTGGCGCGCGCACCGTGCCGCCGACAGCGTGCAATCGATGCTGGTGCCCAGGCTCAGATAGCCGTGTTCATCGGGCGGGGTGGTCTGGATGAAGGCCACATCCAGCGGCATCTCGCCGGACCAGAACAGCTTCTCGATCTCGCTCAGGTTGATGGGGGTGTAATCCGCGCGTCCGGCGGCCACCGCCTCGCGCACGTTGCCTCCGAGGAAGAGCCCGCTGTGGCGGAAGGTCCCCTCGTATTCCGGCCGCGTGTAGTCGGCGCTGCCCAGAGTGAGCATGTGCACGATCTCGACGTCGTGCAACTCCGGCGCGCGCCGCAGCAGAGCGTCGATCAGCAGTTGGGGAGTCCCGCAGCCCTCTTGCACCCAGATGCGATGCCCGGACCGCACCGCCTCGACCGCCCGCTCGGCCGTCGTAACCTTCTGCTGGAACTGGTTGGACCACTTCATATCACCATCCCCCACCTCCAGGTGGGTCTACTTGGATTATACTCCGGATCAAAGGATCTGTAAATGCTAAATACTGGGCGGTTGACAGGCCACGGGCCGATCCCCGGATGAAGCCGGGCCGGCGTAGTATACTGGGCATCCAACCTCATATGCCAGAACCCTTCGACATGCGTCTGATCCAGCGCGGCGCCCGCTTGCGGCGATCGCCGTTTTTCGAAGCCACGCAGCGCTACGGCTGCCGCGCTTACACCGTTTACAACCACATGTTCCTGCCGAGCTACTACGACGACCCGGTCAACGAATACTGGCACCTGCTGAACGAGGTGACGCTGTGGGACGTATCCGTCGAGCGGCAGACGGAAATCACCGGCCCGGATGCGTTCCGTTTCACCAGCCTGCTGACGCCGCGCGATCTCAGCAAGTGCCAGGTGGGACAAGGCAAATACGTCCTGATCACCACCGAGGACGGGGGCATCGTCAACGATCCGGTGCTGCTGCGCCTGGGCGAGCAGCATTTCTGGCTGGCCGGCGCGGACAGCGACCTGGTGCTATATGCCAAGGGCCTGGCCGTCAATTCGGGCCTGCGGGTAAAGGTCGGCGAGCCGGATGTTTCCCCCGTGCAGATACAGGGACCCAAGTCGAAACAGGTGGTGCAGGCGCTGTTCGGCGATCGCGTTCTGGAACTGCGCTACTACTATTTTCTCGAGACCGATCTGGACGGCATTCCGGTGGTGGTTACGCGCACGGGATGGACGAGCGAAGTGGGCTACGAGGTGTATCTGCGCGACGGGAGCCGCGGCGTGGAATTGTGGGAGCGCATCATGGAGGCGGGGCGCCCGTACAATATACGGCCTACCGGGCCGAGCGATATACGCCGCATCGAAGGCGGCATTCTGAACTATGGCGTGGACATGCGGCTGGAGAACAACCCCTACGAGGTCGGGCTGGACCGCCTGGTGGATCTCGACAAAGAAGCCGATTTCCTGGGCAGAGACTCGCTGAAGCGGGTGCGCGCAGAGGGAGTGCGGCAGCGCCTGGCAGGTGTGGAGATTGAGGGCGCGCCGATCGAGTTCAACACGACTCGCTGGCCGGTGCGCAAGGACGCTGCGGCGGTTGGCGCGGTGACCTCGGCGATCTATTCGCCGCGCCTGGAAAAAAACATCGGCTATGCGATGCTGCCAGTGGCGCACGCGGCCCTGGGCACGCAACTTACTGTCGAGACGCCGCGGGGAGATGCACGTGCGGTGGTCGTGCCCATGCCATTCGTGGACCCGGCGAAGAAGATTCCAAAATCGTAAGGGCAGGACACGCCGCGAGTGGAAGCCGCCGCGCGCCAAATGCTAAAATACGGTTACCGTTGGGAGGTCGTCTAACGGTAAGACTGCAGACTCTGGATCTGCGTATCGGGGTTCGAATCCCTGCCTCCCAGCCACATATCAAAGTTCCTGTCGTCCGCATCTAAGTGGCCGTTGTTTGTGCGACTTGCGCGGCTCGACATGTGCTTGCGAAGACGGCCCGCACGGAGGACATCCGCAAGGTCTTGGCTCGTGTTCGCCATCCACCGATTGGCGGGCGGCAACCGAATGGCCGGCGATCTGGAGAAGTACGACGGTCCGAATGCCGTCACCTATCCCAGCCGCCTCTAACTCTCGAAGAAATGCGCCATGATGCCCGGGTAGCTATTCTCCAGTTTGTGCTTCTCTCTTGGGAATGCAGACCGTCGTCCGGCAGGCCTAAGCCATCAGCAAGCCTGCGCGATGTTCTGAGGGTTGCTTTAAAGTCGCGTAGAAGTCCCAGAATCTTTGGTGGAAGCGGTTTGGAGTCGCACTCGGACAAGCAGGTCATTGAGCAGGTTGCGGCAGGTTGGTTTTTCCGGCAACTTGGATTCAGATGCCGCCTCTTCCAACTTCAAGATCAGGCGTGCGTATTCACCATCGTGAAAACCCCGCTCATGGGCGCCGAGCGAGCCCGCCTCCGATCCCCGTACCTTTCTTTCGACCAATTCCTGGATATAGGGCAAGCGGAACTCTTCGTTAAGCGTGACCAGATTGGCTTCCACCTTCCCGGTACGCATAAGGTAAATGCCAGTCAGAATCACGCGGTAAACGTACAACAGCGGTTTCACGCGCGGAGGATTCTCTTTTTGGAACAAGTCCCACTGCGTAGCCGCAAACCCCAGATAGTGGTGACTGTGATGATGGGTTACGCAACCCCCAGCGATCGACTTCAGTTCCTGATGTTCAGCAGAGGTTCGCACCACCAATGGCGAATAGAGTTGTTCCAGTACGTAACCGTTCCTCTTGAGGAGCATGGTGAAGAACTTGAGGACATCATGCGTCACCAGATCGACCTCGATTCCGCTGCGCAAGCCCGAAAACTCGATGGTCTCCTGCTTTGGCAGCAGGCCCACCGCCTCCCTCGCTGGCAGGACGTGAATACCCCGCAGATCGTAGTCCGAGTCTGGAGACGGAAACCCATACAAATGCGCCCCGCTGATGGTGGCGAAGAGCAATGGGTATGGATGGCGGTCCGCCTCGGCTCGCAACAGTTCGAAGTCGATCACTTCGCGTACTCCGGCGAAGCAGCGATGCGGCGCGCCCGGATCAAAAAGTCATTGGCGCGTTGATGGTCCGGGTGCTCTGGCAGCGATGTGGATTTGAGGGCCTTGTCGAGTTATTTATGGAGCGCGAGGCGCCAGCGCTCCACGTCTTCCCACGAGACCGCGCCGCGGCGAATATCCAGCAGCCGGTCCCGGTATCCGTCAACTCGCAGCGGAACGAAGCCTTGCTGCAGTGCCACGACACCGGACAGCAACAGGCGAATCAGGTGCATCACGTGTTTCCAGCGTATCTCGCCATGATTTCGAAGATCTTGCTCAAGCTTCTTGAATTGCGAAAGCACGTATGCGTTGTACGTGCGGTGGATGTATCGCGAGAGGAAGATCTGCCGCATATCCAACAATTCCCGGGCCAGTGGAGTACACTCTTCGATGAGCGGCGAATACAGACACTCCAGCACGTTCGGGTTCGCCTTCAGGGCCAGCCGAATGAACTTTTCGATTTCCCAGTAGACTTCCTCGTTGCCGGTTTCCAACTGCTCGGGAACTCCGGCTAACGACCATTCCTGGTCGGCAGGTGGCAGGTAGAATCCGCGGCGGTCTACATCGGAACCTTCTCGGCTCAGCCCATAGGCCGTCGATCCGACCACGCAACGGTAGATCACGAACCCCATCAGATCGGCCGGCTCGGGGCCACCTGGCACTAGAGCCTGTGCGTGCCTGAAGATCGCGAGCTCGGCCCGGCGAAAGCTCTCCTCGCGACCGTCGGCGAACCGGACGCGATAGCTATGCTCTGGAGCGCTGGGTACGTGAGCGACAATACCGACACGTCCACCTGGCGTCGTCAGGACTTTGGTCCCTTCCGGAATGACAAGGTGGACCTGATTGGCGCGCTGCAATTCTGCTCCATCTCTGAGCTTACGATCTCTGCGCGCATGCAGCCACCCCGTCGCGTGCCGGCGATCCAGAGATTTGACGATCGGAATGCGTCTGACCTATCCCAGCCTGGCTGCCTATGCCGCCGGCGCCGCGACCGCCGCCGCCCCATACTGCTCAAAGAAATGCGCAACGGTCATGATGCCCTGGTAATAATTCTCCAGTTTGTACTTCTCGTTCGGCGAATGCAGGCCGTCGTCCGGCAGTCCTAAACCCATCAGCACCGTGGGGATTCCCAAGTGATTGGCGAAGTCGCCGACGATCGGAATCGACCCGCCGGAGCGTATGAAGACCGTCTTCTTACCCAGAATGTCGCTGAACGCCTTGGCGGCCACCTTGATGGCGGGATGGTCCGGATTTACCGAAAGCCCGGGCCCGGAGCTCAACACCCTAACCTCGAACTGGATCCCTTTGGGAGTGTGTTGTGTTACGAATTCTCGGAAGGCCGCCAGAACCTTGTCGGGGTCCTGGTTCGGCACCAGGCGGAAGCTCACCTTCGCGGTGGCCTTCGCGGGAATCACCGTCTTCGCACCCGCCGCGGTGAATCCGCCCGCGATGCCGTGCACTTCGAAGGTCGGCCGCGCCCAGACGCGCTCCAGCACCGAAGGCTTTTTCTCGCCGGTGAGTACGCTCGATCCGACCTCTTTCTGCCGGAATTCCTCTTCGCTGAAGGGCAGCCGCTTCCAGCTTCGCTTCTCGGCGGGTGCGGGCGCCTGCACATCGTCGTAGATGCCGGGCACCTGGATCACACCGTTGGCATTCTTCACTTTGGAAAGCAGTTCCACCAGCCCGAAGATGGGATTCGGCGCCGCGCCCCCGTACAAGCCGGAGTGCAGATCGCGCGCCGGCCCTCTGGATTCCACCTCCAGGTAAACCAATCCGCGCAGTCCGATGCACAGCGTGGGGATCCCCTCGGCGAAAAGCTCGGTATCGGACACCAGCGCGACATCGGCCTTCAGTTTTTCGGGATTCTCAGCCACGTATTTGGCAATGGATTCGCCGCCCACCTCCTCCTCGCCCTCCACCAGAAACTTGACATTGATGGGCAGCGCTCCAGTCGCGGCGCGCAGCGCTTCGATGGCCTTCACGTGCATGTACATCTGCCCTTTGTCGTCCGCGGTGCCACGTCCATAAATGTTGCCGTCGCGCACAGTCGGCTCGAACGGCGGGCTGTGCCATTCTTCCAGCGGATCGGCGGGCTGCACATCGTAGTGGCCGTAGCACAGCACGGTGGGTTTTCCGGGCGCGTGCATCCAATCGGCGTAGACCAGCGGATGCCCGGCCGTCGGGATGATCTCGACATTCTCCATGCCGACGGTGCGCAGGCTGTTGGCGACGAATTCAGCCGCGCGATCGATATCGCCGCGGTGCTCGGGAAGCGTGCTGATGCTGGGAATGCGCAGAAACTCCTTCAACTCGTCGAGAAGACGTTCGCGATTTTGTTCGACAAATGTGTCTGTATTTTTGGACATAGGTTTTCCGGTATGAATGACCATTATAAGACCGCGCGCGCCGGCTGCTGGCGTCACGAATTCTTGTCGGGCTTCATCACCGCCACGTAGCTCAGGTTGCGGTAGAGCTGGTTGTGGTCCAGACCGAAGCCGATGACGAAATGATCGGGGATCTCGAAACAGCGGAACTCCACGGGAATTTGCACCAGCCTGCGGGAATTGCGGTCCAGAAACGTACAGACGCCCAGCGAGTTGGGGCCGCGGCTGGAGAGCGTTTGCAGCAGGTAGCGCAACGTCAAGCCGGTGTCCACGATATCCTCCACCAGCAGCACGTCTTCGTT
>JBEKUO010000285.1:0-8858 GCA_049514955.1 Bryobacteraceae bacterium | reverse complement strand
GAAGGCTGCGGAGATTAGGAAGGCGGAGGAGCGGGAGAAGGAGAAGAAGCTCAAGCAGGGGCAGTAGGCGCCGGGCACAAGCGGAAGCTATCCGTCGAGCATTAGCCGAGTTTGGAAGGAATTATTGAGCCGCAGATGAACGCCGATCAACGCAGATAAAAACAAAGAAACATCAGCGTTTTTTCGCGGCCCATGATTGTGTTCTCAGCTTCCGAATGCGCCGTTTCGTCAGTATGTTCGCCAGACTTAGTAGTAACGGCCGATCAGCCGCTTTCAGGTTGGGAAGCTAGGTCTCGCAGATACTCGATGATTTCTTCTGACTTGCGTCATTTATCCCAATGATCGCAGCGGGCTGGCGCGGAGTTATGTCCGGCAGTTGCACATTGAGCCCGCCTTCCTAGAACAGAAAACCGGCGACCTGCTCCGCTATTTTGCGGACCTTATCGCGAAGGGCGCCTCGTTGTGCGGAACGATCGCTTGTGGCGATGCGGACCAGGAAGGCCCGGTCGCGCACTCTGCCTACGATCTGCTCGCCGTTTTCATCG
Source organism: Bryobacteraceae bacterium (assembly GCA_049514955.1). Classification (GTDB taxonomy): domain Bacteria; phylum Acidobacteriota; class Terriglobia; order Bryobacterales; family Bryobacteraceae; genus Bog-159. Next base: position 8,313 of record JBEKUO010000285.1, on the reverse strand, counting down.
CTGCACGCCAGCGCCTCGTTCCCGATAGTTTTGAGCGGCACGGCGGGGGAATGGCAGCGGGCTGCGTGAGACGCAAAATCCTTGGCTGGGGAGGGCATCGTTTCCACTTCGATGCGCAGTTCGAGCGTTAGAGATCCTTCGTGACGGATGAAGTCGCAGGTTGCATCGTCCCCGGTTTTGGCTCGTTTCACGGTAGCGTCGGTGACAGGGCCGCCTAAGAATCCGCCGGCTGTTGCTGCGTTGAGCCAGGGGCAGGTTTCGGCGGCTGCGGAGATGGATGGCAGGCAGACCAGGGCAAGCAGCAGCGCTCCTGCGTGCAGCGCGCGGTTGACAGACGAAAGCGTCTGTCCCACCTTGCTGAGCAGCACTTAGGCTCCCCGCTTGGCGGCTGGGGTCAGCACTTCGCTCTTCAGGATTTTGCCGCCTTCCTGAATCACATAGAGCCGGTTAACGTCGAGGTCTTTTAGCTGGTCGATCTGGCCGCTCAGCCAGCGGATCTCGACCATGTCCACCTTGGTGGCCTGGTCGAGCCCGAAGTGCATGCGCAGATCGTTCTGCGAGAAGTAACTGCCGCCACTACGCAGCTCATCCATTTGGGCGAGCGGTTTCGGGGCGTCCGGCTTAGTTTTGGCGGTAACTGTAACCCGGCTGCCGATGCCACTGCGGTTGGATTTCACGCCGGCCAGCTTGATCTTGATCCAGTTCCGGTTGAGCGTGGAGTCACAGCGCAGAAGCTGCGGAATGGCGTTGACGCAGTTCACTGCCACGTCGATATCGCCATCGTTGTCGTAGTCGCCGAAAGCGCACCCGCGCGCGGGCGCGTTCTCCAGAATGCCCGGCCCACCTTTGTCAGTGACTTCTTCGAACCGCCCATTTTGTAAGTTGCGATAGAGGTACTTATGCTCGGCATACTTCAGATCGGCATTCGACTTATCCACCTCAGGATAGACGTGGCCGTTTGACATGAGTATGTCGAGCCATCCGTCGTTATCCATGTCGAAGAAGCCGACGCCCCATCCCAGCAGACGGGTGTTGACTCCCAGGCCGCTCGGGTAAGTGCGGTCCTCGAAGGTGGCGTCCCCCAGGTTTGTATATAGGGAGTCGGTGTCTCCGGCGAAGTTTGTTTTGACCACGTCGAGGTTGCCGTCGCGATTGTAGTCGCCAATGGAGACGCCCATGCCGGCCTGAGGCTTGCCTTCGGGAGACAGCGCGGCGCCGGATTCGATGGCAATGTCTTTGAACGTGCCGTCTTTCTGGTTCAAGTAGAGCGATGCGGTGCTGGAATCGTTGGCGACATAGATGTCGGGCCAGCCGTCGTTGTCCAGATCCGAGGCGGCCACGCTCAAGCCATACGTGCCGGGAGTCTTCCAAATGCCGGCTTTCTCACTGACATCCGAGAATGTTCCGTTGCCGTTATTGTGGTACAGGATGTTTTTGCCGCCGCGCAGCCCTGGCGGTCCACAGGCGACCAGCAATCCCTTATAAGTGCATGGACCCGCCTCGGGTGGCGGCGCCGTCTTCAAATCGAAATCGACATAGTTGGCTACAAAGAGGTCAAGGTGGCCGTCGCGATCGTAATCGACGAACGTACAGCCGGTATTCCAGCGTATTTTGGGGCCAGGCTGGTCGAGGCCGGCCTCCTTAGTCACGTCCGTGAAAGTGCCATTCCCGTTGTTCCGATAAAGCGCGTTTTGTCCGTAGTAAGTGACGAACAGGTCGTCATGGCCGTCGTTATTGTAATCGCCGACGCAGCAGGCTTGTCCCCATCCCGTGCGATGTTCGAGGCCCGACCCTTTAGTAACATCCGTGAAAGTACCGTCGCGATTGTTCTTGAAGAGATGACAGCGCGGCTCCTTACCCGCCGGGAACCCCTCCAGGCGCCAGCCATTGACCAGGAAAACATCCAGCCAGCCATCGTTGTCGTAATCGTAGAAGGCCAGGCCGCAGCCGGTAGTCTCCAGAAGGAATTTGTTCTTACCCTCGCCGCCATAGATGGTTTTGACTGCCAAGCCCGACTCTTTGACTACATCCACGAAGGTGAGACCGAGCGGAGTGCCTTCGATGGGCGACTTTGGTCCGGCAGCAGCCGGCTTGGGTTTTGCATCGTAACTGCGTTCGATCGGGCCGGGCAGTTGTTGAGCCATCGCTGCCAGGTCGGCAAACGGAAGCACCAGCGCCGAACGGCTTAGGGAGCGGATAAAGCGGCGGCGCGATGCGCGCATTTAGGGCTGTCCTCCGTCGGCCGCGGCGGTCGTGTGCGGGATATCGGTATGCATGTGCCAGGGTACGCTCTCGGTCGAAATTTCGGGATGCACCCGCAGGAACTCCAACGAGTAAGTCGGGGCGCCCGGGTCGACTTGTTTGGTTGCAAACATGGCGGCTTGTTCGGCGGATTTGTCTTTCATTCCCATGCGCCGATAGAGAACGGCCAGGTTGTAATGCGCGGCCAGATCGTCCGGATCGATCTTTTGGAGAGTTTCGAACTGCTCCCGAGCCTCATCGTACTGATGTCTTTGATAGTAGGCGATTCCCAACTCGCGGCGCGGGTCGCGGGCCTGCGGATACTGGATCACGACTCTCTGCAGGTCGGCAACCTCCTCGTCGCGGTGTCCCTCGCGTCTCTCGACTAAGGCGAGATAGTAAAGCGCGCGCGCGTTATTCGGGCTGAGCTCCAGCGCCTTTTCCAGGTGGCTGCGCGCCTCGGTATACTTTTCCCACTCGATGTAAGTGAGGCCGATGTTGATGTGGCCGTCGGGATAATCCGGACGCAGTTTTACGACTTGCTCGAAGGCGTGCATGGAATCGGCGTATTGAAGCTGATCCAGGTAAGCGATGCCGAGATTATTCCAGCGCATCCAGTCGGCGTTATCATGCGGGTCAGCAGGCGTGGCGGGGTTGTCCCCGATATTCAGAGTGCGGGTGCGGGAGGCTAGCTCCACCACGGGATACGCCGGATGGTCGTTTCCGAAAATATTATTCAAATAACTCTGGCGCAGGTGGCGATAGTTCACACGCGCAGTGACTGTTAGAGGGCCCTTGGCGGCGGGGATTTGAAATTCATAGCGCACCAGAGCGGAACGGCCGGACTGGATGGTGTTGTCATACGCGACCGAGTGGATGGTCCAGACCTTATGATTGTCGACGAAGGTGCCATCCATGTTGACGGGCCGGTTGGTGAAGCTGTGGGCGCGCTCATCGAGTGCGCCGTCGGGCTTCAAGAAGCCGCTGTGGTAGATCTCTTTGCCGGCGGCATCCTGGACCACAAATTCTACCCACGGCTCGTATAGGTCGCGCACTTCGGGAACCAGGGAGTGGCCTATGTTCTTGTTTTGGATCACCACCATCATCTGCACGGTTTCATCCGGGGCCAGATGGAAAGGCGTTGAACCGAGAGGCGCGGTCATGCCTTCCTCGTCGGCTTTTTTGATCGCGAACAGGTCCACGTTCAGGTAGTTCCCCGACTTCAAGAACTCGACGGTCTTCTGTAACTGCTCGTCAAAGCCGTAGTAGAACGGAACGGCGGTGTTGCCGGCCGGCCAGCGATGCGAGGCGAACGTGCCGTGCTTCGCGCCAGGGTCTTCGAATTGCAATTGCGCCCGCGCCATGTGACAGTCCTGGCAGGTGGTGAATCCGGTGGAGTAGAAGGTGAGCGGATTGCGTTGCGAAAACTTCGAATTCTGCCACTCGTCGTATGTGGTGAAGGCGCGGATGAACTTGTAGTCGTTCAGCGTATCGGGCAGGTTGGCTTTGTGACACGCGGCGCAGAATTCCGGCGTGCGGTAGAAATCCTTCATAACGGCTCGGGAGTGCCGGTCCGGATGCTTTCTGATTTCGTCATCCGGCACCATGCCGGGAATGCGGTTGCCATCCTCGTCGACCATGGCGGAGGGGATACCGAAGACGAAGCCGCCATTCCCGTTGGTCGATTGCAATTGTTGAATCGAGTGACAAGTGGTGCAGGTAAGACCGTCTTCGTCGAAGCTGCGGTCCACCTGGGAGTTCTGCGTCAGCCCTCCCGAGAGAACCCCGATGGGGTTATGGCAGCTATCGCAGTGGCGCGTGAACTCGATGCCTTTGGTGCGCAGCAGAATATTGACGCTGGTGCGATAGAAGGGCGTGCGAAACGCGTTGGAGTGCAGCGCCTGGCGCCACTGACTGTAGGCTTCTTTGTGACAGCTTCCGCAATAAGAGGCGGGCAGGAAGGCCTGCGGTTGAATGAAATCGTGACCTTCCACGGCGGCGTTGCCCGGTGTCGAGATTTTGTCGGTTCCGAAGCGGAAGTTATAAGTCTCGCGAATCTTAGCGGCGTAGTTCCGGCGGTCGCTATCCTGATCGGACTGCGCCCAGGAAGTCACCAGCGAAACGCTAAAGGCGCACGCGAAGACAGCTACCGCGGCGAGCCCGCATCTTGTTCCGAACCGCATGGGGCACCCCCCTTCGTGTAATGGACTTTGCATTAGTATAGCAGGGGTGGTGGGTGCTGGGGAATGCGCGCCGGGGGCAGGGGGCTGGGGGCGGGGGACAGGGGGCAGGGGCGGCAGGAGGCAGGGGGAGTTGGGTTTGCTCCGTCGTTTTTTGGTCGGGGGCGGAGGGTCGGCTGGGTTGGGCGAGTACTCCGGTTTGGTGTTGGAGGACTTGGGGTTAGCGCAATCCGGCGGGTCTTCGTGAACGTCGGGCGATGGGCTTTTGGTGGGCGCATTTGGGTTCGCTCCGTCATTTTTTGAAGCGAGCGGCGGTGGTGGTGCGGGGCCGGGACCGGGTTTGGGCTTGGCGATGCGGGCGGCCTGTTCTTTGTGTAACTCGTGAAGAGAGCTCTCGAAGTCGCGTCGGAGGTGGCCCTGGTAGCGGGCCAGCTTGGAAAAGGTGTTGTGCCCACTGGAATCGTAGTGAAAGGCCCAGGGGAGGGGGTCGGTTTCGCAGTCACTCTGGAGTCTCTCGTGCGGGGTGGTGACCTTCAGGCGAAATTTGACCAAGCCGGCTTCCATGGTGCTGAAGCGGCGGCGGTTCCACATAGCGGTGGCGATGCAATCGACCAGATCTTCCTCGAGGGGACCAACGGGCTGAAAGTGGTCGTGGTAACGCTCGACGAAGAGGGAGAAGCCTTCGGGGTCTTCGCCGGGGTAGGTGTGCTTTTCGGCGGCCATACCGTGGACGAGGCCGTTTCGGCTGGATTTGGCTTTGCCTGCTTCGGTGCGCGGTCCTGTAGACTTTTGGGCGTTGCGCCGGTTGGCGTCGATCTGTGCTTGCGTAGCCATCGTTGTGTTGGCGGGCGTGTGTGCCCGACCTCCTAATTCGATTGCAGCAGGCCCGCGGGACGGACTGGAGGCATGATTTTCGGAGGTGATTGAAAGGAAAGGGAAGATAGAGCGGCGAAGATTGTGACTGGGGCGAACTGAAGTTCACCCCAGCCAAGAGCCCCCGATCAAGGCGAGAGTATTTTGGCATGCAGGAAAAGGCAGGTTAGCCGCCGATGAACGCGGATTAACACCGATAAGCCCGGACTTGACCGGCCGCTCACCGTTGCAGTATCGTCTCGTTGACGTTCGCCATTCGGTGATACGATTAGGGCAAGGTGCTCGACTACGCCGGAACGATATTTTGTGCATTTTTTGTTTGCGGACCAGTTCTCTATATCGGCCTACTGATGCTGATAGACCCGGCCAGCTTCCTAAAATCCCTCATAGCGCTTGCGGGTGTGTTACGGACACTCGAGGGCCGGTTTCATGGATACCAGTGGCATGAGCAGTTGCAGGCGCCAGCGGGGAATCCGGTTTCCCCGATCATGCGCGTCACTCTCAGGCTCGCTGGTTCGGCCCTCGCCGTGTGTGCCGTGGCGTACTTTGCCGATGCCGTGAAGTGATCCGTGCCAGACGGCCAGGGTGCTCGCACCGGACTTTGAAATCCAGCTCAGCGTAGTAACCAAATTGCCGCCCGACAGTATAAAGATTAGGAGCAACTATGTCCGATACCCGCGGTCTGTCCGCACTCGACAGCGTCCTGCAGGACCTGCGCTACACGTTTCGCACGCTGCGCCGGGACTCCGGATTCACGGCTTTCGCGGTTCTAATCGTTGGATTGGGCATCGGCGCGAGCGCCACGGTATTCAGCGTGGTCGACGCCTTGCTTCTTCGGCCGCTCCCGTTTAGCGAACCGGAGCGGCTGGTTTGGATCACCAACCACGATACTGGCGGCCTCTCGGGCCAGACAACCCAGGTAGGTCATCTGTTGGACCTCCGGGAACACAACCGGTCGTTCGTCGATCTGGCCGGCTACTTTGCCTTTTACGGCGTCGGCGACAACTTGTTAAGCGGCCACGGAGAGCCGGAGCGCCTCAGCGGGGTACCGGTATCGGAGAATTTCTTCCAGTTGCTCGGGGTTCAGCCACAGCTTGGCCGGCTGTTCACTCCTGCGGAATGCAAATGGAACGGGCCCAAGGCCGTGCTATTAAGCCATGGTCTGTGGAACCGGAGGTTCGGATCCGATCCCGGAATCGTCGGCCGTACCCTCACGATTAATGATGCGCCCGTGACGGTGGCGGGTGTGCTGCCGGCCTCGTTCGATCTGGCCTCGGTCTTCGCTCCGGGCAGTCACTTCGATCTGTACTTTCCGTTCCCGCTCAGCAATGAGACCAACCGATGGGGAAACACCATGGCAATCGTCGGCCGGTTGAAGCCTGGTGTCGCGGTGAGCAGCGCTCGGGCCGAGTTGAGGATTCTGGCCGCGCAGATCACCCGCGCCCATCCGGAACGCAACGATTTTGAGGGAAGCCTGGTCCCTCTGGCGGAGCATGTGAGCGGGCGTATACGGCCGGCGCTGCTGGTGCTTTCTTTCGCGGTCGGGGTGGTCATGTTGATTGTGTGCGCGAATCTCTCCAACCTCCTGCTCGCGCGGACCGCGACGCGGCAAAAAGAGATTGCCATCCGCACCGCCCTGGGGGCCGGCCGGCAGCGCCTGATCCGCCAGATGCTGACCGAAGGCGTGGCGCTGTCATGCTGTGGCGCGTTGTTGGGCATCATTCTGGCTGCCTGCGGAACATATCTTCTAGCTCACCTTCAGGCGTTCAGCATCCCTCTTCTCGTGAATGTCCGCACGGACGTTACAGTATTGACTTTCTGTCTGATGGCCGCCGTGCTGACCGGCGTGGTATTCGGTCTGGCGCCCGCTCTGCAGGTCCCCGCCAAGGCTCTGCACGACGTTCTCAAAGACACGGCGCGTGGTTCCACGGCAGGCAGGGGCCGTAACTGGATTCGCGGTGCTCTGGTGGTTTCGGAGATCGCATTCGCCTGCGTGCTGCTGGTCGGCGCGGGGTTGCTGGTTCGAAGCTTTCTGCGAGTGCTCGAGGTGCACCTAGGCTTCCAGCCGGAGCACGCCGCCAGCGTACGAGTGGATCCGGACGCCCGTTACTCCACGCAGGCGCAACAGAATGCGTACTTCGACGAAATCTTGCGGCGCGCTCGGGAAACACCGGGCGTGCATGCCGCCGGATTGACCGACGCGCTCCCGCTGGGCCGTAATCGCGCCTGGGGATCGCCGGCGAAGGGCCAGGTGTACCCGCCGGGGAAGTTCCCCAACGCCTTCGTGCGCATCATCAGCGATGGATACTTCAAGGCCATGGGCATGGCACTCATCGCCGGGCGCGATATTTCGGAGCGGGATACACCTTCGACCGAGCCTGTGATCGCGATCAATGAGACCATGGCGCGGACTCTGTTTCCGGGCCAGAATGCAGTCGGCCAAATTGTGCTCGCTTGTGGTGAGCGGCGCGTCGTGGGTATAGTCGGCGACGTGCGGCACCTCGCGCTCGAACAGGCCTCGGGTATGGAAATGTATCTGCCTATGCGGCAATGCGGGGATTTCGCCTCCGTGGATTTGGTGCTCCGAACCTCGCTGCCTCCGGCGGAACTCGCCGCTAGTGTGCGCGCGGCCCTCAAACCCATCGCTCCGAACCTTCCTGGAAAAGACTTCCGCACCTTGCAGCAATTGGTTGATAAAGCCGTCTCACCCAGACGTTTTGTAGTGCTGCTGCTGGGCGGATTCGCCGTGTTCGCTCTGCTGCTGGCGTCGCTTGGCATCTACGGCGTAGTCTCATACGGGGTGAATCAGCGCACGCAGGAGATCGGCATTCGTATGGCGCTGGGCGCTTCCGCATCGAGGCTGCAGGCCGGGATTATCGCGCAGACGCTGGGACTCGCCGCGCTGGGCATGCTGATGGGAGCAGTGGCGTCCCGGCTGCTGGCAGGCGCGCTTGGCGGACTGCTGTTCGGAGTGACGGCGAACGATCCGCTGACGTTTCTGGGTATGCCCGTCGTTCTG
>JBEKUO010000284.1:0-8876 GCA_049514955.1 Bryobacteraceae bacterium | reverse complement strand
TCCGACGAGGAGCGCAAAGAACGCGAGAACATGCGGCAGTTGCGCGAAAAGTACAACCTCGACGATTCCTCGACCGGCATCGTCACCAAGGATGACATCGAGGATGTGGTGGCGCGCTGGACCGGCGTGCCTATGACCGCCATCAAGGAAGAAGAGATCACCAAGCTGCTGCGCATCGAAGAGGAGTTGCACAAGCGCGTCATCAGCCAGGAGAAGGCTATTTCGGTGCTGGCACGCGCCATCCGCCGTTCCCGCGCGGGCTTGAAAGCCAGCGCCCGGCCGGCCGGCTCGTTCCTGTTCCTGGGCCCCACCGGCGTCGGCAAGACCGAGGTGGCCCGCGCGCTAGCCGCGTTCCTGTTCGGCAGCGAAAAATCGCTGATCCGTTTCGACATGTCGGAATTCATGGAGAAGCACTCGGTCTCGAAGCTCATCGGCTCGCCCCCCGGATACGTGGGATACGAAGAAGGCGGCCAGTTGACCGAGCGGGTGAAGCGCTCGCCCTATTCCATCATCCTGCTGGACGAGATCGAGAAGGCCCATCCGGATATTTACAACATCCTGCTGCAGGTGTTTGAAGACGGCCAGTTGACCGATGGCCTCGGCAACCAGGTGGACTTCAAGAACACCATCATCATCATGACTTCGAACCTGGGCGCGCGTTTCCTGGAGAAGCGCGGGCACCTGGGCTTCTCCGCGCCGATGGGCGAAGGGATTCCGACGAAGATCGAGGACATGGTGCGCGGCGAAGTGAAGCGCGCGTTCAATCCCGAGTTCCTCAACCGCCTGGACGATATCATCCTGTTCACCTCGCTGAACGATGACGACCTGCTCAAGATCATCGACCTGATGGTGAACATGATCAACTTGAACCTGGAGACCAAGCAGCTCAAGATCCGGCTTACACCGGACGCCGCCAAGTACGTGTTGGAGAAGACCTGCGCGGACCGCAGCTATGGCGCGCGCCCGCTCCGCCGCGCCCTGCAGAAGTTCATCGAGGACCCGTTGTCGGAGGCCTTGATTCAGGGAGTGCTTCCCCGCCCCGCCGAGTTGGAAGTTTACCTCGGCGACACGGGCATCTACTACCGGCAGCTCAACGCCGAAGCGCAGCCTGTGGTAGCCGGCACGGAGCTGGCGGAGCCGCCAGTGGGCACGCTGCTCTTCACGTTCTGAGGCGCGCTTGACCACCACTGTAGAATCGATTCCGATCACTCTGGGACGGGAGGAGGACGGCCGCCGGTGGGCGGAGATCGAGTCCATGCCCGGAGTGATGGTGTACGGCGCGAGTCGCGAGGCAGCCATCGCAGCGGTGCGCGCGCTGGCCTTGCGCGTGGCCGCCGACTGCATTGACCATGTAGAGGAAGTCCCCGCGCCATTAGCGAAGATCTTCGCCGTGGCATGAGCCGCTGGCGATCGGTCAAGGCAAAGCAACTTCTGGCCTCATGCGCAGGCTCGGACCGGCGTCGGCGATTAGCTCAACGTTGACGAGTCGCGGATCCGTCCCTCCGTCGTAGCCCGGTCTCCGCCGGCTGTTGCGGGGCGTCGCCGGGCCACTGAATCGTCGGACGCCGCTTTTGCGTCGCGCAGTCCCTCAGAAACAGATTGATGAGGTTCTGATAGGGCATCCCCAAATCGGCCGCCGTCTGCTTGAAGTAATCTATCGATGCGGCATCGAGGCGAATGGTAATCTGGCGCTTGAGCCGTTTGATATAAGGGTTCTTGCGAGATCGCGTTAAATCGTATTCAGTTCTCATCGGAAACTCCAGTACACTTTCTCCTCTTGCGGGGCCGCACGCCGGGCGGAGATCAGCCGGATGACCGAGTCGGATTCGTGGTAGCAACGACTGACGGCCAGGCACCGCGCCCGGAAGCTATAACCCAGCAAAACGAAGCGTTCTTCTTGATCGGAATGATCCGGATCGTCAATCAGACGGGCGTTTTCGTCCAGGAAGACCGTTTGAGCCTCTTCGAATGAGACTCCATGCTTGGAAAAATTGGATCGGGCTTTGCGCCCATCCCAGGCAAAATCGATATTGCCCACAGCATTATTCTAGCAATATGAAGCCCTCTCCCGCGGTTCTCGGACAGGCCTCGCTTTAGCAACCGCGCTTCCGCCAGGAACTTCTAATTGGCCTTCGGCGTACCATAGTGAAAGACCTTCATGGCCTCGACACCCGCGCCCATCCCTCTACACATCGACTCCGTAGTGAAACGCTTCGGCGACGTGACAGCCGTTGCCGGCGTTTCCCTGGATGTCCCGGAGCGGCAGTGTCTCGGCCTGCTCGGGCCCAACGGCGCGGGAAAATCGACACTCATTCGCAGCATCGTCGGACGCGTCCGTCCCGATTCCGGCAGCATACAGGTGTTCGGCCACGCGGCCAGCTCCGCGGCAGCCCGTGCGGAGCTTGGCTGGGTTCCCCAGGAGCTGGCGCTCTACGGGCTGCTCACCGCCCGCGAGAATCTGGAAGCATTCGGCCGCTATCAGGGGCTGCGCGGCAAAGCCCTGCGCGATGCGATCCAATGGTGCCTCGAGTGGGCTGCCCTCGCCGACCGCGCCGACACTCCGGCGAAGACCCTCTCCGGCGGCATGCGCCGGCGCCTCAACATGGCCGCCGGACTCCTCCATCGGCCGCGTATCGTGCTGCTTGACGAGCCGACCGTCGGCGTCGATCCGCAATCCCGCAATCGCATCTTCGAGATGATCGAGGCCCTGCGCAACGAAGGCACGACGGTTATTTACACCACGCATTATATGGAAGAAGCCGAGCGCCTCTGCGACCGCATCGCCATCATCGATCATGGCCGCGTGATCGCCGAGGGCACAAAAGAGGAACTGGTGGCGCGATCATTCGGCGGCCGCAGCGACATCCTCATGCGTTTCAGCGCGGCCACTACGAACGTAACGGAGTGGGCCGCTCAGCACGGCGGCACTGTGGAGGAAGGGATCGCGCATTTCGCCGTGGAAAAGCCGACCGACATCGCACCCCTCCTCGACGCCGCGGGCAGCTCCTCCCTCGATGTGATCGATGTAACGCTGCGCCGCCCCAATCTTGAATCCGTGTTTCTGCAACTCACCGGAAGGGATCTACGCCAATGATCACCACCTTCATACGCACAGGGTTCCGCGCCCTCCGCCGCGATCGCGGAGCGCTCATTCTCTCCTTCATTTTGCCCATAGTGTTCTTCAGCATCTTCGCGGGGATCTTCGGCGGCATGGATAGCAGCAAGACGCCGCGCGTGAGCGTGCTGGTGGTCGATGAGGATCGCAGTGCGGTCTCCGGGCGCCTGGTCCGCGCATTGCAGCAGGAGCCTTCCCTGCTCGCCACCACACGCCCCGAGACAAAGAAGGGGCAGCCGGCTCCGCCCGAATACACGGCGGCCACCGCCGAGACTGCGGTGAAAGAGGGCGAGGCGCCGGCCGCTTTGATTATTCCCCAAGGATTCGGTGCGCACCCCGTCGCCTTCGGGCCGGGCACGGATCGTAAGGCGATCCGCATTCTGCACGACAGCTCCGATCCCGTGGCCGCGCAGGTGGTCGCCGGCATGCTGCAGAAGGTCGTGATGATGTCGTTGCCCGACACAATGGCGAGCGTGGGAATGCAGTATTTCGACCAGGCCAGCGGCGGCCTGACGCCGGAGCAGCGGAAGAACATCGAATCGACTCTGTCGCGGTTCCGCGACCAGACCGGGCAGCGCGCCCAAACGGGCGATGGCGCCGCGGCGAGCAACTCCAATAACAACGGGATCGTGGCTCTCGATATCCGCGACGTGGTGGGTGAAAAGAAGCGCAGCCCGACCATCGCGTTCTACGCGGCCGGCATCGGCGTCATGTTCCTGCTGTTCACCGCGAGCGCCGCGGGCGGCAGCCTGCTGGATGAAGCCGAGAGCGGCGCGCTCGACCGTATCCTCAGCTCGCGCGTCAGTATGACCACTCTGCTGGCCGGCAAGATGGCCTACTGCACGCTGCTGGCTTTCGCGCAGCTCACGCTCATGTTCCTTTGGGGCGCAGCCGTCTTTCACCTGGATCTGTTCACGCACCTGCCCGGCTTCTTCGTCATGACCGCGGCCACCGCCTTCGCTTGCGCGTCATTCGGCATGCTGCTGGCCAGCGTTTCGCATTCCCGTGGACAGCAGGCCGCCATTTCCACGCTCCTCATCCTGACCATGTCCGCCATCGGCGGCAGCATGTTTCCGCGCTTCCTGATGCCGCCGGCCATGCAGAAAGCCGGCCTGGTCACGTTCAACGCCTGGGCGATCGACGGCTACATCAAGGTCTTCTGGCGCGATGAGCCCGTCTCGCACCTGGCGCCGCAGGTGGCCGTGCTGATCGGATCCGGCCTGGTCCTGTTTCTGATTGCGCGCCGCTTCGCACGCAGGTGGGAATACGCCGGGTCGGTTTTGTGAGATACTCCCTGAACATGAAAATCGCTTTCTGTTTGTTGCCGCTCAGCCTGGCGATCGCGCAGGGCGGTTCGTCTTCCGAGAAGCCTGTGACCTTGTACCCGGGCCTGGGGATCTGGCATCACCAGATCCACACCTCCAGCGCCGAGGCGCAGAAGTTCTTCGACCAGGGACTGGCCCTGATGTATGGGTTCAACCGTTACGAAGCCCTGCGCTCCTTCCGCAAGGCATCTGAACTCGACCCGGAAGCCGCCATGCCGTATTGGGGAATCGCCATGGCCCAAGGTCCGTACGTCAATATGGATGGCGACGCCGAGTTGAAGATGCCGGCGTCGTGCGCCGCCGCGGAAGCTGGACTCAAGCTGGCCGGCACGCCCGAGCACGAGCAGGCCTACCTCCAGGCGGCCGCCAAACGCTGCCCGGCATATCAGCCGCAGCCCTATATCGACGCGATGCGCGCCCTGGCCGAGCGCTGGCCGGACGATCTGGATGCGCTCACGCTTTACGCCGAGAGCCTGCTGGTGGCGACGCGCTGGCACTGGTATGCGGCTGACGGCACGCCCGCCCCTGGGGTGCCGGAGGCCGAGCACACGCTCGAGCAAGTGTTGCGACGCTGGCCGGATCATCCCGGCGCGAATCATCTTTACATCCACGCAGTGGAGTCTTCCCCGACGCCGGAGCGCGCCATCGCCAGCGCGCAGCGGCTCATGGGCATTATGCCGTGGGCCGGCCACATGGTACACATGCCGGCGCATATCTGGCTGGTGCTGGGCGACTACGAAACGGCGGCCACGTTAAACGAACGGGCCGTCGCCGTGGATCGGGAGTACATGGCCCAGTCGCAAGTGACCACCAGTGGATACGCAGCCTATTACGTGCACAATCTACACTTCGTCGCGTACGCCAGGTGGATGCAGGGCCGGAAGGCGGACGGGCTGCGCGCCGCCGATGAAATGTCCGCGGCCCTGGCCCCCATGCTGGAGGCCATGCCCGACATGGCGGATTCTTTCAACTCGATAGCGGTCTTCGGCCGGGTGCGTTTCCGGGATTGGGACGGCATCCTGAATCTGCCGCAGCCCAAATCGAACCTCCACGCGTCGACCGCGACTTGGCATTATGCGCGTGCGCTGGCCTTCGCGGGACGCGGCGACCCGGCTGCCGCGGCTCACGAACAATCGGCGCTGGAAGCCATACGCGCCGCGCTCCCGGCAGGCGCACCCTGGGGGTTCAGCAAGGCGGCCGACGTGCTCATGATCGCGACATCCATCGTGGCGGCCAGACTAGCGGCGAGTCCGGCCGAGGCCGTACGGCACCTCCAACGCGCCGTGGCCACGCAGGACTCGCTGACCTATGACGAGCCGCCGGACTGGTATTATCCGGTGCGCGAGTCGCTGGGGGCATCGCTGTTGCTGGCGGGTAAGGCGGCAGAGGCGGAGAGCGTCTTCCGCGAGGGAGTCAAGCGGTCGCCGCGCAACGGGCGCATGTTGTTCGGGTTGATGGAGTCTCTGCGCGCTCAGGGAAAGAACGAGGATGCCGGGTGGGTGAAGCGCGAATACGACGCCGCCTGGTCCAAAGCGGATGTCAAGCTCACGGTGGACGAGATGTGAGGTGTGCCGGGGCGTTCAGCGCGACCGCGCCTCGGCGATCGCCGTGACGCTCGCGCCGGGAGCATCCGCGCGAAAGACCGCCACGCAATTCCGCCCGCGCTCCTTGGCGTCGTATAGCGCACCGTCAGCCATGCGCACCAATTCTTCCGCAGAAGTTTGCGCGCCTTTCGTAGCGCCCACCCCGAAACTGCAGGTCACGGGTATGGCGCCCGCAGATATGGCAAAGGGCTGGCGCGCGATGACGCGCCGAACTTCCTCCGCGCGCTCGGCAGCTTCTTCGGGCCCACACCCCGGCAGCAAGATCACCAACTCCTCTCCTCCGTACCGACCGACCGTGTCATAGGGGCGCACGGATTCCTGAATGCGGCGCGCGCACTCCTGGAGCACCGCATCCCCGGCCAGGTGTCCGTAGGTATCGTTGACCTGCTTGAAGCGATCCAGGTCCGCCATGATCAGCGCCACGCACCCGGTCTCACGCCCAAGCCTGGCGAGTTCCCGCTCCAGGATCTCAAAGAAAGCGCGCCGGTTGAACAACCCGGTGAGCCCATCCGTCATGGCGCGCTCGCGAAGAGCCTCGCGGGCCACCACCAGTTCCTGCTTCTCTTTCCGCAGTTCTTGGGTGCGCTTGGCGACCGCCAGTTCCAGTTCCCACTGACGGCGGACGAGCCGAAACACGCGCCAGCGCCAGATCGCGCACAGGAGCAGGAGCGCCAGCCCCGCCACCAGTTCGCGAAACCACCATGTGCCCCACCACGGAGCGCGGATAACAAAGGCGAACGCCGCCGGTTGTTTGCTCCACCCGTCCGAACCATCGCGCGCCTCGACCTCGAGCCGGTAGTCATTGGGCGGCAATCCCGGGAACTGCATCTCCCTAAGCGCCGTTTCCCGCCATTCGCTGAAGAGCGGCTGCAGCCGGTAGCGGAACAGAACCGAGCCTTCGTGGGCGAACGTGAGCGCGGAGTATTGCGCCACCAGAGAGTTTTTTTGGTAGCCCATCGAGACAGAGTTGCTTCGCTCGACATTCCGGTCGCCCAGCATCAATCTGGTGAAGATAGCGGAGGGGGCCGACGTCGCGTGCCTGACCGGGTTTGGCTGGAAACGCGCCAAGCCGCCGCTGGTGCCGATCCACACCGCGCCATCGGGCTCCGCCCCAAAGGCGCCCAAGTCGCAATCGTTCCAGATCAGGCCGTCACTTTGGTCGTATTGATTCCAACGGGCGCCGTTCCAAACGCGCACGCCTTGATCGCTTCCCGCCCAAAGCTGGCCGCGCGCATCGAATCCGAGGAAATAGGTCATCTCCCCCCGCAAGCCCAGCTCGGGTCCGTAGTGGGTCATGGAGAGATGCTCCCCATCCATTCGAATGCGGGTAACAGTGCCGAAGAACCGGTAACCCACCCAGATTTCGCCCGGCCGCACCGCGGCGATCGCCAGGATGACATCGTGCAGCAATCCGTGGGCCGTCGAGATCCGCCGCCATCTGCCCCCTGCAAGCTGGTACAAACCCGTCACCGTGCCGGCCAGGATTTGCCCTTCGGGCCCTTCGGTCACTACCCAGCACCGAACTGGAGGTAGTTCCTCCACGCGCCGGAAGCGCCTCTCGGAGAGCCCCGCTACGAAGAGGCCGCGGTCGGTGGCCGCCCACACTCGGCGCGATCGGTCCAGAGCCAATGAGGCGGCGAATTCTCCGCCGAGCCCTTGAGCCTTCCTAAACCACTCGACTCTTCCGCTGCGTCCGTCGATGCGGGCGGCGCCATAGCCTTCCGTGCCGAGCCAGAGGTTGCCGTCCGCGTCCCGGCGCACGGCGTGCACGGGGACTCTGCCAATCGCCGGATGTCGCCGCCAGGTCCATCGGTCTCCGTTCTTTTGCCCGCGGAACAGCCCCGTCTCCGAGCCGATCCAAACGCCGCCATCGCCAAGCGGTAAGATTTCGTATATCAACTCGCTGTCCAAGCCGCTATCTGGAGAGAAGCCATCCCATTCGCCGTAGCCTTGCCATCTTGCCAAGCCACGGCCGGCCAGCCCCAGCCAAATCGAGCCCTCCCTGTCTTGCAGCACGGCATAGACTGGTCCCCGTAAACCCTCCCGCGGACCCGCCATTCGGAAGTGCCGCCCCTGATGGATCGCCAGCCCCTGGATGGTCGGTACGAGTAACTTGCCTTCCGTATCGACTTCAAACTGTCCGCCTCCGGCTGTTGGCGGAAACGGCGGAACCGACGTATCGAAGCGTGCGCTTCCCCGACGCAGCACCGCAAACCGGCGCTGGTCGTTCACCCAAAGGTCGCCGCCGCCATCGCGGCGAATACACGTCCACCTTCCAGCGGGAAGGCCCTCCGCCTCGCCCAGAACCGTGACGCCACCGTCCCCTATCCGGCACAAATGAGAGCCGCAGCCATACCACAACACGTTGCTTTCAAGGAACACTCCATGCGCGTCAGGACCTCCAGCGGCCGCGGGAGCGGGCAGCAATCGAAATGCCAGCTTGGCATTTTCCGCAGGTTGGGACGCTGCCACAAGACCGCGCGGGGTAGCGATGTAGGTTTTGCCATGACCATCGAATCGGATACTACTGTAGGCATCCACGACGCCGTTGCCGGGCAGCACCAGCCTTTCGAAACGATCGCCTTTTTGCTGGTAGAGCCCGGCCCTGCACCCCGCCAGCACACTTCCGTCCGGCGCCTCGCCCAGGCTCACGATTATTTCCCTTGGAAGACCTTCGGCCGGACCGTAACGCTGGAAGCGCTGCCCGTCATAGCGGTATACGCCGTTCTCCGTGGCTGCCCACAGAAAGCCGGTTCGATCCTGTAGAAGAACCTTGACGGCCAGGTTCGTGAGACCCGCCTCGGTTCCGAAATAGTGGAAACGGTACTGTTG
>JBEKUO010000283.1:0-8906 GCA_049514955.1 Bryobacteraceae bacterium | reverse complement strand
CCCACACGTTCGATTTCGGTTCCGCTACGGGGAAAGCACTTTTCGTCCCGATGAGAGCAAGCCGGTCGTGCCGACAAGCAACACGAGACTCCCCGTACAAACCGAGTCCGGCCGCGGCCCCGCCGGCGACGCGATCCCCTGAACCGAATTACAGGTCGCGAGGGTCCATCAAACGAGGCTCGGCCCCGCACACAAGTTTGGCTTCAGGCGACCTTGAGCGGCTTTACCGTGCGCACGATCTTGCCGCCAGCCCTGCGTTCGGCTATGCGCAGATCGTAGAGCGACTGGAGGTTCAGCCAGAACTCGGCGCTGGTTCCGAAGTAGCGGGCCAGGCGCAATGCGGTGTCCGCGGTAATGCCGCGCTTGCCGAGCACGATCTCATTTAGCCGGGCCGTTCCGATACCGAGCGCTGCGGCGAGGCGGCTGACGCTCATACCGAGCGGTAAGAGGTAATCCTCCTTGATGGTTTCTCCGGGATGCGGCGTCTTGATCATACTATTGCTCCGGTTAGTGATAATCGGTGATCTCCACTTGATGCGCACCTCCATCTTTCCAGATGAAGCAGAGGCGATAGCGGTCGTTGATCCGAATGCTGTGTTGTCCGGCTCGGTCGCCTTTCAGCGCCTCCAAAGAATTGCCTGGCGCACGGAGATCGTGAAGCGCCCTGGCTGCATGAAGCTGAAACAGTTTTCGAATAGCGACCTTTTCGATGGCCTGATACCCCTGGATCTGATTCCAAGAAAAACGCGCTCGGTTTCGGCGCCTCGAAAGTTGCAGCGTACGCGTCACGGCGCCTCAATCCACCAGCCCATATCGCACCGCGAACCGAACCAGCTCATTGCCGCTGTGCAGATTGAGCTTCTCCATGATGCGGCCGCGATGGGCATCCACCGTGTAGACGCTCAGGTTCAACACTACGGCGATTTCCTTGTTGGTCTTGCCTTCCGCGATCATCTGCAACACCTCGCGCTCGCGGCTGGTTAACAGATCGATAGGATCGGTCACATGGCGGCGATAATCGTTCAGCACGGCGTCGGACACGCCCGGACTTAGGTAGCCTTCGCCGCGGGAGACTGCGCGCACGGCGGCCAGCAGGTCGCTCGAAATCGCGTCCTTCAATAAGTAGCCGCGGGCCCCGGCGCGCAGAATCTCGCGCACATACACGGAATCCTTGTGCATGCTCAGCGCCAGCACGCGAGTTCGCGGAGACACATCGGCCAGGCGGCGGGTGGCTTCGATGCCGTTCAACTCCGGCATAGCCACGTCCATGACAACCACGTCGGGCTGCAATTGACCGGCGAGTTCGACGGCTTCGCGGCCGTTGGCGGCTTCGCCCACGATCTCCATATCGGGCTGCGCGGCCAGGATCATTTTGAATCCCTGCCGCACCACGGAATGATCGTCAGCCAGCAGGATGTGAATCTTCTCTCTCATGTTCTGCGCTTGCCGCCGGCACACGAACTACGATTTCGGCGCCCTGTCCTTCTTTGGAATGCACCGTCAGGTTGCCGCCTAAGCTCCGCGCGCGGGCACGCATCCCGATCATACCCATGCCGCCGTGTGCAGCGCCAGCGGGCGGCAAGCCGTGCCCATCGTCGCGAATCGAAAGAACTACCTGGCCGCCCTGCGAGTCCAGAGTGACGACGGCCTTGTGTGCGCCGGAATGCCGCGCCACATTGGTAAGGGCTTCCTGCGCCAGGCGGAACAGGTGTGTCTCGGTCTCATCGGGCAGCCGTCCGGAAATCTCCGACTTGAATTCCGTTTCGATGCCCGTGCGATGCGTGAAACCTTCGCAAAGCCAGCGGAGGCCGGCTTCCAGGCCGAAGTCGTCGAGAATCGTGGGCCGCAACAGTTGCGACATCTGCCGCACGTTCCCGATGGACTCGTCCACCAGGTGCAAACAGTCGTCCAGGCGGGACCGATCCACGTGATCGTCTGCGGCGCCCAGCGCGGAGAGATTCGCCTTAAGAGCTGTCAGGGATTGTCCCAGCTCGTCGTGCAACTCGTGGGAGAAACGCCGCGCGGTGCTCTCCTGATCCTGCAACAGGTGCCAGGAGACCCGGCTGAGTTCGCTCTCCTGCCACTCCATACGGTGCAATAGCTGCGCTGTCAGGCGCACGGTCACTACTGTGCAGGCCAACGCGAGGACAAGGAAGGTGGCCAGAAAAGTGGCCGACTCTTTGACGAGCCGCTCCGAACGGCGGTCGATCTGGTTCTGCGCCGCGACGGCCCTATGGTAACTGGCCTCAATGAGTTTGGCGACCACGGAGATGAACGCCTCGTGATCGCGGAACAAGTCCTGCGATGAGAAGGTTTCGGGCTCGTCGACATCCAGCAGGCGGCGGGCTTCGGCTGAAAACGCCGCCGAAGTCTGCCGGAGCTGCGCGTAGAGATTCCGCTGAGGAGTCTGCGCGCCCTCCGCTACGATGCGGTCGATGTTCTGATTCGCCTCGTCCAACTGGGAGAGTATTTTTCCGTAATCGACCGAATCGGGATCGCGCGCCAGGACGGAGAAAACCTCGCTCAAACTGGCCTGCTGGCGGTGCACCTCCTCGAGCAGCCGGTTGGTGGCCTGCTGCTCCTGAACCAGGCGTGCGGCGTTCTCCTTGATGGATTGGATATTGCCAATGCCGATGAAGGCGCCTGCGAGCAGTAGGAGGATGACCAGGCTGAATCCGGCGATCAATACACGCAGCAGGCTGCCGCGCGTGATCTCTTCGCCAGGCGGATGTGAACCTTCCTTCATACTTCTCCAACTCCATGATGGCGCTACGGCAGGTGCGCCGGGTATCCCGTATCGGGGCTATTAGGGCGCCCTAAGCGGGGCTACGGTTGTGCCATTCGAGCGCCTTCTTTTGCCGGGGCGATAGCCTTTCGAGTCTATCGTATTCATTCGGCCATTAGCCCAAGATGGAATTGACGGGACAGATGGAGCCCGAAGGAGAAAAAAACATGACGAAGAAAAGCTTACTCGCGATCGTTTTTGCCGCAGCCACGCTGCCTCTGACATTTGCCGCGCAGGCGACTGCGCCGGCCGACAGCAAGGCGCCGGCTAGCAAGACGAGCACCACGAAGTCGAAGACGAAGAAACACAGCACGAAGGCCACGAAGAAGACCTCAAAGGCGAGCGCCAGCAAGACCGGCGCCACCACTCCCGCCAACCCGCCCCAGAAGTAGGTACCTCGCGTGCCGGGGGCGCAACCGCCGCGAATGAACGCGCGTTGAATCGCGTTTATTCGCGGCTAATGTCGCACCGTGGCGCACGCTTCAGCGTGCCGCGGCGAACTTCAGTTCGCCGGTAGTGTCATTCTATTGAGATGCGGCCGCACAGCCTGTGGCGCGACCCGGACTTCCTCAAGCTCTGGGCCGGACAGGCGGTTTCCCAGATCGGATCGTGGATCACACTGGTAGGATTACCGCTGACGGCGGTCCTGGTCCTGGGAGCGTCTCCGCTTCAAATGGGACTGCTGAGCGGAGTGGGCGCCGCCGCGGTTCTGCTGTTTGGCCTCTTCGCCGGCGCTTGGGCGGACCGCTTACGCCGCCGTCCGATTCTGATCGCCGCCGATCTCGGGCGCGCCGCGGTGCTGGGCACGATTCCGCTCGCCGTGACACTCCACCGCCTGACCATGGGCCATCTCTACTTGGTGGCGGCGGCCAGCGCCATACTGACTGTATTTTTCGATGTAAGTTATCAGGCTTATCTGCCGTCGCTGGTCAGCCGCGAGAACATCCTGGAAGGCAACAGCAAACTGGCCCTGACGGATTCGATCGCAGGGATCGCGGGGCCGGGCCTTACGGGCGTCCTGGTGCAGGCGATCACCGCGCCGATTGCCATCCTCTTCGATGCCGTCTCGTTTTTGTGTTCCGCATTTTCGGTGTGGCTGATCGGCCGGCCGGAGCCGCCGCCGGAGCCCAGCGCGGCGCCGCATATCGGGCGGGAAATCATAGAAGGGCTGCGGGTGTCGTGGCATGCGCCGGTCCTGCGGTCGCTCCTGCTGCGGACCGCAACAGCTTCGCTGTTCCAAGGCTTCGCAGGCAGCCTGTACGTGCTTTTTGCGGTACGCGAGCTGGGCGTGAGCGCCGCACTTCTGGGCGCCATCATCTCGGTGGGTGGAGCCACCTACCTGCTCGGAGCGCTGGCGGCGGAGCGCCTGGCGCGGCGTTTTGGTCTTGGACATACCTTGATCGGGGCGGCGGCGGTAGCCGGCGTAGGGAGTTTGCTGCCGCCACTGGCTCGTGGACCGGTCTGGGTTTGCGCCGCTGTTCTGAGCGCCGCGCAGTTGTTCGATATCGCCTTCCCGATTTACGAGATCAACAAATTGAGCCTGCGCCAGGCGATCGCGCCGGGCCATCTGTTGGGCCGCGTGAACTCCGCGCAGCACCTGATGTTTCGCGGCGTTATGCCACTCGGAGCGCTGGCGGGCGGTGCCCTCGCCGAAGCGATCGGGGTGCGGAGCGCGATGTTTTTGGGCGCTTCCGGTTTCCTGCTTTCGACGTTGTGGCTGGTGTTTTCGCCCATACGTCACATGCGCGAGCTTCCGGCATCGCCTATGGAGAGTTTGGCCGGTCCACGAAGCGCTCCATGAAGCGTTCGGGCGCGTGCAGTGCTGTAAAGCCGAATTTCGCGTAAAGACCGTGCGCGTCTTTCGTGGCCAGTATCCACCGGCGCATGCCCTGCAAGCGCGGGTGCGCCACAATCACGCCGATCAACCATTTCCCGATTCCTTCCGCTTGACACTCCTGTAGCACGAATACGTCGGCGAGCCAGGCGAACGTGGCGTAATCCGTGACGACGCGGGCAAAGCCGACCTGCGCGGGACCTTTGAACACACCGAAGGGCAGCGAGTTCTCAATCGAGCTGCGCACCACTTCGAGCGGACGCCCGGATGCCCAGTACGACGAAGTGCTCAAGTATTCGTGAATCAGGTTGATGTTCAGCCGGACGGGATCCGTGCTGATGAGGTAGTCGCCTCTGCGCCACTCTTCTGCCATCGAAACCAGCATACTGTATAGCCGCGCATGTCCGCCCCGGGGTGTTGGAGAATGCCGGAAGTATCCGGCCACATTGTTTGTGCAGGGAGAGCATCCCCTGCCAGTTTCAGTCCTGTACGGTGCGTCAGGGACGTTTTTTGGCGTCCCAAAACGCTGCCGGCCCGGGAGG
Organism: Bryobacteraceae bacterium; assembly: GCA_049514955.1. GTDB lineage: Bacteria > Acidobacteriota > Terriglobia > Bryobacterales > Bryobacteraceae > Bog-159. The sequence continues at coordinate 3,745 of JBEKUO010000283.1, read as the reverse complement.
CACCCGGGCCGGCAAATTCAACCATTTTGGGCTGAAAGGAGGCAGACGATGGTACTTACTATCGTGCTGACCGTCTCCACCGTGATAGCCATCACGGTAACGGTGACCCTCCGCTTCTACAAGAAGCGGAGATAACCGAGAGGAGACGACTAAACCCCGGCTGGGAAACCAGCCGCGGCCCCTCCTTAAAACTACGATATTTCCACCCCTCGCGCAAGCCCCATTTGTACTGTACTGCGGCGGCGCGCCCTGCCCAACATCTATAGCCGCGCATGTCCGGCGCGGGCCGAGCACTCCAGAGAATGCCGGGCGAGTCCAGCCACATTGCTTGTGCAGGGAAAGTATCCCCTGCCAGTTTTCGGTCCTGTACGGTGCGTCAGGGACGTTTTTGGCGTCCCAAAACGCTGCCGGCCCGGGTGGCGCCCGGGCCGGCAAACTCAACCGTTTTGGGCTGAAAGGAGGCAGACGATGGTACTTACTATCGTGCTGACCGTCTCCACCGTGATAGCCCTCACGGTATCGGTGACACTCCGCTTCTACAAGAAGCGGAGATAGCCGAAAGGAGACGACACAAACCGCGGCTGGGAAACCAGCCGTGGCTCCTCCTTAAAGCTACGATATTCCTCCCTCTCGCGCAAGCCCCATTTGTACTACGAAAGCAATGGCGCGCCCTGCCCTACATCCACGCATATCCACCGCGGGGCGAGCACTCCGGAGAATGCCGGAAGTATCCGGCCACATTGTTTGTGCAGGGCGAATATATACTTGCCGTACCGTGCTAGGCTGAATATGGCAAGGGGCGATCCGAAGACCGCCCCCGAAAGTGTTGGCTTTCCGCGCATCGCGCTAATTCGGTGTTTGCACCACCGGAGCAACGACCACGGCTCATTCGAGGCTATCACGTTCGTTGCGACGCTGCCGAGGCGGAGGGCTGGTCGATGCGGGCTTGGCCAGCACACGCTACCGGCCTGCCCCGGCGATCACGGGAATCCCAACAGGCTGGTGAGCTTGTGGGATATGCTACGTCTCGACGCGGCGCGCTTCATGAAGTTGGCCGGTCTTATATTCGGCAGCGAGCAAATGTTTCGAGAATGGACCGGAGAAAATCTGATACCAGACATGGCCGCATCCATCCGAAGGTTCGCCGCCGATGCGTCTGATCTTTGCGAAGGGCTCAAATTTGCCGATTTCCTCGATGGCAGCCATGCGCATTCCAGGGGCGGAGACGCCCGCAGAGCTGTCGAGCTCCATCGAATGCCTCAAGCAGACCATTCTGGCTGAGCTTCAAACGCGTTTGTTTTACGGCGTGGACCCGTTTTGCGCAAGGTACTTCGAGAATCCGGAGCTATTCGGGACGGAGGTTTTTTATGCTTTTCCTTCGGCCAACGAGGATATCTGCGAAGCGGGAAACTGTCTTGCTTTGGAGCGCGGCACGGCGTGCGTCATGCACATGCAGAGGGCGATGGAAGCAGCATTAAAGGTGCTGGCCAAGGATTTGGGCATCGAGCAGCAGAAGGATTTGGGGGGGTACCTGAGGCGCATCGAAGAGGAATTGGAAAGCCGCTTCAAAAAAGCGAGAGCACGAACCGTCGAGGAACAATTCTACTCGGAGGCGCGCGTGACATTTGATGCAGTCCGGCGAGCGTGGAGGAATCCTTCGATGCACGTGGGCGAGAATTACAGCCCAGATCGGGCGGAAGAAATTCTGATCTCGGTGCGGGCTTTCATGCGACACCTGGCTACAAAGCTGCGTGAGTGACGGGGAGTTGACGGAGACTTCCGAGTTTTCAATATTTGGTAGCAGGGTCCATGGCCCGTTTCATCGCTGCTCCGACAGCAAGTCACTTGAAGCCACGTAGCCTTTGATTGGCTCATCACCATCGGGCCGACGTAGCCCAAGCGTTTCCTTGACCGCATCTTCAACTTCCTGAGACGCATAGGGATTTAATCCAGCCGCTTCCATCATAACCACGGCTAAAGCCGGCTTGGTCTGCACAAATACCTTGCCGCCCCGAGTAATGTTCTCCGAAAGAAAGTGTGGGATGACGTATATGCCCTTTAGCGTGACGACGCACCCAGTCTGTATTAGATCAGCGGCCAATTTGCGCTTGGCAACGCCCTCGATGGATTGCATCTTCACGAAATCACCGATGCAATCCGCACTGGTGATGAGGGTAGGATTGAAGACGTACCCGTCAGGTCGACGGTCGGCGGCACTGTAAGGCTGCGCAAAACCGGCGACGCTAGAAATGAAAAGCCCAATCAACACGGCGGTGACGGCTTGCGAGGCTTTGGTTTTCATGCTGAGGTCATCCTACCACCGGGTGGGGCTTGACATATCAGCGCAGCAGAGCGAAGCTAACAATGGATAACTTCAAGGCAGGGTCGATGAAAGCACACCCCGAAATGATCGAAGGTCCGGAGGCGGAAACGCGGTTCATGAAGGCGCTCAAGACCGTGCTGTCGGTCCCGAAAAGCGTAGTGCCGAACCCGTTCAACAAGGCGCGGGCGAAAAAGAAAAAGCGATCTGCCGCCCCGAAGTGAGCCGAAGTGCATGACTGACGTGCAACTATTGACGCTGGCAGTAGCGATTATTGTGCCGCTAAGCATGCTGATCTACTCGAACTCGCGCGTGAGCGATGTGCGGGCCAGCGTGGGCGAAGCAAAGGAAACGCTGCGCGCGGAACTGCGGGCGGAGATTGCCGGTCTGCGCCAATTGATCGAGAAGAATCATTCCGAACTGCTGGTAAAGTTCGCCGAAATAGATGGGAGACTCACGCGCATCGAGAATGAACGGCGGATCGTGCAGTGAGCCGCGCGGCGAGCCGATTAGGGTCGCGCTTTTCGCTTCCCCCGTCTCTGCCGCTTTAGATGACGCTCGGCGCAGACTCCTGGCTATCGGCGCGGTCCTTGCCGGTCGGATGGTGGTAGGTCAAGCGCTTCCCGGTGTTGCGCGATAGCGCCAATTCAAAGCGGTCGTAATCGTTCATCTCGATCCGATTGTTGTACCGGAATGCCTGCTCGTCCAAGTAGCGGAAGAGGTGAAATGGCTCGACGCTGATGTAGGTCCCGTGCAGGCCGCGCTTCAGCAGCGACCAGAAGTTTTCCATCGTGTTGGTGTGGACGTTGCCATTCGCATATTCGACCGCGTGGTTGATGACGGCGTGCTGGTAGTCGGCTTCCAGACCCTCATACGATTTCAATTCGTCGCTGAAGATCGCGGACCCGGCTTCGATATTTTCGCGGACGCTCTTTTGAAGCTGCGCCCTGCGCCGGTTCTCAACTACCATGGCCCGCACCTCGCCGCCGCGTTCCACGATCCCAAGGGCGATGGTTTTGTCCTTCCCGCCCGTGCCGGTAATTTTCCGCTCGCGCTTGTCGCGGTGCATGTTGCGCGCCTTGCCGCCGATGAAGGTTTCGTCCACTTCGACTTCGCCGGACAGCTTATTTCCGAAGCCTTGGGTGAGGGCGAACCGCAAGCGATGATTCATAAACCACGCCGTCTTCTGGGTGACTCCCAGGTCGCGGGCCGATTCGCAAGAACTGATGCCATTCTTGCAATTCACCACCAGCCACAAGGCCGCGAGCCATTTGTCCAGGCCCAGGGGGGAATCCTCGAAAATGGTTCCGGTCTTCAGGGAGAAGGTAGGGCTGGCATGGCCCGCGTAGCACTTCCAAACGCGAGTTTTGGCAAGGTAGGTGAGCTTCTCGGACCCGCAGCGGGGGCAGCTCACTACGCCATCCG
>JBEKUO010000282.1:0-8941 GCA_049514955.1 Bryobacteraceae bacterium | reverse complement strand
TGCGGTCGATATTCTCCTACGCGCAAGAACGACTCCGGACCTGTCAACTTTCCGAAGATGTAGATCAGGTCCATCACCGCGCCAATGGCTGCGAACCGTCCTTCATTCCACACCCAACGGAACAGTGCGGCAGGTTTCCAGTCGCTTGGCGGATGCCAGGCCAATTCGTACAACGCAACCGCCACGGGTAGCCCGACTGAGATTTCCTTGGCGTTCAACGCCGCCACAAACAAGCACAGTGGAAGCGCCAGATCCCTCCATCGCGGCACACGCCCTGCTCGCCGCACTCGCACATAACACCAGAATGCGGCCCAGAAGAACGTATAAGCCAACACGTCGTAGATCGTTCCCGTGTCGAAGTAAATGTTGCTGAAGCAGCCATGAATTCCCACCAGCAGAAGGCTGACCAGCGCACACCAGCGCGATCCTGTGAGCGTCCTCACAATTACCGCCAGCAGCCCGAAGTTCACCAGGACGAAAGCCAGCGCGGCAATTCGGAATGGCAGCGGGTCGAATCCCCACAGGCCAAAAATCACGCGATAGAACACACCTCCCGCCGGACGATAGTAATCCGACCAGAACATCAGGTTTGCCTTTAACAGGGCCGGCCAAGAGCGAATCCAGTAATAGTGCAGGTTCATCAGGTCGTCCCCGTCGAACCAGGAAGCCAGGCCGCCGCGAATCAAAAACACAAACCAGGCACAGAGAGCCAGTCCCGTCAGCAACGCAAAGACTCCGCTGGACCGCTCCCAAAGCGGATCATTCGAAAACGATGCAGTCCGTTTCAGGAGCTTCAGCAGAGCCTTCTCGTGGACTACAGGGGTGTTTAATTTACTCGTGGGTACGCTCATTCGCGCCTATTCCACCACGAAGCCATCCACGTCGACATATCGATCGGAGGAGTTCTGGTTCTTCTGCGGCAGCACTCGAATTAACGCGAGGTGCCGTCCGGGACCTAGTTTCTGGAATACGAACCGGCTCTGCCATGCGACCTGGGCAGCGTAGAGGTCGACGACCGTTTTGTGCGCGCCATCGATGGTAACTTCCGCCTTACCGCGATTCGTAGCTCTGGTATAGATGTAGGTCAGAGTGTTTCCGCTAAACGCAAACCGCACCTCGGCCCCCGGGATATTGCAATAGGTGACCGTATGCAAGAAGGCCTCCGGCCAGCCCGGGTCGCGAATCCAGGGTCCCTTAAACGCAACCGATGGATCGAAATCGTCGTACACGACCCCCTTCACGCCCTCCAATGGCGGAACCTTGCATGAGATTTCGAGCCGCGCCAAATAGGCCGATCCAGCGTCGTATTCCAGCGTTGTACATCTAGCCAGAAAATCCGCCATCACCACGGCCTCCGGCGGCATAGATCCCGGCTTCCATGCAGCTACATAGCGGACCTTCCATTGCTCCAGAAGCCTGACAATTTCTTGCGGCGTTACGACATGCCTAAGGCGATTCCACACTGGATACTCCAGCCAGCTATTCATGTAAACTTCGCCGTTGAAGCCGGCGATATCGCTGCCGCTTGCCAGAAATACCGCGGAACCGGGATGTTCGCGGTTCATGTATTCGGCTATCTCCCGCATCGGCGCAGCCTTGTGAATTTCCTCCTGGCGGGTCTTCGCCGACAAGGGCACACGTTCATAAAAATCCTTGTGGTAGTAACTATTGGAGGGAAGGAAGTAGGCGTTTAATGCGACACAGACCAGCGCCAGCGCGATCAAACCGCGTCGAAGCGGGCCGGGGGTCAACCAGCCGAGCAGAGCCGCCACCGGCACCAGCAATAGCGGCAGCGACGCATATAAATAGCGGGCGTTCGGAAGAGAAATGAGCACGAACAAGGCCCCGGCAAGGGAGACGACCGCCGCGCTAACCGCGGGACGCAGTTTGACGATGAAAAGGGCAATCAAGCCTAGAGGCACCAACAGCAGGTAATGGAAGCCGAGGGAGCCCGCCTGTCCCTCGTAGTAGCGGTTCGTACGAAAGGTCAGGTCGTACGGCGCGCGGAAGGAGAGCGGCTGCAGGAAGCGCCAGTCCTTGAAGTCGGCGGACCGGTCCAGCAGCGGCGATGGAAATTTCCCGTTCAGAAACGGGAACACCGGATTTCCGGTCATCCGGTAGGCGATAGCGTACGCGGGCAGTGCGACCCCAAGCAGCAGGAGGATGGCGACGCCACAAGCGAGCGCCGGTCTGGAGCCGAGGCATTTCCAGTGACGGCGGATTTCGATCGCCGCGAAGGGCAGCGCGGCCGTCACATACGCAAGGCCTCCCAGCTTGATCGCCATGGCGGTCCCGCCCAGTACGGCGGCGGCATACAGGAACCTTTTTTCACCGGTCTCGCCGAAGCGCCAGATTGCCGCGATCATCCCAAAAACGACGGCGGCCAGGAAGTTCTCCACCATGAGCCCGCCAGTGACCAACTGTACCAGCGGAGTACTCGCAAATAACGCGATGATGATGAAGGCGATCGCCGGACTGACCCAGCGCCGCGCGGCGCGGTAGAGCAGGGCCGACACCATCAGCAGCATGCCGAAATTCAGAAGCCGCGCGGCAAACTCGCCACCCAGCAGGTAGACCATCGAATAACACCAGTCCGCGCCCAACGGCATCACCGTCCAGATGAATTGGCTCGGTTGGTAAGTGAAGATATGGTGCGCCGCGAGATTCGCCGGGACCGCCAGATGCACGGCTAGGCCGTCCGCGCCGATCTCCGGTTGCAGGACGACCAGCCAATGCATCGCCATCACGAAAACCAGCACCGCAAATGCCGCCATCTGCCGCGGCGGGTAAAAGCGGGTCGCCGCGAAAGCCTTGCCCCAGGACGCGCCTCGCCGCGCGACGCCGCGCCAATCGAGGGCCACCGGAATCGCCAGCAGCAGCAGGTAAACCGCCGGATAGTTCACCGGCAGGCGCGCCAGGAAGGTCATCAGAAAGACGTACACCCCGACGCCCAGCAGAGTGGCGCAGATCTGGCTTTCCGCCGTCGTGTCGTCGCCGCGGCCCAGCAGCTTCGCACCCAGCGCGCAGGATGCAATCAAAAAGCCCGTGACCGCCAGAACCGGCAGCGGTCCCACGGCGAATATGGTGGCCAGGACGATCAGGCCAACCGCGATGGCGGCGAAGGCCCCCGGCGCGATCAGCAGAATGGCCGAGGCCACCGCGCCAAAGACCCAGGCGTAGTGGATAAAGCGTTGCCACCCGACTTGCGACCAGATCTCTTGCTTGAACAGATGTCCGCTGCGGAAGCCGTGCCACTCCACCACCAACAGTACGATCGCCGCGGCCCCCAGGATCACGGCATGCAGCGACGCCGGCCTGGCGATCTGTTCGCCCTGTTCCGCTTCGCGCTTCCCGAAGATGAAGTCGCGTTGAATGGCGAAGTTGGCAAAGAACAGGAGCGTCTCGACGAGCAGTTTGGCGGGGAGCGGCTGGATGTGAAGCGTGGAGTACAACAGCTCGATCCCCGCATAGGAAGCGGCGCCGCTCACACACACCAGCAGGAGATACTTTGGCAGAACCAGCGCGTGCCGCTGCCTGGAAAAAAAGACGGTCCGCCGCACCATGGAGTAATTGAATGCCACCGCCAGCAGCCTGCCGACGATCTGCGATGCCGCCACGCTGCCCAGGCGCCGGTACGCCATATAGAAGACCAGGCTGTCGAGCGCGGCGGTCAGCAGCGATACGGAGCTGAAGCGCAGCAGGACGAAGTAGATCTTCATCGAATCGATTAGTGGATTGAAGTGCGAGGTGCGGTTGCCCGGCTCATAAATGGTGCGGATCGGCACTTCCACGATGGGGACCGCGTGACGGCGCGCGCCGATCAGCATGTCGAGCTCGAAATCGTATCCGTTGGCTTCCATCCGCAGCAGGTGCGGCAGCAGCGCGGCGGGGATGCCGCGCAAGCCGGTCTGGGTGTCCGACACCTTCTGGCCCACCAGGGCGTGCATGACTGTGCGCGTGATCACGTTGCCAAAACGGCTACGCGCGGGAACGTTGCTATCGAAAGTGCGGGCGCCCAGCACGACGCGATCCGGTTGCGCGGCAAGCGCCTCGGCGATCTGTTCGATATCTTCCGGATGGTGCTGGCCGTCCGCATCCGCGGTGATCACCCCCTGCAGATCCGGAAACGCGCACATCGCATGGTTGATGCCGGTTTTCAGCGCGGCGCCCTTGCCGAGGTTCACCGCGTGGCGCACCAGCCGGACCTTCGGCATCTCCGCGGCGCGGCGGAAGATCTCGGCGAATTCCGGGCCGCTGCCGTCATCCACCAGAACGATCGCGGGAATGGATTTTTCAGAGAGCGCACCGATTATGTCGAGCAGACGCATCTCAGGGCGATACGCGGGAATGATAACTGCGAACCGGACTGTTTCCTCACGCATCTCCCCCGCTGCTTCTTCGATTTCCTGAGACTGCACTTCTTCGGTATGCTTCACGTGCGCCTTACTGGAGAATAGACTATTTTACAGATTATCGCGTAGTGTCAAGGAGGCGCAGCGCTGTTACTAAAAATCAAGGAGGACGGAAACTAGGGCCCACGGCGCGCAGATGGGCCTGAAGGTCCTCGACTTCGTGTCCCGGCAGGACAAATGCGGTTGTGACCTACGGCACCGATACGGCTACGAGGTGCCGGCGGCTCGGCAGGGTCAACCTGTTCACGCCTCGAGGCACTTCGCGCGCCTGGTACCTGCGCGCACAGGGCCTTGCGCTGGATTTAGCTGCCTTAGGCGTGCCGTGCCGCCGCACTCCGCAAGCCGATCCCGCGCGCGCGGCAATCCGCATCGACCATCTCGCGAACCAAGGCGTCAAAAGTGATGGTCGGCTCCCATCCGAGCTCCGTCCGGGCCTTGGTGGCATCGCCGAGCAGGAGATTCACTTCCGCCGGACGGAAGAGCGTTGAATCCGTCACGACATAGTCCCGGTAGTTCCGTCCAACATGGGAAAAAGCCGATTCCACAAACTCGAGAACGGAGTGGCTCTCCCCGGTAGCCACCACATAATCGTCGGGTTCAGGCTGCTGGAGCATCAGCCACATGGCGTGCACGTATTCGCGGGCATGTCCCCAATCGCGCTTGGCTTCCAGATTGCCCAGTGCGATGTTGTCGGCAAGCCCGGCCAGAATGCGGGCGACACCGGACGTAATTTTCCGCGTGACGAACTCGAAGCCGCGCCGCGGCGACTCATGGTTGAACAGAATGCCGCTGCTGGCGTGCAGCCCATAGGCCTCGCGATAATTGCGGGTGAGCTCGAAGCCGCAAACCTTGCTGATGCCGTAGCTCGAACGCGGGTGAAACCGCGTTTTCTCGGTTTGCGGAAGCTCCTCCGCTTTGCCGAACATCTCGCTCGATCCCGCAAAATAGAACCGGCATTGGGGAGCCAGGTCCCTCACCGCGGACAGCAGAAAATGTGTGCCGTTGATGTTCGTATTCAGGGTGGAGAACTCGTCGTCGAAGGAGTAGCTAACGAAGCTCTGCGCCGCCAGGTGGTAGCACTCGTCGGGCGCCGCCTTGGCGACCAGTTGATAAACGCTCGCAAAGCTCTCGAGTGAGGCGGCATGCAACACGATCCGCTCGCGGACGCCGCTCAGCCGCACCAGACGGTGCTCCGGATCTTCCAGTGCTACGCGCCGGACGGCGCCGTGTACTTCATACCCTTTGGAAAGAAGCAATTCCGCAAGATATGACCCGTCTTGCCCAGTGATTCCGGTAATTAGCGCGCGTCGTCCCATACCTTGAGCCCCATACTGTCACATTTCATGTCTTTTTTTGCGTTTCCCTTGCCTTCAATAGCCGAATCACCATTGTAAGCGAGAGCCCGCAATAAAGCATCACCGTCTCGCCGTTTTTGTGCCGAAAGCGACATGGCCAGGCTCGAAATCGAAGTGCTTGTCCTCCGCTGGTGGCGTAGTAGCTTCTTTCAACCGCATGCTTGGCGAAACACGTTCGGTTCACAACGGGCGGCCCGGAACAGTGCCGATTGCGCCCGGGAGAAGCTCAAAAGCGGCCCCGTTTTCCCGATCCTCGCGTTTCTGCTTCGCCTGCCTACGTTGATCGTTTTCTTCCGCGCTACCTTCCGGTCCGGCTTCAACTTCATCGCTGGCGATGTAGGTGACAACCGATTCATCGCCGATCGCACATCGCGCCGCGCGGTGCGGGAAATGAAGGATGGCGACTTTTCCCACACGTTGGGCAGCCAATCTTGGCTGCCGCCGGCTTTAAGGCGGCGATGGCCGAGTACGAAGATCCGCGCGCGTCCCGAAAGAGCCGCCTGACGGGCCGCTACGGGCAATATTGCCCGCCCCTTAGTGATCGAACCCGCCGTATTCTCTCGTCATTGTCGCGTCGCCGTATCATGGCAGATGATCTGGTTCGGATGTAGAAATACTCTCCCCATCGCGCATAACGGCAGCCGAGCAAGTCACAGGGGGTGAGACCCCCACTTTTCGCGCGAAGGTAGTCGTACCAATCAAGCTGATGTCCGTATACTGTGGTGGCAGAATTTCTTCTACAACAAGACGGCGGCTCCCATCATGATCCTCCGCATAGACGCGATCATTCGAGTTATGTACAGCGATGGTTCCGCCCGGCTTTAGATATGGCACCCAACTCTCATATGCCAACCGTGCGCCGCGGCGCGAATGATCGCCATCCAGGACGAGCAGGTCTATGGGCGTATTCCAGTTGGCTGCGACTTCACCGGCCGTGCCCCGGTGCACCTCCACGCGCTGTGTTAGCCCGGCCAGCCGGATATTCTCATCGAAGCGCTCTCGGAGAGATCCGCCACCCAATCGCGCGAGAATCTGTCGATATTGGGGAGCGGAGAACGAGTCACCCGAACAATCGAACGGGTCGACACAGTGCACCTTTCCAGAGCGACGCAGTTCCCGCGGTCCTGCCAAAAGTATTGTGCCAGCCCCGAGAAACGAACCAACCTCAACGATCACCGCGTCGTCGCGAAGCGAGTAGCTCAGAGAGGCCAACGCTTCCGCTTCTTCGAGACGAGTCCATCCAAGAATTCCGTGTGACATTTTCAGGTATCTTCCTAGTTTTCCGATGGTCTGGCTTCTGATGTACGAATAAGTGCACTTCGCCTGAACCTCCGGTCCAGTCCAGCCTCGACTGGAAAACCAGGATACATTCTCGATAATGAGATCCCAACGAACAATGTAGCCCCCCGATTCCCAGGGAGATGCTACCTGCGCGATCACCTTGATCGACTCGCCAGGCCGCACACTTAACGGCAAATCCGTTCGTATTCCCTCAAATTCGTACAACTCGCCCGAGCTATCGAAGAGATGATACGAAACGCGTACGTCTGGAACGCCAAGACCGGAGGAGCGCCATGTAAAAGCGCTGTCATTGCGCAGCCGAAGCTCGGCTGGACATACTTTACCCGCCTCCAATCCGGCTGGGAAGTAAAGGCATTCCAACGTCGCTCGGAAGAGCTCACTGGGATAGCTGCATTCCCGTCTTTCGGCCTGAGACATTTCTGCTCTGCTTACGTACGCCGGCGATGTACTTGCCGTTCCGCAGGTATCGCTGTGCGGGTGGAAATCCGAGCGGGCGCGCCAAGGCTTGTCCTCGTCTGGAATGAGTCTCGTTTCTAATTCTGCTTCGCGTGGCAAGTAAAAGTGCGGCATACTATTGTAGGGTGAAATGTACTCGTACCGGTCCATCCTCTCACGTCGACGCTCTTCACTGAGGTACACCAAATTGAAATGGTAAATCGATCCCTCGGCGAAGCGCCCGGCTGCGCCCTGAACAACGTAGTCGCTGTGGAGGTGGCCTGGGAAACTTACAAGTGATGGGAGATTGCGAAACAGTCTTAGTTGCCAATCCGGCCACCACGGGCTCTGCGATATCCATCTCACCTGCTCGGCGCCGATAATCCAGCGTCGTGGCAACCAATAATGGGTGTATTCCCGATCGGCCAACAGCCGGGGCAGTGCTTTGATGAGCCCGGTGCTCGGCAGTTCGTCATGATCGAGCCGAAATATCCAATCTCCGGTGCATTGTTCGTTTAGCCATGCGAGCGCTCTTTCCGACGTACCAATCGGCTCAAGGCGAAACAGTTTGTCGGCATACAAGCGGCAAATCCGCTCCGTCGAGTCGGTACTTGAGGAGTCGACTCCAATGACAAGTTCGTCCGCGAACTGTTTAGCAGCTTGAAGGAGGGTCTCGATGTAAGCTGCTGAATTGAAGGCCAAGATTCCCACTGATAGACTCAACCGGGATCTCCTTTTCGACTTCGGAGTATTCGACCATGTTGGCGCTCTGGAAGGGAATGGATCGACGACCTTTCTCCGTTCCAGATCGCAGAGGATCGTCCCATACCGTTGCCCCCTGCGCCACGCCCAATCATCGATGCCGGGCATCCGCGGAATCGGTGGTATCCTCGGCTTTGGCCGACCCCACGACCACGTTCACCCCGGTCATGGCGGTGCTTGGCAGGAGCCAGGTGCTTCGCACGCCGGCTGGCCACCGGGTGATCGGCATCGCATGCCTTGCGGGGCCTGCCCGCTTCCCGATTGACGACAGCTTCCACAGCCTATCGTGGCGATTTGGGGGCGACGTGCATACCGTTAGGAACGCTGGATCAAGCTCACTCGCGCGGGAGATGCGCTGTGAAAGCACCGCTAGTTTGAGCAAACTGCTCATAGGAGCACTCCACGTCGAGTTCGCGATTGCACAAAGAGATCTCAGCCGGAATCTCCTTTTTTGGCAGCCTGATTCAATTCTACCTCCGTAGGGCTGTTTTGTTCATGGCCGCCATCTCGAGCGACTCCGGCGAACCGCAAAAGGGGCCAGTCCTGCATCGTCCAGGTAAGGACTCGTGGTCCCGGATGCCTCAAGGATCTCGGTCGGGAGCGGCTTTGTTGCGGTGTCGAATGCTTGGCAGATCGAGATCGGATTTGGTCCTTGTCATGACGCTGCACGACAAA
>JBEKUO010000281.1:0-9847 GCA_049514955.1 Bryobacteraceae bacterium | reverse complement strand
ATCGAATGGCGCTAGTGAGCGGAGGTCGATCACTTCGATGGTGATGTCCGGGTTTTTGCGCTCGACTTGCAGGGCGGCTTGTTGGGACTTCTGTACTAGCGCGCCGTAGGTGATTACCGTCAGATCGTTGCCGGGTTTTACTATGCGGGCGCTGCCGAAGGGGATGGTGTAGTCGGCGCCGGGGTGCGGGGAGCGGTTGTAGGGCTCGCGATACAGGCGCTTGTGCTCGAGGAACATCACCGGGTCGTCGCAGCGGATGGCGGTGCGCAGGAGGCCGCAGGCATCGAGCGCATTGGATGGCATCACCACACGCAATCCGGGCAGGTGCGTGAAGGCCACTTCGCCGCACTGGCTGTGATAGATGGCGCCGCCGTTGAGGTATCCGCCGATGGGAACGCGCAGCACGAGGGGGCAGGCGAAACCACCGTTGGAGCGCCAGCGCAGGGTCGCCATCTCGTCGCGAATCTGCATCATGGCGGGCCAGATGTAATCGAAGAATTGAACTTCCGCAACGGGCTTGAGGCCGCGGGTGGCCATGCCGATGGCGCGTCCCACGATGGCGGCTTCGGCTAGCGGCGTGTTGAAGGCGCGCTGTCCGCCGAATTCGGATTGCAGGCCGTGGGTGACCTTGAAGACGCCGCCTTTGCCCTTCACTTCGGACAGGCTTTTTTCGCGGCTGCAATCCGCCACGTCTTCGCCGAAGGCCACGATCAGCGGATCGCGGCGCATTTCCTCGTGCAGCGTGGCGTTGAGCAGATCGACCATCGTCTTGGGCTCGCCGTGGAACTGGGCGGGCGTGCGAAACTCTTCGGAAGTGGGATCGATCTTCTCGGAGTAGAGGTGGCGCAGGGCGGAGTCGCGCGGGGCGGGATCGGCACGCAGGGCCTGCTCAGTGGCCTCGTGCACTTCACGATCGATTTCGAGCGTGATGCGGCGCAATGCGTTGTCATCGAGCACGCCCTCGTCGAGCAGAAATCTGGGGAAGCGCGCAAGGGGATCGCGGGCCTGCTCGGCCTGGCGCTCGGCGGGAGTTTTGTAGAGGCGCTCGTCGTCGGAGAGCGAATGCGAGTAGGGGCGGATGACGTGGGCGTGGACCAGCGCGGGACCGCGCCCTTGCCGGCAGCATTCGACGGCCGCCTGCATCGCTTGATAGGAAGCCAGGAAGTCGCAGCCATCCACTTCCTGCTGGAAGAGTCCAGGGAAGCCGGCGACCAGCGCGGAGATGTTCCCGCCCGCGGTTTGTGCTTCGACCGGCACGGAGATGGCGAAACCGTTATCCTCGATGAGGAACACCAGCGGGAGGCGCATGAGGCAAGCCGCGTTCAAGGATTCCCAAAATTCACCCTCACTGGTAGCGCCATCGCCGCCGGCGACCAGGGTGATATCGCCGCTGTCCGGCTGCAGATAGCGGTTGGCCTCGGCACAGCCTACCGCATGCAGGAACTGCATTCCGGTGGGCGATGAGGAGCTCACGATGTGGAGTTGGGGGTGGCCCCAGTGGGAGGGCATCTGGCGGCCGCCGGATGCGGGGTCGTCCGCGGCCCCCACAGCCTGGAGCAGCATTTCGTAGGGCGTGACACCCAGGGTCAGGCACAGCGCGCGGTCGCGATAGTAGGGGAAGATCCAATCGCGGCCGGGGCGCAGGCACATGCCCGCCGCCACTTCGACCGCTTCGTGGCCGGCGCCGCTGATCTGGAAAAAGATGCGATTCTGGCGCTTGAGGACGATCTCACGATCGTCGAGGCGGCGGGCCGTCTGCATCATGCGGAAGGCGCTAATGAGTTGCTCGGGTTCCAGGCCCTGCCACTTCTCGACAGCGGCGGACCGGGTAGTGGTCATGGTGGCCAAGACGGCATCCCTCCCTCCTGTCAGTTTAGCGGAGCTTGCGCCACGGGGACAGGTATATTATGGGCACCTGCGGGAGGGAGCGCAAGGGCAGACGGGGTGCCGACGGGGGCGGGAACGGACTTCTTATACGGCTCGGCAGACAGCGAACTAAAGTTCGGGGTTGGCAGGCGAAAGCGCCTGCCCCACCACGGTGTTCAAGCTGTGCCACCAAGGTCTCTTTGGGATATGTAGAAGCTCCAGACAGCGAACCGAGGTTCGCTACGGCACGCTAAAAGAGGGCGCTACGCCGGAACTGAGTTTGCCTTTGCCACGCTATTTTGTAGGATTTTTGGGGTGCGCACGGCGGCCGCGAAGACCGCGAGGGCTGCCAGATACAGCAGACCGCCGGCCAAAAGGGTTTGGACGAGTCCAAGATAGATGGCGCACAAGAGTGCTCCGGCGGAGCCCAATACGCTGGCCGCGGCGTTGAGCGACCAGGCCCAGCGCACGGACGGCTTGTGCCATTCCTCGAGGCGCTTGAGCCCGGTGGGGAACGGCATCCCCATGAAAAAACCGGCGGGGGCGATGAGGGCGCCGGTGATCAGGAATTTTAGCGGCAGCGGCAGCCCCACACCGGCCGCCAGCAGCGGCGTAACGACGGCCGCCAGGAGCGCGACGAGTACGGCGATCAGAGCCAGTGCGCGGAACAGGCGGCGGGGGTCTTGCCCTACGATCCGCCGGCTGAAATAGCTGCCTAGTCCGCTCGAAACCAGCATGGAGAAGATCACCACGGTGAGGGCGTAGGTGGGGTGTCCGAGGAAGAGCACGAACTTCTGGATCAGGGCGACTTCGATGAGAATATAGCCGGCGCCGATGCAGAGGAAATAAAGCAGGAACCAGAGCACGCCCTTGTGACGCGGCAAGCGGGTACGCAAGATCACGGGCGGCAAAGCCAGGATAATGGCGGTCGCCAGGAGGCTGATGGCCATCAGGGTGTAGAGCACCGGCACCGCGCCGTTGATCTTGTAATCGGCCGACTTGCGCGATGCATGGGCGAGGAATGATAGAATATCGCGCGGCTGCACGGTATAGAAGAAGAACGGCTGGTTGTCGCCGACCGGCGAAATATCGTACTGATAATTTCGTTGGTAGGCAGCCGGATCGGAGCTGCGCAGCAGATCGGTGAACTGGTTCGGGATGCGGGCATCCGGCAGGTAGACAGGCTGCATGTTAGCCGCGGCCAGGGCGGCGCGCGCGCGTTCGACATCGGCGGCGCTGAAGGGCTTGCGGGAGATCAGTACGGTATCTTTCGCGCCCCAGCCGGCGACAAAGCCTTCGCGTCCGACGATCACGTGACGCCAAAGCTCTGACTCGCCGAGCTGCGGCAGGGCCTCCATGGCCAGCGAAACCAGGCGCAGAGATTCGCGGGGCGGGTCGAAGCCCCAGCGTGTAAAGGCGGCCATGCCGTCGTCGGTGAGGTGCGCCAGGTAATCGCGGAAGGCATCCGTCGTGTAAAGATTATTTTCCGAGAGGGCGAAAGCGCCGGCGGCGGTGGAGGCCCAGGTATCCACGAGGGTGGCTTGCACGACCTGGTATTTCTCGTGGCTGCGGCGCACGAAGCTGCGGCCGTCTTCGACGAAGATGCGCACTTCAGGACGCAGATAGATGCCGCGGCTTTGGGCCACAAAGCGGTCGCGCATCACGGTGTTGGCGATGATGGGATTGATCTCGACGCCGGTGATGTCGCGGCTGCCGGAAGCCAGCGCGCGGGCGATGTCCCAGCCGCCGCCGGGTCCGATGATCAGCGTCCGCGCGCCTGGGCGCAGCGCATAGGGGAGGGCCGGTCCTTGCTCCAGCAGGTCGTGGCGCTCGTGGGCGGTGAGGTGCGCAAAATCGAAGCTGGCGATGCCGGTGGAGGCGTCCGCATCGATGAAGATGGAATCGTCGCGCACGGCGATGCGGGAGAAGCTGTTCCACTGTACGAACTCCTCGTGCTTGAGCATCTGGCCCTTGGCGTAGCGGATGGTAAGGAGGCCGTTGGTGCCGTTGTAGAACACGAGACCGAAGAGGCCCAGCGCCAGGGCCACGCTGACCGCGCGCAGTTTGACGGAGCCGGCCATGCTGTGCCAGATAGCGCCCGCGGTGGCGAACAGGACCGCGACGAGGATCACGGTGTTGGTGCCGCCAAAGTAATTGAGGAAGGGAACCAGCAGCAGGCAGCCGGCGGCGGCGCCCAGGAGATCGAAGAAGTAGACGCGGTCGATGCGTTCGACAGTTTCCGAGATGGCCAGGGAAACGATCGCGCCGGCGACGAAGAAGGGCAGGGCGGTGGGGAAATAGACCAGGGCCAGTCCCCAGGCAGCGGTCTGCGCTTTCTGCGCGACAACCACGCCCAGCGCCGCCATTACGAGCAGGGAATTGCACATGCTGAGATAGCCGAGTTTCCGGAACAGGGGCGCCTTCCAGCCGGCGACGATGTAGGAGAAGACGCCGCCCACGCCCAGTCCGAACAGGGCGATAGAGATGGCCAGGAATGCGAAATGATAGTAGAAGACCACCGAGAAGATGCGGGTGAGGGACAACTCCAGCAGCAGGGTTGCGAGGGTGGTGAGGGCCACACCGAGATACAACTGGGGCCAGGGGATGGAAGAGCGGAAAGAAGAGGACAAGATACTATTTTAGAATGGTCTGATGAACAATGTCAGTGACGAACTCGCGCGGATTGTGAACTTCGCTGAGCCCATTCTCCGGCAGGTCAGCGATGAGTATAGGGGCAAGCCTGTGCTGCCGGGTGGCTGGTCGCGCAAGCAGGTGCTCGGGCATCTGATCGATTCGGCCTCGAATAATCACCAGCGATTCGTGAGAGCCGCACTGGCGGATTCGCTGGATTTCCCGGCTTATGA
The DNA here is from genome assembly GCA_049514955.1 of Bryobacteraceae bacterium. Taxonomy (GTDB): domain Bacteria; phylum Acidobacteriota; class Terriglobia; order Bryobacterales; family Bryobacteraceae; genus Bog-159. The sequence continues at coordinate 5,117 of JBEKUO010000281.1, read as the reverse complement.
TACGCCGGGCTGCGTCAGGGTGGAGGCGGTCGATAGCGCCGGGTGGGGGATGCTGGTGGATCTTTGGGCGAGTTACAACCGATATCTTGCGCATGTGATCCGGCGGCTGCCCGCGGCCAAGCTGGAGGTTCCGTGCCGCATTGGCTCGGGTAAGCCGGTGACGCTTGCTTATCTGGTGGAGGATTACGTGCGGCACCTGGTGCATCACCTCGATCAGATCGGTGCGGCGGGATCGTGACGGTGTACCCAGCGGCTCCAGGTGACAACGCCCAGTTCGGGTTGCGGTGGGTCGGGGAGCATGCAAAGGAACTCGAGTTGGTTGCCGTCCGGGTCGTGGAAGAAGAGCGAAGCAGCGGGCATCCAGGCCAGCACTACCGGCTCTTCGGTGGCGTTTCCGGCGAAGTCGCACGGGGTGACGTTGGCGGCGCGCAGCCGGGCGGGCGCTGCGAGCAGGTCCGGAAGATCCACGGTGAACGCCAGGTGCAGCTTTACTTGCAGCGGGCCGGTTCCGACTTCCCACAATCCCAGCATGGATTTGCCTGGGCCACCGATCCAGTAGAAGGCGACTTTGCGCTCGGAAAAGACGCGGGCGAGCGATAGTCGCAATACGTCGCTGTAGAAGGCCATGGAGTGCGGCAGGCTGGTGACGGTGAGATGGGTTTCGAAGAGGGCGCGGATGGGGATCATGACTGCGGGCCAAGCCACGGATTCAGGACTACGATGCCGCAATCCTCGAAGTCGTGGATATCGCGAGTGGCAATGGAGGCGCCACGCGAGAAGGTAATCGCAGCGATCTGCGCGTCGAAGTCGGAGATTGGCCGTCCACTGGTGCGGCGTTCCGCTGCAATGTGGGAGAACGCCGAGGCAGCTTGCTCGTCAAAGGGTAGAATGCGGCCGGCAAACTCTACGCTGAGCATGGAGTCGATGTCCGCCTGCAGTGCGACGCGGCGCCTCCCGGCGGGGAGTAGCCGGACTCCATACAAGATTTCAGCCTGTGAAATGGTTGTGATGAATAGCTGCTCCCGCGGATGGGCCGCCATCCACGACAAAACCAGGGCCGAAGGCTTGGGCTTCATCACCTCCGAAACGACGTTCGTGTCCAGAACGATCATTCGTCGAAACTGGGCGGCTCGCGCAGCGGCTGACGGGGGTACTCAGGCAGCTCCACCCCTCCCAGGTGGGCAAACCTGGCGCGAATAGCGTCCGCCAGATTCTGTGGGCTACGTGGCTGCTTGGCGAGCGCGCATTTCAAGATGTCGCGGGCTTCCGCTTCCATGGACTGGCCATGCCGGGCGGCGCTTACGCGCAGGCGGGCTTTGGTCGCTTCATCCAGGCGGCGAATTGTGATGCTGGCCATTAGTCAAATGATAGCATTGCTATCACTCAATTTGAGTCTGACGCGTCACCAGCGCCTTCAAATTCCGCCCGCAGATCATGCTGGCTTGAAGCTTGTCGCCGCCGGGGCCTTGCCAGTGCGTTTCGAGGCTGATGTAGCCTGGGTAGCCATCCGCGGCCAGGGCGCGGATCTGACCTTTCCAATCGACGGCGCCTTCGCCGAGCGGACCCCAGATCGGACGGTGGTCCTCGACCCGGCAATCTTTGGCGTGCACGTGCGCGATGCGATTTACCGGCAGGCGGCGGTAGCCATCCGGATAGGGCGTCTCTCCGGATACGTATGCATTGGCCGGGTCCCAGACTACTTTCAAATTCGGATGGTTTACGGCTGCGAGCAGGCGCGCGGTCTCTTCCGCCGTCGCGATGTTACAAGCGTGCTCGTTTTCCAGGCCGATGATTTGCCCGTGGGGCGCGGCTTGTGCGGCGAGATGTTCCAGGGCGCGCGCGATGCGCTCGAAGCACGCCTCCGGCCACACCGAGCGCCAGTACGAGAAGACGCGAATGATGCGCGCCCCAGTGCGTTCGGCGATTTCAAGCGCGCGCTCGGCCAGGCGGGGCTGATCGTCGAAGGTGTGGCGGGAGGCGAACACGTCTTGTTGGAAGCGCTCGTCTACTTCGCCGGAATCCGGGAGGACGCACTTAAGCAGGGGCGAGGCGATGGACACGACTTCGAGGCCATGGCGCGCAACGATTTCCGCGGCACGGTCCAGTTCGGGGTTTGTCAGATCGATGATGTTCTTGCCGAAGACCATGCGCAATTCGGCGCCGGTCATCCCGACTTGCGACATCGCGCGTGCGGCGGATTCGACGTCGGGGGAGAATTCATCGGTGATGGCGGCGATAGGGAAGAGTGGGGTCATGTCAGTTGTCAGGCGGAAGCGCCTGGCCCACCTGGCTTCACCTAGCTTCGCATGCGTAGCAGCAGGTATAGGCCGGTGAGCGAGAATAGCGCATCGGGGGACCAGGCGGCCATGGCGGGCGGCAATTGGTTCACATCTCCGATCTTTTCGAAGAGCAGGCCGATACCCCAATACGAGATGGCGATGCCGATGCTGACACCGATGCCTGCCATGGCGCCGCGATTGCCCACCAGGAACCCGAACGGGATCGAAATCATCGCCATGATCAGCGCGAACAGGGGCACGGAGAATTTCCGGTAGAATTGCACCCGCAGCTTCACGGTGTTGAATCCGCTCTGCTGCAGATCGCGGATGTAACTGTCCAGCTCCTGAAAATTCATTTGCGAATCCTGCTTCGCTTCTTTCAGGAAATAACTGGGGGGCTCGTTCAACTCGGCGAACGTTTGCACCTGGAATGCCGTCATGGGTATGCTCTGGTTGCCGTGAAACTCGCGGCGCCAACCGTTTTCGAAAACCCAGGTCTTCAAAGATGCCTGCCAGTGCGCGCGCTCGGCGGAAATCTGCCGCACCAACTGGTAGGTGTTCGGCTCCAGTTCGTAGACGATCACGCCGCCCATCATATTCTCGTCCTTGTCGAAAAACTTGTAGTAGTAAATGCGGGGTCCTTTTCCGAAAATCCACTGACGCTCCGGACTCAGATATGTCCGCACCGCGCGTCCCTTGATCTCGTTGCGCAGGGCGTCCTGCCGGCGATTGGCTTCCGGCACGTAGTAGTGATCGAAGAAGAACAGGCCGGCGCTAAGGAAGGTGCTGGCCACCAGGATGGGAATCGCCAGACGGTGCAAGCTGACGCCGCAGGCTTTGAAAGCGGTCACCTCGTTATGCTTGGTCAGCACGCCGAAGGTCACCAGCACGCCCACCAGCACGCTGATCGGCAGGGTCTCATAAATCAACTTAGGCGTCAAGAAGAAGAGATAAGTGAAAACCTTCGCGAGGGGAATCTTGTTTCGAACGATATCGCCCAACAACTCGAAGAAATTGTAAAACTGGCTCATCGTGACGAAGCTCGACAGCAACACGGTGAAGTAAAAGACGAAGTTGGTGAGGATATAAGTGTCCAGAATCTGGGGCAGCAACGGCAAGCGAAAGCCACCGGCTCGAGCGGTCCGTCCGCGTTCCGGCACGAAGCGCGCGCGCAGTTTGTTCAGGACTGTGCTGAAGGCGTCTTTTAGCGCACCTACAAAATCGCGTCCACCGGGCGTCTCCATGCGAGCCACGAACATCAATCCGGCCACCAGGAACGCCGAATTCGGCAGCCAGAGCGCCGCTTCCACCGGCAGGACTCTTTGGCGGGCGAGGCTCACCAGCGTGATGAACGCCAACCAATAACAGAAGAAGGCTAGAAAAACGGCGGTAACGTATCCGCCGGATTTGCCGCCTTTACGCGACGATACACCCAGCGGAATGCCCACGAGCGCCAGCACCAGGCATCCAATGGGCAGCGCCAGGCGGGTGTGAAGCTCGATGCGCGCCTCCACCCAATCCGGTCCGTGCGCCGAATAACGGCGCAATTCGCGGGTGTTCATCTCTTTGAAGGGCCGGCGGGCCACCTGCTCGGGGGGCGCGGCATAGAGCGCTTGGTCGCCGCGCGGGAAGAAGCTATCGTAACCCTTGAGGTCCTTTCCCATCTCGTGGGTGGCGGCGTCGCGCATGGAGAGCTGGATGCGGTTGTGGTCGGGATCGGGCACTGCGATGGCTTCCCGCGCCACGGTAATCAGGGGGCCTTGGGCCTGGTCGCGCATCCCGCCGGTACGCTGCTCGGGAGGCGTGAGGTCGGCCAGGAAAACATTGCGCCACACCACCAGCGCGCCGGGCCGGACGTCGCCAACGTACACTTGCTCACGCGTATGGACAGCGGCGTCAGCCGTAGAGTCATGGCGCCGGAGACGGCCATGGCGATCGTGGCGAACAGCATGACCGGCAACAGCACTTTGCGGCTGGAGGAGCCGGCCGCCCGCATGGCGGTGATCTCGCCGTCGGTCGCCAGGCGGCCCAACCCTACCAGGATGCCCACCAGGGTGCCGAACGGGATGGTCAGGGGCAGCAGGGGGGGCAAAGAGAGCGCGAACAGGTACAGGATGGTGTCCAGCCGCGGTGAGCTGCGCACCAGCACTTCGAAAAGCCTGCCGACGCCCTGCAGGAAGATGATGGCGGTCGCCAAGGCCATGCCGAGCAGAGAGCTGGTGAGGATTTCGCGGAAGATGTACCGGCCCAGGATGCGCATGTTATGTCCGGCCCGTCGAATGGCGCTGGGGTGTGGTGGGGCTGGCGGGTTGGGGCGCCCCCGCGGCACGCTTAAGCGTGCGCCACGGGGCCGGCACGATGGGCAGCTTGGGCGGTTCCTCTTCCACGGGAGGCATTTCGACGTCGTCGACAATCACCGAGGGGGCGATTACGGAGCTCTCCGCCACATAAGTCGCGCCGCCGATGAGCGCGAAAGGCGCCTGATTGTTCATGAACTCGAACACATTGCTGTCGTCGCCCGCAGCCACGATATCCTTGAGCGACCGCGCGTTCAGACTGCGGAAACGCAAGCCGCGCACCAGTTCCTCACGGCCGTCGGGATACACGCGGTACGCCAGAACGGGTGAACTCACTGGATGGCCGCCGCCTGCCTGCGCGGAACTATTCAGCAGCCGGCGGACCTCTTCGAACGAAGCGGATGAGGGGAAATCCATTTTTCGAACGATCAGGCCGTAGGGCTTGCCGCGCTGCCTGCACATCTCGATGAGCTTCTTCTTGAGGTCCGATACTGGCGTGGTTTCCGTGGCGCGGACAAATAGATTGCTCATGCCTGCGGAA
>JBEKUO010000280.1:0-17566 GCA_049514955.1 Bryobacteraceae bacterium | reverse complement strand
TTCAGCTTGCCGCCGTCCAGTACTTCGATGGCATTTACCAGGGAAGCGAACGGATAGTCCAGCATGGCTGCTAACATCCCGCCCACCTGCGCGCCTGCATCCTCGGCCTGCACTCCGGTAAGGATCAGGTCGAACCCATTCTTCTGCACGTAGGCTTTCAAAATGGTGGCAATGCCCTTGCCGTCCGATCCGTTGAAGGCATCGTCCGAGATCAGCACGCCATTCTTGGCCCCCATGGCCATCTCCCGGCGCAGGATCTCCTCGTCATCCTCGCCGCCCACCGTGGCGACCGTGACATTTCCGCCGGCCCGCTCGACCATCTGCAGCGCCTCTTCGACCGCGTAGTTGTCGGGTTCGTTGATCGAATACACGAGGTCGTCGCGATCGATATCGTTCCCGGCGCCGTTGAGCTCGATCTCATTTTCCGAAGTGTCGGGTACTCTTCTTGCACAAACTAAGATTTCCACATTCCCTCTCTCTCCAGTGGGGCAGGCAATCCTGCCTGCAGCCGCGCTTCAGGCGGCCCTTCCCGCACCATTTGTTTCTCTACCAACTCCGCCAAATCGATGGCGGTCATCTTTCCTTCCATGCCTGCGACCTTGATGGCATCTTCCATATTCACCATGCAGAACGGACAGGCAGTCACGATCACGTTGGCGCCCGCTTCGGCGGCCATCTGGATGCGCTTCACCCCCATCCGCTGATCCTCTTTCGGCTCGTAGAAGAGCGCGAGCCCGCCGCCACCGCAACAGAACGACCGGTCGCGCGACCGCGTCATCTCGACTCTCTTCAAACCGGGAATCGCATCGAGCACATCCCGCGGGTCGTCGTAGACCTGGTTGTGCCGCCCCAGATAGCACGGATCGTGGTAGGCGTACACATCGTTCTCGTTTTCCACTGGATTCAGTTTGATCTTGCCCGACTTCACTTCCCGGGCGATCACCTGGCTGATGTGCTCTACCGGCGGAACATCCTGGTAGTCGTGTTTCAACGCATTGAAAGCGTGCGGGTCGGCCGTCACGATCCGCTTGACTCCGGACGCTTTGATGGCCTCCACATTCTGGTCCCGCAAAGCCATGAACAGCGTCTCTTCGCCGAACCGCCGGACATCGTGGCCGCTATCTTTTTCCGCCGCGCCCAGGATTCCGAAATCCTCTCCGACGTGGTCCAGAATCTTCGCCGTGGCCCGCCCAATCGCCTGAATCCGGTCGTCGTAGGAGGTGATGCTGTCGACGAAATACAAGGTGTCCGTATCCTGCTTCCCGTTCAGCACTTTGACGGAGCAGGATTGCTGGAACTCCTTGGCCTTTACCCATTCGGCCCTCTTTTTCTCCATCTTGCCGTAGGGGTTGCCGCGGCTCTCCAGAGCCTTCAGCGGCTTTTGGAGCGATTGGGGAACCTTGCCGTCATCCACCATTCCGCGCCGCAAATCGACAATCTTGTCGATATACTCAACCAGCAGCGGGCACTCCGCCTCGCAGGCGCCGCAAGTCGTACAAGACCAGATTTCATCCTCGGAATAAATGCCGCCGATCAAGGGCGTGCCATTGTGCGCGCTGCCCAGCACCGGATAATGCGCGAAACAGTAATCGCGCGCCTTGGTGGTGATGAACCTGGGCGACAACGGCCTGCCCACCGCATTGGCGGGACAGTTGTCCGAGCACCGGCCGCAGTCGGCGCACGAATAAAAATCCAGCATGTGCTTCCAGGTGAAGTCTTCGAACGTCTTGACTCCGAAGGATTTCACCTGGTCGAGCTGCGCATCGGCAACGCCCCATCGGACCGGCTTTATAGTTCCCCGGTCCAGCTTTGCGAAGAAAATACTAAATAAGGATGTCTCCACATGGAACTGTATGCCGAACGGCCGATAGCAAAGCAAAAAGAAAAAGGCCAGATCATGTACCAGATAAGCGCCGAGGTAAAGGGTCGAGAGCACCGGCAACGGAGCGGCAGCGAGAGCAGCCTTGAATATCCACGGCAGAGACAGCACAGCCAAAAACTCGACTTCCCGGCCTTGCTGTGCCTGAGCGGCGGCCCGGCTGGCCTCAAAGAGGCTGTCGGCCGCCATCAGAATGGCAATCAGCCCCAGGAGAAAGATGGCGTCCGCCGTGTGAGCTTTGCCGTACCTTGCCGGCACCGCATACCGCGCAGGTTTGAAGACCAATCGGCGAACAGCCGCGACAATCATGCAAAGGAAGACCACGGTCGCCGCGTAGGCCTGGATGATGCCGTAGATATGGCCGGCCTTCCCCGGCAAGCCCGGCATCGCGGAACTGGAGGATGTGCCGAGACTTAGCACAAAGAACGCCCGCATGACCAGGACAATGAAACCCGCAAAGATCAAAATGTGAATGGTTCCCGCAGTCCGGTAGCGCGGATGCCTCCACTGCCCCCAGCCAGAACTGCAGGACCCTTCCCAACCGCATCCATGGATGGTCGAAACGAAAATCGCGTTCGGCGCGCATGAGAGGAACCATGCGCCGCGCCACAATATAGGCAAAACAGGCGACACCCAGAAAATGAAGGATTAGGAACAGCAGGCGCCCCTGGATAAACCAGTAGGTCGCTTGCGAGGGTGAACCGAAAGTCTCCATCATTAATCCGGCATCTCCTGCTGCCAGCAATCCCAACGCGCCAGGCCGTTCCGCGGCCCGGTCGCAGCCGCTACCCTTCCAACTGCCTCAAAGCGCCACCATTCCGACTGCCATCGCGCGCCCGTGCGGCTGCCGTTCATTCAGGATGAGGCGCCGGATCGTGCGCAGATCGTTCAAGGCGATGCGGCTCTTATGCACGTGGCAGTTCAGCGTCTTCAACTTGTACATCGCCAGTTCAATGGCGTCCGCGCGACGTTGCTGGCCATCCCGAACTGCCAGTTCCTGATCGCGGTTGAGATCCTTCATGGCGTCGAGAATCGTCTCGGCCAGGACGTTCATGAAGTCGTGCGCACTCTCGATCGAATCAAATGGTTGTTCAATCTCGTCGGCGTACATATTGCAAACTCCTTTTGCGCGCATGTCCTGTTTTTTGTCGAAGCAGCGAGTTCGGTCGTTCCAGCTAGACTTACAATGCTGACCCGCGGTTCGCCTCTGCGCCAAAGGCGACGGCAGGCACGACCTGCATTTGTCTATTAAGGTGTATTATACCTTAATATCTGTTATACGACCACAAGAAAAAAAACGACTGGCTGGCGGTCGCGTGGCGATCGTTAGTGAAAAAACATACGAATCCGTGGCTAATGTCCCCAGGGCACCCCGCCGGCGCTAAAATGAATCTTGGATGCCCCGATCTTCCGTTGTCATCGCCACGCTTCTCATCTTGGGACTGGGGGCTGGCGTCGGCGCCGGGTCCCGCCGGACCGAAGACTTACTGAACCCCGTCCAGGGCCTGCCAATCGGCAGCCGAATACTGTGCGACGGCTCCACCAACTTCCAAGAGGACGTCGAGTTCGTGAGCGCCTTCTCACCGGGAGGCTGGCAGCGGTCCTTCCATCTCGATGAGTTCGAGAGCAAGTATTGCCGCCATGTGAACCTCTACTTCATCTGTGTGGTGCACGGGCGTGACCGGTGGAAACACGAGTGGTCGAGCGAAAGCGGAGCACCGGCGGGCGTGGCGAGGTATTGGCTCAAGTCCTGCTTCGCCCATGAATCGCAAGACCCGCCCAAATATATCCTGAGCGGCTGGTATCGGGAGGGCGCAGGTGAAAAGCTGCCCTGGAAGCAGGCCGCCATCAAACAGGTTTCGGCCAAGCCCGAGATCTTCGAGTTCACCGACCCGAACGGTGGAACCGCGCGCCTGGAGATCAGCCGCAAATAGCCGTGGCGCAGGCACTTTGCCTGCCGCGCCGGCACTCCTGCCGGCGCGGGCGAGCACCGCTCGCCTGAGGGGTTTGGGTCACAACAACCCTGGTACCTGCAAACACCCAGTGACCGACCCGGGCACCGGCCGCGCAGGCTACCCGCCGTCGCCTAACTGCTTTAGATCCGCCTGTTTGGGCTTTGATTGCCAAACACAGTCGGGCAGACCTCCCGGCCTGCCCGCAGCCTTCACGACTGCTTGGAGCCCTTCACCGTCCCGCTGGCTTCCGGCCCCTTGTACTTTCCGTCGAACTTGTTGCCGTCGACGGTGCCCTCCACCACGTAATTTGCCTCGTTCACTACCACCTTGAAGCTGAACGCCTTGCCGTCTACCTTGGCATCGACTATCGGGAACTCGCCCGGGTCGCCGCTTAGCGTCCCACTCAGTTTGCCGCCGTCTTCTTTGACTACCAGCGTCCAGTTGGAGGCTTGCCCGGCTTCGTCGGTCGCCACCACATCCCACTTGCCCACTACCGCGTTGTCGGCCGCCAGACAGGCTGCACAGCCGAACAGAATGATCGTCAAAAACAAAGTCAGTATGCGTGTCATCGCTTTCATCTCCGGATAGGGAATCGCTTGCGCTTCGCCGCAGCCTGGTTCGGAGTGCATCGGCGGAGCGCGCTTCTCTGTAGCATACCGCAACTCACGCGGAACCCACTATCCAAAACCTGCGCCTAAGGTACGGATGAGTGCCGGCTACCTCTGTGGGACCCCGACGCGGCGCACGAGTTCCTGAAATCGCGGTTCGCCGCGCAGGTCCGCGACCGGCTGATACATTTCCAGAAACAGCATCATCTCCGACTGGTCCTGGTAAGCCTTCTCCAACCAATCCAGCGCCTTGTCCCGCTCGCCCAGAGCGTCGTAAATCACCGCAATGTCGAACGGCGCCACATGCTGCTCGGACGCCATCTTCTTCAATTGCGCGAGCAGCTTCATGGCTTCCGTCCGATCCCCTGAACGCGCATGGGCAGCGGCCAAGCCCGACAGATTGATGGTGGCTTCCGGGTTAAGCGCACGTGCTTTTTCGAATTCCGCAATTGCTTCGGGAAATCGCTGCTCGGCCAGGTAGCCGTATCCGGACGCCATGTGCGGCGCCCAGAAATCCGGGTGCGCTTTTATAGCCGCCCGGTCGGCTGCCAGATCACCCTCATAATCCTGCTTCAGATAAAGGGGGAAGCCCAGCAGGAACAAGATTTCTGGGGACAGGGGATCGATTTTGAGGGCCTTCTGCAACTCGCTAAATGCCTGGTCGTGCTTTCCCAACGCGGACAGATATTCGGCATACGCAAAGTAAACCGAGGTGATGTTTGGATTTAAGGCCAGGGCGCGGCCAAACTCTTTCCCGGCGTCGGCGAGTTTCCACTCATGCATCTGGGCGTGCGCCAGCGCGCCATGCGCCTCCGCCAGACCATCGTCGAATTCCAGCGCGTGACGCGCCGCCGCCTCCGCTTTTGGTAGCGCCTCCCGCGGCGAGAGCACCCAATCCGAAGCCGTGGTATACGCGTCCGCTAATCCGGCGTACGCCAAGGCATAGCTTGGATCAATCTCGATGGCCCGGTCAAAATACACGATCGCCTGGTTCAATCCGTCCGGAGTGAACTTGAACTCGGAGTAGCGCCCATCCAGGTAGTTCCGGTAAGCCTCCAGGTTCGCCGTGTAGCGCCGGTCCAATCTCTGCTTCTCCCCTTGCGCTAGTTTTAGGGCCAGCGCCTGGGCGACCTTTTCCGAGATCGCATCCTCGATCGCGAAGATGTTGGTAAAGCTCTCATCAAATGTCTCTGCCCATAACGGCCTCCGGTCGGATACACGAACCAGTTGCACGGTGATGCGTATACGATCCCCGGCCTTCTGGACCTTACCTTCGAGTACCGCAGCCACATCCAGTTCGCGTCCGGCGGCCAACAGGTCGGTCGATGGGCCGGCGTATTTCAGAATCGAACTCGTTGGCCGCACCACCAATTGCCGTATGTTGCTCAGCTTGGTGATTACGGCGTCCGCCAGCCCCAGGGCCAAAGAGTTTTCGCCCTGAGCGTCCAGCGGTTGGAACGGCAGCACCGCAATGGAGCGGGTGGCCGTCACATCCGGTGCGTGGGCTTTCTCGTTCCAGATGCGCCAGCCAGCCACGCCCAGACCCACCGCCAGTAGGCCGACAGCCGCGGCCGTTTCGATTGGCCGGAGGCGCCAGCGGGTCCGGACTCTGATTTCTTCGTCTTCCTGGAGTTCTTCTTCTACGACCAACTCGGCGGTCGTACGCCTTTCCAGTGTCAGCTCGGTTTCCGTAGTGGAAAACATTCTGACGTCTGCCACGAAGCGATAGCCCCGGCCTGGAATCGTCGCGATATAGCGGTGTTCACCCGGTTGCTCCCCCAGCGCTTTCCGCAACGCCGAGACATGCTGGGCTAGATTGGCCTCCTCCACAAAGCTGTCGGGCCAGATCGCCTTCAGCAGCGCATCTTTTTCCAGTACCCGGTCGCGATTCCGGATAAGCACCAGGAGCGTATCGAAGGCTTTGGAAGTCAGTGGCACCTGTTGGTCGTCGCGGAAAAGCAGGCGCCGCACGCCGTCCACCCGGAACGGCCCGAATTCGTACAACTGACTTGTTTCTATTGGCATAGCCACCAGGCAAGAGCCTTTTAGAAGATTTTATAAAGCTTCAACGCCGCTTTCAAGACTATTCGGCTGGCCGCCGGATAGAATGCGAAAGTGAGAGCCGGCCTGCCGAGCGCCAAGTGGAAGGTAGTTTAACACAGTCGGCGAACCGGCCCGGAAGAGAGGGATCGTGCGAATCAAGCGCAAGACCAGAATCGCTGTAACGATCGAAGAAAGGCTGCTGGTTCGCAGCCGCCAGTCCGCCGAATCTCCCGCCAAAACGTCCGGGCCAACCGCCGAGACACTACCCGATTGCCTTAGTTCCAGCCCGCTTTCCAAATCTCAAGAGCAAAAGGACCAATCATCATGCAACGAAGAATAAAGACGATCGCCATCACCGGCGCGCTGCTGGCCCTGTCGGCCAGCTTCGTGCCAAACGCAGCGGGCTGCAGCCTTCCGGGGGTATCGCCCCTGAGAGTGCCGCCGATCCTTCCGCCGGGCCTGATCTCGTCGCCGAATCAGTCGCCCTCCAGCGCGCCGGCGCAGAGTGGCCCAGCCATCGTAGGCTTATGGAGTGTCGTGTTTTACTCGGGCGGCGCAATCGTTGACGAAGCTTTCGACGTCTGGCACAGCGATGGCACCGAGATTCTGAACGATTTCACCAACCCGATCGAAGGCAACGTGTGTCTGGGCGTGTGGACGCAAACCTCGCCGCGAACCTTTACACTCAAACACCCCTCGTGGACCTTCGATACCAGCGGCAATCTGACAGGCACGGCGCTCATCATCGAGACAGTCGCTGTCGCTGCGGGGGGCAACGCATACGAGGGTCCTTACAGCATCAGCCTGTTCGACACGTCGGGAAACCCCGTCGGCAGCTTTACTGGCACGATTAAAGCATCCCGAATTGCGCCGTGATCGGTAGCCAAATGCGGATCGTGGCAAACGCCGGCGCTGAGCGGTTCAGTGCCGGCTGCCGCGTTCCTTTATATCCTTCCAGCCGATCAGAGTCACAGAATTGTCTTTGAGCGCCTGCCGGAACCCCGGGCTGGTGATCACATCGAAGTCCCTCTGCCGCCAGGCGCTGCCGTAAGCGGGATGCTCTTCGGTGATCGCCTGCATCTCGGCATCGTCATATGCCAAGTGGACGATCAGTTCCGTCAAGCCAGGCTTCAGATTGTGGATGACGCCCATGTAATACTCCGTCCAGTTCTTCGCCTCTACACCCGCGGCCATAGTGATCGCGCCGGGCATAACGTCGGTGTCCTTCAACAGCGCCAGCATGGCCGCCGGAGCACCCGCGGCGCGCATGGCCAGGAAAGGAAGGCCGTACTCCCGTGCGACCTTGACGTATGCGGGAAAGAACGCGGGAGTGAACAACGTTCCCATGTGGCTATCGACATGCGTGGGGCGTATGCCGGACTTCATGGCCCGCTCGATCTGCGCCCGGATTTCTGTCTCGACCTCCGCCGAGCTGGCGTTCTTCGTGACAAACGGAACGTCCAGCCAGAGATTGCCATCTGGACCCAGCAGTCCCGGCACCTCGTTTTTCGAAGCCACCGGCCCCCAGCGATAATTTTTCCACTCGCTGGTCAGCGTCAAGTGCAGGCCGAGATCCGCATCGGGATGCGCCTTGGCGTATTCCGCAACCTCGGTCAGCCAGGGGCAGGGAACCATGATGCTGGCGGCGCTGACTGCGTGCCGGTCGAGCGCGGCGAAGCTGGCGCGATCCTCGGAGTGGCTCACCGCCAGGTCGTCGGCATGGATAATCAGCAGCTTGGCATCCGCCGGGTACCCAAGCTGCTCGGCCACATTCTTGGTTTGCGCCAACACGGGAAACAGTACAAACACCGATGCCAACATCAAGGCTCGTAATCGTCTTCTTGCCATGCTCACCTCCGCACAACAGATCTTAGCAGGGCATGAACTGCTAAGAAGATTGGCCATTTGCAGCCCTCCCGTGGAACAGACGGGAGATGGATCGCCGCGTCGCCCGCTCGCCTGGCAGGGCATGCATGGATCGTGCCTGGGGGCCGGGACCGCGCGCGCCACGCCACAACGCAGCCGCGCGTTCGTTCCCGCACTCGCCTGCTATGCTGACGGTAGCGTTCCAATGAAGAAGTCCGTGGCTTCTCCCACCGGCCGTTTGCTAGCCGGCCTCGCCGTGACCCTGGCGGCCGTGGGCGTCTTCTCGTTCTACGCGTTGCGCCAGATCCGCGGTCTGGAAGATTTGCAGACCCGCACGGTGGACCGCAACCGCAAAGACTCGCTGCAGCTTCTGCGCATCCAGAACGACCTCAATGAACTGGGTCACGCCATGCGGGACATGCTGGACGGCGACGAGCCGTATCCGCTGCAGGCGTGGAAGCCGCAGTTCGACCGCATGCGCATGGATCTCGATGACGCCCTGCGCCTCGAAGCCCAACTGGCCCCGGTCCAGCGCAACCCCGGCCGGCAACAGTATCTGGCCGGTTCGCTGGCCCAGTTCTGGACCTCCGCCAGCCGCATGTTTGAAGTGGCCGCACAGGGAGGCGACCGCGCCGCCCGCGACCTGATCCGCACGTCTTTGCAAGCGCAGGAGGCCGAGCAAGAAGCCGCTGTCCGTATCCAAGGCATTTATCTGGGTGTAGAGCGCGACGTGTATCTCTTCCTGGCCGCCATGCTGGTGGCTATTTCCCTCACCACGCTTTACCTCATTTACTCCAACCGCCGCCTGTTCCAGCATCTGGCTGCGCTCTCCGAGCACCGCAGCGACTTGGCCCGCAAGCTTATCACGATACAGGAGGAGACGCTGCATTCGCTTTCGCGCGAGCTGCACGATGAATTCGGCCAGGTGCTGACGGCCATGGGCGCCATGCTGCGCCGAGCCGAAAAGCGTCTGCCCGCCGATTCGGAGTTCTGCGTCAGCCTGCGCGAAGTCCGCGAAGTGGCCCAGGCCACGTTGGAGAAGACCCGTAACCTCTCGCAATTGATGCACCCCAGCATCCTCGACGAAGGCGGTCTGGAGAAGGCCATAGACTGGTATCTGCCGGTCTTCGAGAAGCAGACTGGAATTACGGTACGATACGAGAAACAGGGAGATGGCCCGGCGATCACCGACCGTGTGGCGATTCACGTGTATCGCGTCTTGCAAGAAGCGTTGAACAATCTGGCGCGCCACTCCGGCTCGCCGCTGGCCGTGGTGCGGCTCGCGTTTCCGCCCGGACGGCTGAACCTGGAGGTGGAAGATCGCGGCGCCGGCATGCCCGACCAGCGCAATGGCGCCACGCGCAGGGGCATCGGCATGACCGCCATGCGCGAGCGCGCCGAGCTGCTGCAAGGCAGTTTCGAGGTCCTCCGCCCCGACGAAGGTGGCACGCTGGTGCGGCTCGATGTTCCGTTAACGGATGCCTATGAGCAATGAAATCTCGGTCCTGCTGGTGGACGATCACGGTCTGGTGCGCAAGGGCTTCCGGCGCATGCTGGAAGACGATCCCGAGATACGCGTGGTCGGCGAAGCCACCAACGGCCAGGAAGCCATCAAGCTGGCTCAGGAATTGCATCCGCGCGTGATTGTGATGGACATGGCCATGCCGGGGTTGGATGGCGTGCAGGCCACCCGGGAAATCCTGAAGCACGCGCCGGAGACAGCGGTGCTCATCCTGAGCATGTATTCCGACGAGAACTACGTGCGCAACGCCTTGGACGCCGGCGCGCGCGGGTATGTACTGAAGGAAGCCCTGGACGTGGACCTCGCCGGCGCCATTAAGGATCTGGCGGCCGGCAAGAACGTGATCGGACCCGGAGTGCTGACCACCAACCGTGAGCCCGATCCCGATTACGAACGCCTCACGCCGCGCGAAAAGCAGATCCTGGAATTGATCGCCCACGGTAATTCGAACAAAGAGATCGCCACGATTCTCAACCTGAGCGTGAATACGGTTTCCGTTCACCGCGCCAATCTCATGTCGGCGCTGGGCATCCATCGCACTACGGAGTTGGTCGTGTGGGCCGTCAAAAAGGGCCTGGTGCATCTGCCGTGAACCGCCGGGAATTTCTGGGGAGCGTACTTGCGGGCGTCATTCCGAGCCGGGCTGGCGCTTGGGCCCGTGAGGAAGCGCAATTGGGCTTCCGCTTCACCGACATCACCTCCCCGGCCGGCATTCAGTTCCGGCACAATAGCGGGGCGTTTGGAGAAAAGTATCTGCCCGAGACGCTGGGCCCAGGCTGCGCCTTTCTGGACTACGACAACGACGGATGGCAGGATATTCTGCTCATCAACGGCATGGACTGGCCGGGCCACGTAAAGCAGCGCAGCACCATGCGCCTTTACCGCAACAACCGCAATGGCACTTTCACGGATGTGACCCGGGCCGCCGGTCTGGATGTCGAGATGTACGGCTTGGGCGTGGCCGTGGGCGACTTCAATAACGATGGCTTTCCGGACGTCTACGTCACCTGCGTGGGCCAGAGCCGCCTGTTTCAGAACACCGGCAAAGGTGCGTTTCTGGATGTCACCGATCGAAGCGGCTTGGGCGGGCGGCAAGGCTTCAGCAGTTCCGCGCTCTGGTTCGACTATGACCGCGACGGCCTGCTGGATCTGTTCGTCTGCAACTACGTGAAGTGGTCGCCCGCGCAGGATGTGTTTTGCAGCCTGGACGGCAAGCGCAAATCTTATTGCACGCCGGAAGCCTACCGCGGCGCGACCTGTTGGCTGTTCCGCAATCGCGGCAACGGTACGTTCGAAGATGTTACGGCCACTAGCGACATTTTCGACAGCAGTTCCAAGTCGCTAGGCGTGGCCATGCTGGATTACGACCTGGACGGCTGGATCGACCTGTTGGTAGCCAACGACACGCAGCCCAACAAGCTCTATCGCAACCTGCGCAATGGCAGATTTCAGGACATCGCCCTGCACGCCGGCGTGGCCTTCGGCGAAGATGGTAAGGCCCGCGCAGGCATGGGCGTGGACGTGGCTGACTACGATAATTCCGGTATTCCAGGCCTGGCCATTACGAACTTCGATAACGAGATGCTGGGCCTGTATCGCGGCACCCGCGGCGGCCTGTATGTCGACCAAGCCGCGCACTCGGATGTGGGCCGGCTGTCTCGGCGCGATTTGGGCTTCGGCTGTTTCTTCTTCGATGCCGATCTCGACGGCTTGCTGGATTTGCTGGTGGTGAACGGCCACATCGATCCCGGCATACGGGTCGCCCGGCCCGACACGGAATACGCTCAGCCGCCGCACCTGTTCCTGAACAAGGGTAGCGCCGGATTCCATGACGTAGCCGGCGCGTTGGGAGGCGGTTTCGCCGACCCCAAGGTGGGGCGCGGCGCGGCATTCGGCGATTTCGACCGCGATGGCGATCTGGATGTCCTGATCACCACCAATCAGGGTCCCGCATACCTCTACCGCAACGACCAGTCGAACGGCCATCGCGCCATACGCTTCCGCCTGGTGGGGACCAAGTCGAACCGGGATGGCATCGGCGCCATCGTGCGCATCACCAGCGGCGGTGAAACCGGCTCGCGCATGGTCAAAAGCGGCTCCAGCTATCTTTCGCAATCGGAGCTGCCGGTTACCTTCGGCCTCGGGAAACGGGACATCGCCGAGCGCGCCGTGCTGCACTGGCCAAGCGGCCTCACGGAAGAATTCAAGAACCTTCGTGCGGGCCGGATGTACGAGTGTGTGGAAGGCAAGTTCATCCGCGACACCGGCGGGTTTTGAAAATTGGCGTGACGATTTCCGCGCCAGGCCACTACTGTATAGCTTTTCGTGGAACGTGGAGAGCGGGTTCTCGCGCGAAGCACTTGAGCTTCAAACGAGAAAGCCCGGGGTTCAGGCCCGGGCCTTCATCGGAAGCGGAAAGGAGGATCTGCTTATGATCCTTATGCTGGTAATCCGGCTCGCGTTTGTGGGCCGGCTCTCGGCATTGATCGTTTGGACCCGTAAGGTCCAGCGGTAATGCCGCGGCGGGATCGGTTCGCGTACCGGTCCCGCCTACCAGCATCATAACAGATTTACCCGGCAGCCAAACGGTCTTTCCCGCTGGTCGTCGAACCCGCGTCAAGGACCGGTCGCATCCGTGTAATAGTGGCAGACTCTACAAGCGAATGCCAGAGGTCTACACCAACTTCGACGAAGGGACCCACCCCTTGTCATTGCTCGGCTTCATCCGCGAGCTGGTTCAGCGTGCGCGCGAGCCCGCGGGCGGCTTCCAGATCCAGATCCATCCACACGTCGAACTTGCCCGTCAGCTTACCGCTTTCCTCGACCTGGAATTTGATTTGCACACGCTTGCCGAACAGCTCATTGTTCTGTGAGCGCCCGGTGATGGAGTTGAGAAGCAAACACCGGCCCCAACAGCGCGACAGGGTGGGAATGGCGTCACGCAGCGTCTGCGGGAAACTCATGGTGTTGACGAAGGGCCAGCGGCGCGAGCGCGGCGGCTGCGGAATCCGCCGCGCCCGAACGATGCTTCGCGATTTCATGGCGTCCCCCGCCCTGCCTTAGAATTCGTAGTCGGTGGGCTTGATGTTTTTTGCCCGGAGGTACACGATGCACTGGCCACGGTGGTGCGCGGTGTGGTCGGTCGCCAGCAGCAGGAGCTCGAATCCGGTCAGCTTGCCTTCGCCTGTATCGATGGTCGCGTGCATCTGCTCCGGCGTAAGGCTCCCCAGCGTGGCGATCACAAAATCGTAGGAATCGTTCAGCGTCTTCAGGACGGTCGCCTTCTCGAAATTGGCCGGCTTGGCGATGGGGTTTGCCTTGCCCGAGAGTTTGGAGAACATGTACCCGTTGACAACGGCGATGTGCGCCATTTGCTCACCGAAACTCATCTCCGCCGGGTTGGGTTTGAAGCCGTAATCCGCGGCCGGCATCTGTTCGGCCAGCGCCAGCACGTACTTCTTGGAAGTCTTCCAGTGGTCGATCAGCTTGTCGTGAACATTGGACTGAACGTTGCTTTCTTGCGCCAGGGCCGGCAGCGTGACGGCCGCGCCAATCATCAGAGTCGTAAGGAATCGATACATGCATTCACCTCATGTCTACAATACTTCATAACGATGCCCGTGGGGCAGGCGCTTTCGCCTGCCAACCTGCCGGTTACAATATGACTATGGAAGGTCCGCTAGAAAGGCTGGAGCAGTGGGACGATTTCGTCAAGCAGCGCTACGATCCGGAGCGCGCGGCAGGGGATTTCCGGCAGTACACCGAGGAAACGCCTCCGGTGGTGCGCGAGTTTTATCGCCTGAATCATACCTACCAGACGCGCGACTTTGTGCAACAGAAGAAGCGCCAATACCTGTCGCTCAACCAGCGCCGCATGGGTATTTGGGAAGCCCTGGAATATCTGAACACGCTGGTGGACGACAGCGATCCGGATACGGACCTTTCGCAGATCGAGCATAATCTGCAAACGGCGGAGGCGATCCGGCGCGACGGGCATCCGCGATGGTTCATCCTGGCGGGCCTGATCCACGATTTGGGCAAGACGCTATGCCTCTATGGAGAGCCGCAATGGGCGGTGGTGGGCGACACCTTCCCGGTAGGCTGCGCGTGGTCGGACAAGATCGTATACGCGGAGTTCTTCGCGGCGAATCCCGATGCGCAAGTCCCCGCTTACCAGACGCGCACCGGCGTTTATGAGGAGGGCGGCGGTCTGGATAAAGTGGACTTGTCGTGGGGACACGACGAGTACCTGTACCACGTGGTGAAGGACTATCTGCCGGACGAAGCGCTGTACATGATCCGTTATCACTCCTTTTATCCGTGTCACCGGGAGCACGCGTACGAATACCTCATGAGCGATCGGGACAAGCAGCTTTTCGAAGGCGTGCGCGCGTTCAACCCTTACGATCTGTATTCCAAGAGCTCCGCGCGTCCGGACCCGCGGGCGCTCAGGCCGTTTTACGAAGAATTAATCGAGGAGTATTTTCCGGCGGAATTGCGCTGGTAAGAGGCAGTCATGAAATCACCGCGCGGGGCAGGGAATCCTGGCCGGCTGAAAAGCCAACTGCGGCCAAGATTGGCCGCCCCACAGGATGACACGTTTATT
Source organism: Bryobacteraceae bacterium (assembly GCA_049514955.1). Lineage (GTDB taxonomy): Bacteria > Acidobacteriota > Terriglobia > Bryobacterales > Bryobacteraceae > Bog-159. Next base: position 3,087 of record JBEKUO010000280.1, on the reverse strand, counting down.
TCATGACACTCGCTAAGATAAGGCTGGTCCTCAATGCCCCCGTCGTTGCAGGAGATCGTCCGCCGACTTTCGAACCATTATGGACGCCCGAAGCCGCCGAAGGTCACGGACCCGTTCGAGATGATTCTCTGGGAGAACGTGGCCTACCTGCTGGATGACGAGCGGCGCGCTAAGGCCTTCGACACGCTCCGAAAAAAAGTGGGCACGACGCCCGAGCGCATCGCCGTGGCTCCGCGAGAAACGCTGCTGGAAGTGGCGCGGCTGGGCGGCATGTTTCCAGAGAAGCGCGTGGACCGCCTGCGCTTTATTGCCGAACTCACGGTGTCGGAGTTCCAGGGCGATCTGCGGCAGGCGTTGAAGCTGCCGCTGCCGCGCGCGAAGAAAGCGCTGAAATTGTTCCCGTCGATCGGCGATCCGGGCGCCGAGAAGATCCTGCTCTTCACGGGGACGGCTCCCATTCTGGCCTTGGAGTCGAATGGCTTGCGCGTGCTTGTTCGGTTGGGATACGGCGCGGAGCGAAAGAACTACAGCGCGACATATCGATCTGTGCAAGAGGCGCTGGCAGGCCAGACGGGCAGCGATTGCGGGTTCCTGGTGGAGGCTCACCAATTGCTGCGGCAGCATGGCAAGGAATTGTGCCGTACGGCGCAGCCTGCGTGCTCCTCGTGCCCGCTGGTCACTGGGTGCGGTTATGGCCGCGCTTCGCGCGACGTGGCTGGTGGTTAGTGGCTGGTGGATGGTGGTTGTGCAACGGGTACCGGGTAGCCTGCATCTTAACTATTAGCTGGTTATTGGTGACTCGTGGCTGGACGTCGCATTAAACCTTCGCCTCACCGTCCGAACCCTAAATTATGGGGTGATCGTGGGTTATACGCCGCGTGGCTGGGCCACACCACAGTCCTGCTGAAGTTGGATGGCATGACCATCCTGACCGACCCCGTGCTGGGCGACCGCGTGGGGCTGAGCTTCGGCCCGATGACCCTGGGGTTGAAACGGCTGGTCGCGCCCGCCATGCGGGTCAATCAATTGCCAAAGATCGACCTGATCCTGCTATCACACGCCCACATGGATCACTTCGACCTGGCGACGCTGCGCGCGCTCGAAAGCCGTGGCACCTCTGTGGTGACCGCTTCCAAAACTAGCGATCTGCTGCGAGTTGGCCGTTATGGCAAAGTACAGGAGCTCGGCTGGGGTGAGCGCGCGCGTGTGGGCGACATCCGTCTCCGCGCGTTTCAGGTGAATCATTGGGGCGCGCGCATGCGCAGCGATACCTACCGCGGATACAACGGCTACCTCATTGAGGCGGGCGGCTACCGCGTGCTGTTCGGTGGCGACACGGCGGCTACGACGGCCTTCCGCGGGCTGCGCAGCTCGCGGCGTATCGATCTGGCCATCATGCCGGTGGGCGCATACAATCCCTGGATCCACTACCACTGCACGCCCGAGCAGGCTTGGCAGATGGGCAACGATGCGGGCGCGGAGATGTTCCTGCCCGTGCATCACCAAACCTTCATGCTAAGCCGCGAACCGTTCTACGAGCCGATCGAGCGGCTCTATGGAGCAGCCGGGCGCGAGCCGGAGCGCATCGCCATCCAGGGCATCGGGCAGGAAATGAAGCTGTAACCCGCAAACAGCCGCGCCCACTCCGGTAACATAAGACAATGCAGGAATCCCTCGCCGCCGGCGCGGTGCTGGCGCATTATCGCATCGTTTCCCGGCTTGGCGCGGGCGGCATGGGCGAGGTGTACCTGGCGCAGGACCTCAACCTCGATCGTCCGGTGGCCCTAAAGATCCTGCCGCCGGAAGTGGCGCACGATCCCGAACGCATGCGGCGGTTTATACAGGAAGCCAAGACCGCGTCGGCGCTGAGCCATCCCAACGTGGCGCATGTTTTCGAGATCGGCGAGGCGGATGGCGTCACTTTCCTGGCGATGGAATACATCGATGGCCAGACGCTGAATGCCCGCATCGGAACCACGCCGCTGCCGCTCGACGAGGCCGTCGACATCGCCATTCAGGTGGCGGATGCACTGGATGCGGCCCACGCCAAGGGCATCGTGCACCGGGATATCAAGCCCGCCAACATCATGATCACCCCGCGCGGGCACGTGTCCGTGCTGGACTTTGGTTTGGCCAAAATGAAGCCGCCTGGCGTCGGCTCGGGATCCACCGCCAGCCGCGCGGCTACCGAGTTTCTGACCGATCCGGGCATGGTGATGGGGACGGTCCAGTACATGAGCCCGGAGCAGGCGCTGGGACGCGAGGCCGATTCCCGCTCGGACCTGTTCAGCCTGGGCGTGGTGCTCTACGAGATGGCCACCGGGCGGCTGCCCTTCTCCGGCGTCAGCGCCACCGAACTGCTCCTGCAGATCGTGCGGGCGCAGCCCGAGGCGATGGCGCGCTTCAACTACGAGGTTCCGCCGGAGCTGGAGCGCATCGTGCGCAAGTGTCTGGAGAAGGACCGCGACCGGCGTTATCAATCCGCGCGCGATTTGTTGATCGATTTGAAGAACCTGCAGCGCGACGTGGAGCCGGCCGTCGCCGGCGCGAAGACCGGAGCAACCAGAGTGCGCGCCGCACAAATCGGCGCCGTGATTATCGACGACGAAGAGCTGGCGCGCGCGCTGGTGCGCGAAATGCTGCGAACGCATCCGGACGTCCGCGTGCTGGCCGAGTGCGCCAATGGCTTCGAGGCGGTCAAAGCCGTTTCGGAACTCAAGCCGGACCTGCTGTTCCTGGATATACAGATGCCCAAGCTGGATGGCTTCGAGGTGCTCGAATTGGTGGGACGGGATGTGGCCGTCATCTTCACCACAGCCTACGATAGCTATGCCATGCGAGCGTTCGACGCGCACGCGGTGGATTATCTGCTGAAGCCGTTCAGCGCGGAGCGGTTTTCCAAAGCGCTGGAACGCGCCAAGCTGCGTCTGGGCGAGAAGGCGCCCGACCCCACGGTACTGGCGGCGGCGGCGCGTCCACCCGAGCAGTTCCTGCAGCGCATCGTGGTGAAGGACGGTCCGGCGGTGCACGTGATTCCCGCCGATAAACTGGACTACGTGGAAGCGCAAGACGACTACGTGGCGCTCA
>JBEKUO010000279.1:0-9031 GCA_049514955.1 Bryobacteraceae bacterium | reverse complement strand
AGGCCGCCTGGCACGAAGTCTGTATCTCGCCATCCCGCACCTTGCGGTCCTCCTTCTCCGCATCGATTTTGGCGCGGTTGATGCGCTGCACGCAATAAGTGCATTTCTCCATGACACCGCGGCTGCGCACACTCACGTCCGGGTTGCGCTGCAGTTTCAGGCTGGGCGTGGTCCAATCCGAATACAGGAAAAAGTTGAAGCGACGCACCTTGTACGGGCAGTTGTTCGAGCAATACCGCGTCCCCACGCAGCGGTTGTACACCATGTCGTTCAGTCCTTCGCTGCTGTGATTGGTTGCCTGCACCGGACACACCAGCTCGCACGGCGCGTCCTCGCATTGCATGCACGGCAGCGGCTGATTATAAATCTCGGGATTCTCGACGTCGCCGTTGTAGTAGGTATCCACGCGCAGCCAGTTCATATGCCGCCCATGGTGCACCTCTTCCTTACCGACCACCGCGATGTTGTTTTCGGCCTGACAGGCCACCAGGCAAGCGCCGCAACCGGTGCAGGCGCTCAGATCGATGGCCATGCCCCACGCGTACTTGTCGTATTTGTAGTCCGGATAGAGCGTCAGCTCGCGCCTCGGGGCATCCACATCCTCTTGAATCACATTCGGGTTCTTACGATACTCCGCGATCCCCGCTGTCTCGATGATGTGGCGGCGCGTATCCAGCGTGTGCTGATTCTGCGTGGATACCAGCAGGTACTGGCCGTCCGCCTTGCGCATCTCGAGACCGAAGTCCTGCCACAGCGCCGCGGAAGTGCGCATACCGTATGCGCTGAAACCAATGCGCGTGCCAACGTGTCCGGAGCGCCATCGCCCGTAACCCAGGTGCATCGTCACCGAGCCGTCCGCGTGCCCCGGCTGGATGAACACGGGCGCGCGCATCTTGTAACCCTTGTATTCCAATTCGACCAGGTCGGTGAAGTTTTCTTCGAGGCTGATGGTGTGCAGCCCATAACGCTGGGCCGTCGCCGGGCTCATAATCGCAGCGTTATCCCAAGTCAGCTTGGTGATGGGCTTGGGGAACTCCTGCAGCCATCCGTTGTTGGAGAAACGTCCGTCATAAACGCCCGGATCCGGCCGGAACACCACCTCGAGACCCTGCGCGGATGCCGCGGGCTGCGGAAGGGATGCCGCCCAGCCGGCGCGCAGAGTTACGTTCTTCGCTGGCAGAGCCGTGTTCGGCACCACGCCATCGTGCACCGACTTGCGCCACCAGGCTTCGAAATCCGCCCCGGGGTGCCGGCCGTTCCAATAGCTCTTCACGATGTCGTACCCGGTGCGCTCCGGCTGATCGGTGAGCATGGTGAGCACTTCGTGCGCGGATTTTCCGGCATAAAGCGGCGCGATCAGGGGCTGCATGATGGTAACCGTGCCATCGTGCGCGCGGCAATCGCTCCACGTCTCCAGATAGTGAGCCATGGGGAGATGCCACTGGCAAAGCTCGGACGTCTCGTTCTCGTGGAGGCCCAGGTGGATGCGCAAAGTGGCCTTCTTCAGGCGATCCCGCAGGCCCAGCTCGACCGGCGCGTTGTAGGCCGGATTGCTTGCCAGGATCAGCAGCAGATCCACCGCGCCGGCATCCAGATCTTTGGCCAGATCCTGCAAGGCGGCCACTTGATCGGTCGGGTTGGCCTCCACCGGGTCTGTATACCAAACGGTCTTGCCTAAGTTGCCCAGCGCGGCGTACATGCTATGCGCCAGCGCGTGGACCGCGGGGCTTTGCTGCTCGCCAGCGATCACCAGGCTCGCGCCGCGGTGCGCTTGCAGATCCCGTGCAAGCGGAGCGATCCACTTGTCGAACGCCGCATTTGGCGCGCCTTTGCGTCCGCCCGTATCCGCACCCAGCGCCGCCGCCAGGCTCCACGCAAACTGTTCGACGTCGGCGGCGCGCAACGGCAATCTGTGATCCGCCTTGGCCCCTGTGGGGGTCGGCATCGGCTCGACCACGTAGAGGCGGTTCATGCCGGTCTGCTCGCCGCGGACGCGCCGGCGCGCCGCGAACTGCCGCGCATATCGCAGGCTGCCTGGGCCGGAGGCAAGAAAATCCGCGTCGAGCGAAACGACCACATCGGCCTTGCTCAGATCGTAGATCGTGTTGACCGGTTGCCCGAACGCCAGGCGCGCTCCGGCAGCGGCCGAATGCGCACCGGCAGGCTCCCACTGGCACCACTTGGCCGCCGGAAAGACCTTCAGCATTTCCTGTATCTGGTCCGCCAGGGTCGGCGACGTGACGGTCTCCGTCAGGATGCGCAGCCCGGCGCCGCCCTTGCCCTTCTGAATCGCGAGCCCTTGCCGGAGAGCGCCCAGGAAAGCTCCCCACGAGCGGATCTCGCCTTCAAACGAGAGCGCCTGCGAGCGGTCCGGATCGTACAACCCAAGTACGGATGCCTGCGAATACACGTCGCAGGCGCCCAGGCTGGGATGATCGGGATTGCCTTCCACTTTCGTGGGCCGCCCTTCGTGACTCTCCACCAGCAATCCGGTGGAGCTGGCGCCCAGCGGCATGGCCGTGGCGAAAAACAGCGGCCGCCCCGGCACCAGTTCTTCGGGTTGCCGGACATAAGGCGTGATCAACTCGGTGGGCTGCTTTGTGCAGGCCGCCAAGCCGGCTAGGGCGAGCGAAGCTCCCATCAGCTTGATGAAGTTGCGCCGGCTGTCGCCATCTTCCCATTCCGACGCGTAACGCGGAAACTCGCGATGCATCAAATCCTGGAAAGCATCCGTTTGGGCCAGATCTTCCAGGCTGCGCCAATACTCGCGCCCGCGGGATTTCTCCAGCAACGCCCGCACGCCCGGCACATCCAGTTCGCCAGTGTGCTGTCCTGTCTGAATTTGGACAACTGCATCTGCAGAAGTCGCGCTTGCAGTGGGGTTGGCAGGCGGAAGCGCCTGCGCCACGCTTGCAGTGGTGGGGCAGGCGCTTCCGCCTGCCAACACATCAGAACTGCCAGCGTTAGCAAGCGGCGCTTGTCGATCCTCCGGCTTTCTTTGATCGCTCATCGGTGGCAAGTGGAACAACTGGTCAGCGTACGTGCATCTTGAATTTTATATTCCGCCATCAATCGGCGTCCCAGCGCTTCCTGATCGTCCGGAGGTTGATATCCCATAGTGAAGACCTCCGCGCGCGGCCGCACATTTTTCTCAGGATGCCGGTGGCAGTCCAGGCACCACTCCATCTGCAAGGAATGCTCCTGCAGCATCAGGGGCATGCGATCCACCCTGCCGTGGCAGGTCTCGCAGCCGATCCCTTTATTCACATGAATGCTGTGATTGAAATACACAAAATCCGGCAAGTCGTGCACCCGCGTCCACGCGATGGAACTCCCGCTGCGAAAGCTCTCGCGCACGGGCTCCAGCATCGGGCTGGTATTCCAGATCTGCGAGTGGCAGTTCATACACGTCTTGGTCGGCGGAATGTTGGCCGTGTTGGAAGTCTCGACCGTTGTATGGCAGTACCGGCAATCGATCCCATCGTCGCCGACGTGGTGCTTATGGCTGAAAGGCACGGGCTGATCGCGCACCTCGGTTTCGCGCGTCGCATACCGCGAGCTGTTCAGCGTGGCGAACGCCCACGTCAGAAAGCCCAGGATGAATATCGCGCCGAATATCGTGATGCGCGAAAACGTATTTGTACTGCGATGAAAGATCTGGGCCATCGCGTCAGATCACACGTTCTTTCGTTCGAACAACGGAACGCACGTTTCCAAACGGCTTTCGCCGCCGTCATTGACCGCAAAATGCGCGGTCCGGAGCTTGCCGGCGCGGACCTCACCGTTCCACAGCGACGCGCCCGCGTACTCGCCGTCTTTGCGCAGCGCGTAGAAATTCAGGTCGACCTTTTCGAGGCGCGCCCGATCGTCCTCGAAATTCCGCACGACCCGCTTCAGAGCGTCCAGGCAGGCTTCCTTCGGCGGCATTCCATGGCGCATGTTCTCCACGATCGTATGGCCGCCCGCGATGCGTATATTCTCCTCGCCGCGCCCGGTAGAGCCTGCCCCGCCCACGTCCTGGTCCAGGTACAACCCGGCGCCGATGATCGGGGAATCCCCTACGCGTCCGGCAATCTTCCAGGCCAGCCCGCTAGTGGTCGTGACACCGGACATCTCTCCTTTGGCGTTCCGCGACAGGCAGTTGATGGTGCCGAAGGTCGGATGCACGGCCATCTCCCAGGCCCACGCCAGCGTGGCTTCGTCCGCTTCCGGGAACATCTCCTTCAGCCGCGACATGGTTTTCGCCTTGGGCGCGTCCAGGCCGGGTCCCCAGTTGCTGTGGCCGTCCGGATCGCGCACGGACTGCTTCCACGTGAGCCACGCCAGCCGCGATTTTTCGGTTAACAGATCCTGCTCGGCGAAGCCCATCTCCCTGGCGAATTTGGTAGCGCCTGCGCCCACCAGCATAATATGGTCCGTCTGCTCCATCACCAGCTTGGCGATTTTGGACGGCGTTTTGATGCCGCGAATCGAGGCCACCGAACCGGCGCGGCGCGTGGGTCCATGCATCACGCTGGCGTCCAGCTCCACGATGCCTTCCTCGTTGGGAAGCCCGCCGTAGCCCACCGAAGTGTCCTCGGGGTCCTCTTCGTTAATGTTGACGCCGGCGATCACGGCATCCAGCGTATCGCCGCCCGCCTTCAGAATCTCCATCGCCCGGGCGCAGGCGCGCAATCCGTTGGCGCTGGAGATCACGATGTTGCCCGCGGCGCTGGTGCTAGCCGCGCCGGCCGCTCCCAAGGCGGGCAGCAATGCCGAGCCGAGCATCACCGCTCTTCGGCTGATCCCTCTGTCGTTGTGCATGTTCCGCTCCACCTGCAACCCGTTGGAATGAGACATTATGTCACAGGTCCGGCGGGAGGATGTAGTCCTTTTTTTTGCTTTTTTCAAGGCTCGGGCGGCACCGGCAACGTTCGAACTGTTAAGCACTCGGCGGGCCAAAATGAAGCGTCTCGTTCCGATTTTGAGCGAGCCGCATTTACCCGCCTGCTGGCAAGCTGGCGACGGGCCGACTTTGCGGCGTGATCGCAAATGTCGGTATGTCGACGGCCACGCGGCTGGGATTCGCCACGCGGCCGGCCCCGGTTGACGCAACTTTTGCAAGAAACCGAAGCCCGCCCCGACCGCCTCGGCCGTCCGACCGGTGTGCGGCAATACAATACGCCGGCGTCCCCTCGCCTTGTTTACACCTTTTACAAAACTTTTACAAGACCTGAACCACCTCCCTACCGCCCCGCCCGTAGGATCAGTGTAGGGCTAAGGAGATTTTGGATGGGACCGTTTCAGATCACAATGACACACGAGCGACGTTATCAGGACGCGCACCTGGCAATGGATTTCGAACAGAAGACCGCACTCCTGGACGGCAAACGACTGGGGCTGACGCGCAAGGAATACGACCTTCTGGCAATGCTGATCCAAAACGCCGGCGAGGTGGTCGGCCGCGAAACATTGCTTCTACGGGTTTGGGGCTACAGCAACCAGATCCGCACACGGACGCTGGATGTGCACATACGCCGCCTGCGCAAAAAGATAGGCGAGCACAGCGGCGTATACATCGAGACCATCTTCGGCGTCGGCTATCGTTTTCAGCCGTATCGCGCGCCGAAGCTGGTGCCGATGATGGCGCCGGCCATGGCGCTCGGCGCATAAGGTGGGGCAGGCGCTTCCGCCTGCCAACCCCACTCCCCACGCTAGAATGAAGATTCTCCATGCCCCAGAGGATCTCCCCGGCGCGGTGTCTCTCCGGATCCATCAGCCTGCCCGGCGACAAATCGATTTCCCACCGCTACGCCATCGTCGCCTCCATCGCCGCGGGCGATAGCCGCATTCAAAACTACGCCACCGGCGCCGATTGCCATTCCACCCTGAGCGCCATGCGGGCGCTGGGAGTTCCGGTCGAGGAGCACGGAACCGAAGTGGTGATCCGCGGCCGCGGCCTGGATGGTTTGCGCGCGCCCTCCGCGGATCTGGACGCCGGCAACTCCGGTTCGACTATCCGCATGCTGTCCGGCATACTGGCGGCGCAGCCGTTCGATACGCGCATCGGCGGCGACGAATCGCTCTCGCGCCGTCCCATGGGCCGCATTATCGAGCCGCTCAGCCAGATGGGCGCCTCGATTTCCGCCCGCGACGGCCGCTTTCCGCCGCTCGAAATTCGCGGCGCGCGCCTGCGGCCCGTCGATTACACCTTGCCCGTGCCGAGCGCCCAGGTCAAGACCTGCGTGCTGTTCGCGGGGCTTTATGCCGAAGGCGCGACGGTGGTCCGCGAGCCGGTGCGCTCCCGCGATCACACGGAAATCGCGCTGCGGGAGTTCGGCGCGGACCTGCACGTCCAGGCCAAAACGATAACTCTGCAAGGCCGGCCCACACTCAGCGGGCGCGACCTGGTGGTCCCCGCGGACCTCTCGTCCGCCGCTTTCTTCATCGTGGCCGCGCTGCTGCTGCCCGGTTCCAAACTCTCCATACGCGGCGTTGGCCTGAATCCCACCCGCTCGACCCTTCTCGATTTCCTGGCCGGCATGGGCGCCCAAATCCGCATCGTGGATATCGAAAGCCGGAATGGGGAACTCGTCGGCGACCTGCTGGTCACCAGTTCGCCGGTGCGCGGCGGCGTGATCGAAAAAGAAACCACCGCGGCGCTGATCGACGAGATTCCGGTTCTGGCGGTGCTGGGCGCGGCCAGCGAAGAGGGGATCGCCATCCGCGATGCCTCGGAACTCCGCATCAAGGAGACCGACCGCATCGCGACCATCGCCGAAAACCTGCGCCGCATGGGAGTCGCGGCCGAGGTGCTGCCCGACGGCCTCGTGATTCCGGGCCGCCAGCGTTTCCACGCCGCCAGCCTGGACTCCTTCGGCGATCATCGCATCGCCATGGCGTTCGCCGTCGCGGCTCTGTGCGCGGATGGCGATTCTGTCATCCACAGGTCTGCCGCCGCATCCGTCTCGTTCCCGGAATTCTACGAGACGCTGGCCGCCGTCTGCAGTTAGCAGGCAAGGTGGGCTTTCGCCTGCCAACCAACTAAAATCGGGGAGATGAAGCACTACCGCTCCTCCATTCCGAAAGCCGCCCGAGAGCGTGTCACGGCTACTTTCGTCGACAGTCCGCGGAAATACAAGGTCGAGTGCAGATTGAACGGAAAGCTCGTCGGAATTCGGTGTTTTCACGAAACCGGCGAGTTGGAATCGGAACACCCACTGAAGAGCGGGCTAATACACGGAATCGTATACCGCTCGGACACTCCGGGAAAGCTGCTCTCCGCCGAGCCCTATTCCAATGGGCTCCCGCACGGCACCGCCAGGCAGTGGTCCGAGGACGGCAAGCTGCTCGGCGCCTACACCATGAAGCGCGGTACGGGCATTGACCTCTGGTGGTGCCAGCATTCCAGGAACGCAGTCCCCTATCTGTCCGAAGCTCGCTATCTCAAAGACGGAAAATGGCACGGGTTCGAGTGGTGGCTGAACGAAGACCAAGAAAGCGTCCGGCAGGAACGTCACTTCCAGAACGACCATCTGCACGGCATCGAGCGCTTATGGGATCATCGGGGCCGTTTGCGTCGAGGCTATCCAAGATACTGGGTGAACAACGTGCGTGTGACCAAGCGCCAATACCTGCGCGCTTACGCCAAAGATCCGACTCTCCCGCCCTTCCGCGAAACGGACAACCGCCCGCAAAGGAGATTCCCGGCAGAGGTCGTCGCGCACAGGCCTTAGCGCTGGGATCATCGTTCACCTTGACATTCTAGACATTCTAGGTGAACGATACGGAGCGTCCGGTCTACTCGACAGACATATCCTCGATCACACTCTCTGCCTCCCCCGCCCCGGCCTCCGCCGCGCGGATTCTGGCATCGACAAGAGGGAGTTCCGCTTCTGGATGTTGGCCATGTTGCGCAGAGTGCAAGAAGGGAGGGTAGCGGGATTCGCGGAACCTCCGCAAATGCTCGATCTCAAACCCCAGCTTCACCGCGGCACAACCAGTCCCCACGTATCGTTTACGTATCCGCCGGGCGTATTCCCTCCGAAAATCGTTACCGTGTTGGCTGCCGGATTATAAACGATGGTATTCTGCGTATCACCCGGACCGCCCCGCGGTGCAGGCTGCGCTCCGGCGAAGCCGATCAAATTCCATTGCGGCGTTCCCCCCGATCCGTTCGAGTTGCTGAGCACCCATACTTCATTGACTTGCCCGCCCAGCCCTGTCTCCGTATCGCCTCCAAAAATAATCATGCGGTTGGCGATTGGATCGTACACCGCGGTCGAACCCATCCTGGGCGAGGGTCCACTTCCCGCCGGGGCCAGTTGTACCCAGTGTGAGCCGCCAGCTAATCCGTTCGCTCCGGTCAGGACCCAGACTTCGTCGGATATGGGTCCCAAACAGCAGACCCAACCGCCAAATACAGTCATGCGGTTAGTGAGCGGATCATAAGTCGTGGCCCGCATCGCATTGGCCGGCGGGGGCCCGCCGGTGGGATTTAGCTGCGTCCAGGTTGGCAGCCCGCCCAACCCGTTGGCGTTCTTGAGGGCCCAAACATCATTGAGCGGCCCCTCAATGCCAGTCCCTCCGGCGATCACCATGACGTTGTTAACGGGATCGTAAACCGCGGCGTGATCCGAGCGCGGCTGCGGCCGCGACGCGGATTGCGGCAGCTTCTCCCATTTCGGCTTGCCGAGCGCGCCCACGGCATTGATTAACACCCAAACATCTCCCAGTTTCTCGGAGGAGCAGTTCTCTGCATCGCCGCCATAGATCGTCATGCGGTCGTGAACCGCATCATATACAGCCGTCTGGCCCCGCCGGATCGGTGGAGATCCAATCGCCCCATTCGGGATCGTATTGATCCAGGCGGGCGCGCCTGACCCGTCCTCAGGGCTCAGCAGCCAAGTGTCGTTGAAGTTCGCACCAGGAGATCCACAATAAGTAGAGGCCCCACCGAATAGAACGATGCGGTTGACCGCTGCATTGTAAACCGCTGTGGCATCCGCTCGTGGCGCAGGCAGCGTGCTTATCGGCGAACGCTGACTCCAAC
>JBEKUO010000278.1:0-9038 GCA_049514955.1 Bryobacteraceae bacterium | reverse complement strand
AAAGACGAAGTCGAACTGGTTGCCCTCAAAAGGCATGTCCGATGCGCTGCCCAGGCGGAATTCCACGCGTGCACCGGCCTGCGCCGCATTACGTTGCGCGATCTCGACGAACGTCTTGCTGATGTCCAGTCCGGTGATTTGGTAGTCGCCCAGTTTTGCCAGTTCGATCGCAAAGTATCCCGGCCCCGGCGCGACTTCCAGGACCTTGGCGCCCGGAGCCAGCAGCCCGGCGGCGCGGCGCGCATCGGACTTGAAAGCGTTCATCGACTTGCCGGTGTTCTTCGCATACCACTTCGCGATCGAACCTTCCATCCCGACGCCTTTGTAGGCTTTCACGGCACTGCTCATGGATCTTCCTCCATCTGTTGATTGCTTGTTTAATAAGCTACTTCAAAACTATGCTATCCTGGGGGCGATGTCAAGACCTCATCGCAAAGAGTTGACCGAACGGCTGGAGCGCTCCGTGCGCCAATCGATCGCGTCCGCGATTCTGTTCAACCAAAAGGTCGCGGACGATGTGGGGATCAACCTGCGCGACTTGCAGGTCCTGCATCTTCTGCAGTTGCATGGGCCCTCGACGCCTCGCGACTTGGCGCGCTGGGCGTGCGTCACCACCGGCGGTATGACGGTAGTGTTGGACCGTCTCGAAAAGGGCGGCTACGTCAAACGCGAGCCGAATCCGGCCGACCGGCGCAGTTGCATCGTGCATCTGATTCTGGAAAGCCTGCGCCCGCTCGAAGGAGTATACCGCTCGAAGGGCGAACAACTCTCCGGCGTCATCGAGCGCTATAAAGACAGAGACCTGCGCCTGCTCATCGAATTCTTCGAGCAGATTAACGGCCCAGAGCTGGACGAATAACCTGGCGGCGCGGAGCAGGCCCGTGAGCTACGGCTTCTTCTCCGACCACGGCGGCACAATGTGGTTGACGCGCGCGTAGGCAATCGCCTGGCCCAGATGCTCGCTGAGATGGTCGCCCATTTGAATGAGGAGACCATGTAGCGTAAGAGGCCGCCCGAAGAAGTCGGTTTTATTTTGCAGATCGCTATCCGGCATCCCGCGGATGAAATCGCGGGCCAGGTGAAATGCCTGGTCCATGATGTCCACCGTCTCCGCCTTGCTCTTGATGGCCCTCTCCGCCGCAAATATCTCCGGCATCTCAAATCCGCGCTTCATGTAGACGGCCGCCAAATCGTGCGCTGGACCTTGGGGCGCCTTCAGCCCCGCATAGGAACAGAACAGGAGCGTGCTGCCCGCCATATGCACAAAGACCTCGCCGAAGGAGCGTACGCCTTCCATGGGCCGCCAGGTATATTTCTCCTCTGGAACGGCCTTCGCCAGCGCCAGGCATCTACCGGCCGCGCCGAGGAACGGATCGAGCACCTCCTGGCGGGCCGGGGAAATCTTGGGGGCCGAGGCGGATTCAGCCTTCTCCTGCGCGGGCAGAATCACGGGAGCAAGGAGCAGAACGGCCAGTAACCGGTGTGTTCGCATGTTTCGCTTATAGCACGGCGGCGACTTTGCGGGGCAGCCAATCTTGGCTGCAGCCGGCCATAAGAAGCCGGCATACCCTACATTTCATCGGACTTCGGCGGAAGGGCATGGTCAGTGATCAACGAGTAGCGTCGTAGATAACTGGTTGGCAGACGACAGCGTCTACCAGGCGATCACCCTGCTAAACCCGGCAGCCCGCCCACAGCCGGTGCGTTCTTAACCCCGCGCACAACCGCTTGCGCCACGGCTTCCGCCGCCGCCACGCCTAACGTGTTCACGTCGGCCTGTGCCTCGCCGATCGAGAGCGCAAAGACCAGGTCGCCATCGAACATGGTGTTCACCGGGTATATGGTCCGCGCCATCCCCAGACCTGCCAGTTGGGCTAGTTTGGTGGCCTGGACCTTCGAGAGGCGCGCGTTCGTGGCTACTACGGCCAGCGTGGTGTTGCGCCGTTCGAAGCCGCCGACCAACCCGCCCGCCTTCATCTGGGCTTCCGTGTCCGCCAGTTCGCGGCTGTCCGGAGCGCGGCGGGCGCCCGCGATCAGCTTGCCCGTGGCCGGATCGCGCACGTCGCCGAACGCATTCACCACCACCAGCGCCGCCACCAGCAGTCCACCGTTCAGCTCCACCAATCCGGAGCCGATGCCGGATTTCATGGCCTGGCGCATGCCGAACATCTTGCCCACGGTGGCGCCGGTGCCGGCGCCCACTGCCCCTTCTTTCACTGGATCGGCAGTGGCCGCGGCCGCCGCGCTCTCACCCATTTCCCGAGTGGGCCGCACGCCTGCTTTGCCGATGCCCAGGTCGAAGATAACGGCGCAGGGCACGATTGGCACCACTGCCGGCCCCGTCGGAAGCCCGACGCCGTGCTGCTCCAGATAGCGCCGTACTCCCGAAGCGGTCTCCAGTCCAAAAGCGCTGCCGCCGGAAAGAACGATGCCGTGTACGTGCTCGGTGATATGGCCCGGCTGCAAGGTCTCGATGGAGGACGCTTCGCTTGCGGAGCCGCGTATGTCTACGCCACCGGCCGCGCCGCCCTCGCACAGGATCGCCGTGCAACCGGTCAGCGCATCGAAATTCGACGCGTGCCCGACCTTAATTCCCGCGATAGCGGTAATTCCTTTCATCGCCGAAATGGTATGGTAGCATCGAAGATCGGGGATTTGCCGGCTTGCTCGATATCCTAAAGGAACCGTTCATCGCGATTCAGGATTTCTACCTGCTCACGGGTCGCGCCGTGCGCAACCTGGCGGCGCGCCCGCATTATGGCGACGACATCATACTGCAGATGGACCTGATCGGCGTCGGCAGCCTGCCCATCGTGATCCTGACCGGCCTCTTCGCTGGCGCGGTGATGGCGTTGCAGATGTCGCGCGCTCTGGCGCAATACGGCCAGGTCGACCAAACCGGCACCCTGGTTTCGATTTCTCTGGTCCGCGAACTCGGCCCGGTTTTGACGGCGTTGATGATGGCCGGCAGAAATTCTTCCGGCATGGCCAGCGAAATCGGGTCCATGAAAGTTACCGAACAGATCGATGCCATGCGCGCCCTGGGTACCGATCCGATTCAGAAGCTGGTGACCCCGCGCATGCTGGCCACCGCGGTGATGTTGCCGCTGCTCACCATCCTGGCGGATTTCATCGGAATGTTCGGCGGCTGGTTCGTCGCCAAGTTCTTCCTGGACCTGCCCAGCCGGATGTATTGGTCTTCCGTGTGGCGGCAGTTGGAGTGGAATGATATTACGCAGGGGCTGCTGAAGCCTTTCGTCTTTGCGTTCATCATTTCGTTGATTGGGTGCTATTACGGCCTGCGCACGACCGGGGGCACCCAGGGGGTCGGACGCGCCACTACGCAGGCCATGGTGGCGGCCTCCGTACTGATCCTCGTGGTGGACTTCTTCCTGGGCAAAATCTTCGTCAGCCAAGGCTTGTCGTGATGCCGACGGATACCCCGAACCCGGTTCTCGAATTCGACCATGTGAGCGTCTCTTTCGACGACGTGCCGGCATTGACCGACGTGTCGTTCCGCGCCTGCGAGAGTGAATCGCGCGTCATCATGGGCGCCACCGGGAGCGGCAAAACGGTGCTGCTGAAGACGGCGCTGGGCCTGCAACGGCCGGATTCCGGAACGGTCTATGTCTTCGGGCAGGACATCGGCCGGATGAAGGAGCGCGAGTTGTTCGAGATCCGAAGCAAGATCGGAATGCTGTTCCAGGAGAGCGCCCTGTTCGACTCCCTGAATATCGAGGAGAATGTGAGCTACCCGTTGCTCTACCAGCCATCGATCCGGTGCCCTAAGGCGGATGTTTTGCCGCGGGTGCAAGAGGCATTGCGGTTCGTAGAGCTGGAAGGCACTCTGCAGAAGTTTCCCAGCGAGCTTTCCGGCGGCATGCGGCGCCGCGCGGCGATCGCCCGCGCGGTGGTCACGCAGCCCCCCTTGCTGCTCTACGATTCACCGACCGCCGGTTTGGATCCCATCACCGCGCAGACCATCGTCTCCCTGATCGTGAAAGAGCGCGATCTGAACCGCACCACCACGCTGATCGTGACCTACCGGTATCAGGATGGCAACTTGGTGGCGAAATTCCGCTACAATCCGGAGAATGGCAGTTTGGAGCTGGCTGGCAACGATAACGGCCGCGGCGCATCGCGAACCACGTTCATGGTTCTGTCGGAAGGCCGCCTGATCTTCGAGGGTCCCCAGGACGAACTGGAGGCCTCCAAGGATCCGTACATTTCGAAATTTGTGAAACAACGGGGAAGTTTGTGAGACAACGGGGATAGAGCATGGCCGAGCGCAGCAAAGTCCGCTGGTCTGAGTTGAAGGTAGGAATCGTGGCATTCGCCGCCATGGTGGTTCTGGCAGTGCTCATCTTCCTGCTGACCGGGAGCCGCAGCATCTTCGAGCTCGATGTGACGGTGCGCACCTATATGTCGGATGCCGCGGGTATGACCGAGAGCACCCCGGTACGGCTCAATGGCATTTTGGTTGGCGCCGTCCAGGGAATCAAGCTGTCGGGATCGAAAAACCCCAAGCGGGCTGTGGAGTTTGAACTGGCGATCCAGGGGAAGTTCATGAAGGAGATTCCGGAGGACTCCACTGCCGCCATCAGCGCCGCCAACCTGCTGGGCAATAAATTCATCGACATCACCAAGGGGCAGAGCGCCACGCCGGTGAAGCCGGGAGGCGAGCTGCGCAGCTTGCAGACCCAGGACATTCCGGAGCTGATGGCACAGAGCGCCAACCTGATCGAAATGTTGCAGGATATCGCCAAACGTCTCAATGGCATGCTGGCGGATATCGATGCCGGCAAAGGTAACATCGGCAAGCTGCTCAAGGACGAAGAGCTGTTCGCCAGGCTGAACGGGATCGCCGCCGAAGGCCAGCAACTGCTCGCCGATGTGCGCAATGGCAGGGGCACGATAAGCAAGCTGCTCTATGATGACAATCTGTACGAGGAGATTCGCGCGCCGATCAAGCGCATCGACGCCATGCTGGCCGACCTGCAGCAGGGGCAGGGCACTGCGGGCAAGCTGCTGAAAGACCCGCAAGTCTACGATGAAGCGCGGCAGACGCTAGACGAAATGCGGAAGCTCACGCAGGATCTCAATGCCGGCAAGGGCACGGCCGGCAAGCTTTTGAAGGACGACGCGCTTTACAAGCAGTTCAACCAGCTTACCGCCAAGCTGGATTCCACCATCGACAAGATCAACTCGGGCCAGGGCACGGTAGGGCAGTTGATGGTGAACCCCCAGTTGTATGACGCCATGAACGGGGCTATGCACGAGTTTCAGGGGCTGGCCAAGGACATGCGAGCCAATCCCAAGAAGTTCCTGCGCATCAAGCTGGCGATTTTTTGATCTCCCGCAAGCGACTAGTCGTGAACGGCGACGATTTCGGCTTTACGCCGGATGTCAATCGTGGTATTGTTGCGGCTCACCGGCCCGGCATCCTGACGGCGGCCACTTTGATGGCCAATGGCGATGCGTTCGAAGATGCCGTGCGGCTCGCGAAGGAGAACCCCACGCTGGATGCCGGTTGCCATTTGGTGCTGATCGGGGGACGCTCGCTGTTGCCGCCGTATGCGGCGCTCCCGGCGTCGGCGCCGCAGTTGCTGCGGGCGCTGGCCGCGCGGCGCATCCAGGTGTATGACGAACTGGCGGCGCAGGTTCGCAAAATTCTGTCGGCTGGTTTGGAACCTACGCATCTGGATACGCATAAGCACACGCATCTGGCGCCGCCGGTGTTGGATGCCGTGGCGCGCATTGCGGAGGAGTTCCAAATCCGCTGGGTACGCCGGCCGTTCGATCTGCCGATCACCGCTCTGCGCGGGGGCGTCCCTTGGCTGAAACGGGCTGCCAGCGGCGGGCTCGGCGTGTTGCGCGGCAGGTTCCACCGCGTGCTGGCGCGGCATGGCTGCCGCACGACGGACCATTTCGCGGGATTCCAGATCACCGGCCGATTTCGCACCGCCGAGCTGGTGCAGTTGATCCGCGAATTACCGGAGGGCGTCACCGAATTAATGTGCCACCCAGGATATTGTGGAGAAGATTTGCGAAACGCCAGCACCCGATTGAAAGATAGCCGCCAGCGCGAGCTGGAAGCCTTGGTGGCACCGGAGACCCGCGCGGCACTGGATGAGGCAGGGGTGGATCTGGTGAATTACCGGATGCTCAACTGATTTTCGTGGCGCAGGCTCTCAGCCTGCCGCGCCGACACTCCTGTCGGCGCAGGCGAGCATAGCTCGCCCAGCGCGCATAGCTCGCCCTAAGGTGAACTGAAGTTCGCCCGGCCCAGAGGGTGCCCCTCGCTAAAGCGCACGCCACGCGTGGCACGTTTCTATCCTTCGTGCTACCGTAGGATACGAGAAACGTGCATATTCCGGATGGATTCCTGGCTACTCCGGTATGGGCCACGCTGGACGCGGCCGCCGCGCCTGCGGTGGTCTACGTCGCGCGGCGGGCACAGAGCGGATTCGAAGAGTCTCAGTCGCCGTTGTTGGGGGTGATGGGAGCTTTCGTTTTTGCCGCGCAGATGATCAACTTCCCGGTGGGCGTGGGCACCAGCGGTCACTTGGTGGGCGGCGCCCTGCTGTGCTACACGCTGGGTCCGGCCGCCGCCACTGTAGTGATGACCGCGATCCTGGCCATCCAGGCTCTAGTGTTTCAAGACGGCGGCATTCTGGCGCTGGGTCCCAACATCGTGAATATGGCGCTGCTGGGCGTGCTGGCCGCCTGGCTGCCCTTTCATTTGTGGGGAAGCGGGCGCCGGCGCAGTCTTGCCATCTTTCTGGGCGGCGCGTGTTCGGTGCTGGTGAGCGCCGTGCTGGCGCTTTCGGAGCTGTTGATCTCGGGCGTGCGGATGCCCGGCTCGGTGCTGGGAATCTCGCTGGCCCTCTTTGCGGTATCCGCAGCGCTGGAAGGCGCCATCACCGTAGCGGTGATTGCCGCACTCGAAGCTATGAATCCCAACTTCGTGCGCCCGTTGGAGCGCGGCGGATCCCGTGTTCTGGGCGCAGTGGCGGCCGGCGCGATCTTTCTAGCGGTAGCCGGGGTGTTGTTTGCCTCGACGCATCCCGACGGGATATGGCGGCTTGCCCAGGATATCGGGCTGGCATCCCACGCTCGCGCACTGCTGCATACTCCGCTGGCATCTTATGAAGCGGGCTTCCTCGAATCGGTGTGGCTGCGCAAAGCGGTTGGCGGCTTGACCGGCTTGGCTCTGATCTTCGGCGCTTGCCTGCTATTCGGCCGGTTGGTTGCCCGGCACAGGAGCGCCTAGTTGCATCATGTCGTATTGGAGCGCTGGAGCCGCGGCGATAGCCCGTTGCACCGCCGCGACCCGCGCGCCAAGACTCTCGCCCTGCTGATCTTCCTGGTGCTGGTCGCCACGAGCCGCGTGCCGTTCCTGCCCCTCGGCGCGGCTTACTTCTGTTTACTGATCGCGGCACTGGTTTGGGCGCGGTTGCCGCTGGCGGCGGCGCTGGCGCGCTCCAGCGTGGTGCTGCCTTTTAGCGTGGTATTTGCGGGCATCAGCTTGATGGCGGGAGATGCCACGCGGGCCGGCGCACTGCTCGTCAAGAGTTATCTCTCGGCGCTGGCAGTCTTATTGGTAATCTCGACCACCCCCATGCCGCAATTACTGCGGGGCCTGGAGGGCTTGGGAGTTCCCCGGTTTCTGCTTATGGTGGCGCAGTTCTTATACCGCTATCTATTCGTGATCTCCGAAGAAGCCCAGCACATGCGCGCCGCCTCCATCGCGCGGGGCGCCTCGGTGCGCGGAATGGTGGCGCACCGCGCGCGTTTCCGCTCCGCCGCAGGTGCGCTGGCGGTCCTGTTTGCGCGCTCGTATGCGCGTGCGGAAAGTATCCACCAGGCCATGTTGGCGCGCGGTTTCGAAGGCCGCTTTCATTTGCTGAGCGCGAGCCGGTTCCGCTGGCAGGATGCCTTGTTCCTGTTCGCCGCGGGTGGCCTTGCGGCCGCGATCCGCCTCGCGGTGGAACGCGCGGCCCTATGATGCCGCTCATCGAAGTCCGCGGCCTGCACTTCCACTATGACGACGGCACGGCTGCGCTAAATGGCGTCGATTTCCAGTTATTACCCGGAGAGACGGTAGTGTTGCTGGGAGCGAACGGCTCGGGAAAAACGACGTTCGTCCTGCATCTTAATGGACTGCTGCTGGGCCAAGGCGAAATTGAAGTCTGCGGCATGCGCATGAGCAAGCAGAATCTGCCGCAAATCCGGCACAAGATCGGCCTGGTCTTTCAGGATTCTGAAACCCAGCTCTTTATGCCGACAGTTCTGGAAGACGTGGCATTCGGGCCGCTCAACGGAGGCATGTCACCCGAGCAGGCGCGCCAGCGTGCGCATGCCGCGCTGGAGGTGACGGGCATGCTGGAGGCCGCCCGCAAAGCGCCTTACCATCTCAGCGCCGGCGAAAAAAAGCGGGTGGCCATCGCAGGCATCCTGGCGATGCAGCCGGAGATACTCATCCTGGATGAACCGACCACGTATCTCGATCCGCCCGGCCAATCCTCGCTGATCCAGCTCTTGCGCAGCCTTCCGCAAGCCAAGATACTGGTGACACATGACGCAGGCTTCGCGGAAGCTCTGGCGCAGCGCGCCTGCTTCTTCGAGCGGGGAATGATCACGGGGACGGGCACAGTTCGCGAATTAGTCCAACGCTTCGGCTGGGATCGCACCGGAGTGAAAATTGCTCAGTGAGAAGGCGTGAAGAAATGGGTTGGCAGGCGAAATCACCTGCCCCACCACTAGCCCTAGCCTCCTCCGGCCCTCTTCTTGCGATGTTCGGCCTGCATGCAGCGGCGCTTAGTCTCCGTCTCTTTAGCTCGGCCTCGCTTGTAGTGGATCGATTCGTGCGATCGGCAGTGCTGCAAGATCTCGGTAACCCTCCGATGAGCGTGCTTGTCGCTCTACAACAGCGTGAATGGGTCCACGTCGATCACCAGCGCCGTAGCGTTCCACTTCTGCTCCCGTGCGAAAGCCTGCGCGCGCTGCAACAGCTCGTTAAGCGCCTTCCGGCTGGC
>JBEKUO010000277.1:0-9048 GCA_049514955.1 Bryobacteraceae bacterium | reverse complement strand
GCATGGAAATAGTTTGGCGTTGGTGATCGATCGCCCGATCCTGGAGCTCCTCAAGATCGATTCCGAAACGCCGCTTGATATCAGCACCGACGGTAGACACCTGATCATCGCACCGGCGACGGCCTCGAGCCGGCGGAAAAAGTTCGAAGACGCACAGGAGTGGTCGCACAAGCGATATGCAAAGGCGTTCCGTAAGCTGGCGGAATGAGTTCCTCGGGTAGGCCTGATGGAACCGGTGTTTCTGTCGCTGGATGAAGTTCTGGAGATCCACGAGCAACAGATCGAGCGATACGGGGGAGCCTCGGGACTCCGCGACGCTGCCGGACTTGAATCGGCCGTAGCCACGCCCCAGGCAACATCCGGCGGCGAATTCCTGCACACCTCCATTCGCTCGATGGCAGCGGCGTACCTTTTTCACCTTTGCCAGAATCACGCATTCCTCGACGGCAACAAACGGGTCGGCGCAAATGCGGCGCTCACGTTCCTGCTGATGAACGACTGGGAGCCAACCTTCATCCCAGAAGAGCTTGTGGACATAGTCCTGTCCGTGGCTTCAGGAACGCTCAGCAAGGTGCGGCTGATCGAGATCTTCGAGTCCCGTTGCAGGCCTCTCAAAGACGCCTGAATTGTCGGATTGCGCAGCCGATCGTCCTCCGTCGCAAGGAGCCGGAGATAATCCGCCGGCTGTCCAAAATGGGCTGTAAGCTTCGAGCGCCCAACGCGCCCGCCGGAAGTCGCCGCTGGAGTTTCGCAACTCCGCGTGAAGGCGGGACGGCACGTTTCCGCGCGTTTACTACACAGCCCATTGCAGAGCGTCGTCATTTTTCACGTTCTCTTGGAATCGAGCCATCCAGAAAACGCTTAAAAGAGCTTCTCGATGCAATAGACCCAAACCGATCATTGCGCAAACGGCGGATGAGTTGGCAGGCGCGCTGGGTCTTCCCCTGCGCCGCGGCTAAGGCATGGCTTCACGAAGATCTGCTGCGGCGACTGAAGGAAATTGTTCGGCGTCAGAGATCACTCACGCCGGGATTGCGAAGCGCCGACGATCTCCGCCACGTATCGAGCAACCTACTGATCCGCATTCTGGCATCGCTGGGTCATCGCGTGAAAGTCTCAGTGGTCCAGATCGGATACGGCGGAATGGGCGCTCAGCATTTTCGCCTCTGGCATCGCCCCGCAACGATTGCCGCGGTGTTCATGTGCCAATCCTCCCTTCATAAGGCGTCGTCCGAATGAAGGCGAATCGCGCCTCTAGTCCGCGCTCGCTGTATAATACGCTTGAACGCAAGCTGGCGATGTGCCGATGCTGAAAGGAGAAGTTATGGCGAGCGTAGCTGTCCCAGCGGCGGGCGGCCGTGCGATGGTAAGCGTGTTCGACGGAACGCGCCAACCCTACTCGGATTCGAGCCCAATCTTGATAACCGTAACAGATGGAAACCAGCACGTGGTATCGCGCGATTTTCACGACAGCCCGAACACCATGTTCACGGGTCTGCCCGTTTTTGACAACCTCGGCGACAACTATACCTTTATCGCTTCAGCGGACGGGTACAAGGATGCCGGGTTTACGCCCGTAAAGATCGCGCCGAACGTTGTTCAACCGGTGAACCTCATGCTGTTGCCGAAATCCAACGCTTTCAATTTCGCGCCAGCGACCTGGGACAATCTCGGCGCAGCCAAGCCCAAGACGCAGGCGTTAATTGCAGCGGGTGCCGCAAACAACACCGCAGCCGCGGCGCGGTACAGCGATCTCGAAGACAGGAACGACGGTCAAATCCTCGCCTGTCTTTTGAATATTACAACGGCGATGGACCAGATCCACCTGCCACAGGGTTCGCCGCTCGACTACGTCAAAGCCTTGATCTGGGAATTCGACGGCGATTCTGCCATGGCGCAAGATCGCTTCTATGGCTGGGCCGACCCGGCAATCATAGACCAGCTAGAGCAGGCGAAACTGCAGGGCGAGTTCGTTGATGCCCCCGTCGTTCTGCATCCCGGCGCGACCCGCAGTTACAAGCAGATCGAGTTCGGCGAGGCCAATGTGCAACTCACGTTTCACGAAAACGACCGGCTTGCGATCGGCTCGCTGAATTGCGTGAAGATTGAACCGGACATCGATTACTTCCGAAATCCGGTCAACCACCTGCTGTTAGAAGTCGCGGTGAACGCCTTTGGCTCGCTAACCGACCCACGCGTGGTGTACGCGCTGCGCTGGATTGCAGGGCAGCGCGCCGGGATCCCGGAATTCGACCCGCTGTACACGATCGTCAAGGCATAGGGAGCCGTCGGTCACGCCAAATCGATCACAAAAGTCGTCCCTTTGCCAGGCTCGCTGCGCACCGCGATCCTGCCTCCGTGATCGCTGACTACCGATTGCACGATCGCCAGGCCCAGGCCCGTCCCGTGCGTCTTAGTCGTGTAGTACGGCGTGAAGAGGCGGTCGCATTCCTCCTGCGTAAGGCCCTGGCCGGTGTCGGTGACTTCCACCAGGACGCCGCCCTCCTGCGGCGCGGTGCGGATGGTCAGAGTCCCTCCCGAGGGCATGGCGTCGATCGCGTTCAACGCCAGGTTTTGCAGGGCGCGGCCGAGTTGCGCTGGGTCCGCCTGAATCGCGCGCAGGTCCGCCGCCAGGTCTAAGTGCAGCGTCACGCCGGCCGCCTGCATCTGCGCTTCGAAGAGCTTCAGGCTTTCGCGCACCAGGCCGTTCAGGTCCACGGTCTCCAATTGCGGAGGCGGCATTTTGGCGAAGTCGCTGAACCGGCCGATGATGCCACGCAGCTTGCCCAGTTCGGCGAGCAGTGTCGCCGTGCTCTCGCGGAAGACTTCGTCGAATTGCTCGGGATGATCGGCGCGGGCGCGCTGCAGATTCTCCACCGTGATCTGTAGCGGGAAAAGCGGATTCTTCAGCTCGTGCGCCAGGCGCCGGGCCAGCTCCCGCCAAGCCGCCACGCGCTCCGCCTGCAACAGCCGGTCGCGCTGCTCCAGCAGCTCGCGCGTCATCTGGTTGAACGCAGCGGCCAGCGCGCCGATCTCGTCGTCGGAGCTCACCTCCACATGCGTCTTCCAATCGCCGGCGGCCACCGCGCGGGCCCCGGCGGCCAGCGCTTCTACCGGGCGAGTAATGCGCGCCGTGGTCCACAGGCTCACCAGAAGCGCCAGCAGGATGCCGCCGGCCGCCACCAGGATTTCCACGCGCCGCAGGAAGCGCTCCAACCCCACCTCCTCCGCGCGCGAGCTGCCCACCAGGAACGCGCCCATCAACTCGTTATCGGGGCCGATCAGCGGAATGGCGTGGAAGGTTTCGGCGCTGGTGGCATCCGTGGACCATTCGACGGTGCGCGTGACCTCGCCGCGTCGTTTGCGAATCTCCGAGATCACCGGTGCGAGCACAGCGGTTTGCTGCACGGGGCCGTCGGCGCCGATCAGCGATAGCGGCTCGCGGAATAGCAGCGCGCGCATGCCCGTGGGCAGCACGAACGACGACAGGAATTCGCGGTCGAGGGCTTCTCCGCCGATCACGTACAGTTTGCGATCGGCCACGGTGGCCACGCGCACGCAAGTGAGCGCCAGCGCGGTGTCGTTGGGCAGTTCCTCGCGTTTGAGAAAAGGCGGCTGCGAGTTCCAGTCGTCGCGGCGCGTGACCCAGTCTTCCTGATAGAGAAAGCGCGCAGGCCATTGCGCCGAGGAGATGAGCGTCCCGTTGGCTGAGACCAGCTCCAGAAAATCCAGGTTGTGGGCCGCGGCCACTGGTTGCACATCCTCGACGCAGGCCGCCGGATCGGCATCCGCGCCGCTCAGGCAGATCGCCATGGCTAGCGTGCTGTCTGCTTCGGCGATATCTTTCACGCGCGGGGCGATCTCGCGTTGCCGCCGGGCGAGCTCCTGCCGGAATTGCGCGACCACGGCGGAGACGGGCTGCTCGTCGAGCCGCTCGAAAGCGCGCCGCGTAGTGGTGGAGACGATGGCGCCCACGAAGACTACGGCGATCACCACGGTGACCGCGAAAAGCAGCAGCAGCCTGGTGCGGAAGGTCATGGCGCGGTTCCCGAAAGCCAGAGGTTTTCAAAACGCCAATCGCCCATGCGCGTAATTGCGGGCGGTTGAAAAACGTGGACGCGCCCAGCCGCGCCGTAGAGGTCGGGAAGCTGGAAGAGCGGGATCGCGCGGAAGTCTTCGAGCAGCCTGCGCTCGCTCTCGTAGAGCGCTTCGGGCGCCGGACCGACGGGCCGCAGCGCTTCCATCCCAATCGACGGGGCGATGTTGACGAGAGCGCGAGCGGCATCGAGCGAGTGCACGCGCACTTCGACCAGAGCGAGATCGGACTGCGCATTCTGCGGCACGACCTGGACGGTCAGCCCCGCATCCCGGGCATTTA
Source organism: Bryobacteraceae bacterium (assembly GCA_049514955.1). Taxonomy (GTDB): domain Bacteria; phylum Acidobacteriota; class Terriglobia; order Bryobacterales; family Bryobacteraceae; genus Bog-159. The sequence goes on along the minus strand of JBEKUO010000277.1, from coordinate 4,670 downwards.
CGGCAACGCGTTCACCGATGGCGCGTCCGCCTGGAATGGCGGGATCGTAACTGAGCGCCAGGGTGCGCGCGGAGGCGGGCAGTTCGGCCGTGAGCGCACGCGCCCGCCCAAGATTGGGCACAGCCGGAAACGCAAACGCGTAGCCGCTCAGCCATTGCGGCAGCAGCGCGGCCGTAATTTCGCCCTGCTTCTGCAAGAGGACGCTGTGCATGGCCGCGCGATCGATCGAGAGCGCCAAGGCTTCGCGCAAGCGCGGGTCGGCCGCGCGGCCGGGTGCGAAGACGAGCGCGATCAGATGCACAGGCGCGGAGGACCAGACCTCCCGGCCATGCTCGGAGGCGCGCCGCAATTCCGCAGGACCGACTTCGGCGATATCGGTCTTGCCGATCTCCAAATCCACGAGCTGTTCGCGCAACCCGCGGCCCATCTGCACTTCGATGGCATCGAGAAAGGCACGGCCGCCCCAATAATCCGCATTGGCCACCAGCGTGGCGCGGCGCCGGGGCTCCCACGAAGTCACGCGAAACGGGCCGGTGCCCATCAGCGCGCCTTCCGCATCGTGCGCGAAGACCAGGCCGTTGTGGGCCAATTCGAGCAGCAGGCCGGGCTCGGGGTGATCCGCGCGGATCGTGATCGCATCGCCGGCAGCGGCAATGGTCACGCCCGTCAGAACCGGTTGCAGGGAAGCCACCACTGCGGCGGGCACCATCCCGAAGCCATCATGAAATTTGACGCCGGGCCGCAGATTGAATTGCCAGCGCTTCGCGGCTGCGTCGTGCTGCCAGGAAATCGCCAGGCACGGCTGCAGTGCGCCGCTGGCGTCAAGCCGCACCAGGGGCTCGAAGACCAGCGACGCGAGCGGAGCCGCGTCAGGCGAGGCGGGGTCCAGCGAGGCCGGAGTCGCGCGCATCTCGACGCGCAGAGTCCCGCCATAATGCGGGCGCGTGGCCGCCCCGCAAACTGTGCACGCGCTAAGAACCGCAAGCGGGAGCCAGGCTGAAGGCCGCATAGCGTCCGGTTTCCAGATCCCGCGAGACCGCCGTGGCCGAGTTTCCGGCGGACCACAGCGCGGTGATGGGTCCCGCGAATTCGAGTGCGGCGCCCGCGGGCTGCGCCGCGCCATCGATGAGTTCGTAGGGCTGTATGGCGTCCGGCTCCGTGAGGCTGGCCGGGCGCGTAGCCAAGATGCGCGAGCCGCAAGGCGTTTCCACTCCGGCCACGTCACTGCCCCACTGCTCGATGCTGCCGGCCGGCTCCCAAGCCCGCGTGTAGATGTGCGCGCGGCCCTCGACGCCGGCGAAGATCCAGGCATCGCCCATAGGCGCGGCCGCATAAAACGCCGGCACTTCGCGCGCACCCCACGCAGCGATTTCCACGCGGCCTTCGAAGTAGTTGCGAACCGGCGTGAGCGCCGCTTGGGCGCCCGGCGCCAGCGGCCAGGGCTCCTGCGACTCTCTGCAATCGATCGAAAGCGGCGCCGTCAGGCTGCCCCTGCAGACGGCTCCCGGTAGCCAGGCCGTGTATGTCGGAGGGTTCACCGCCAGGCGTCCGCGCATATCTCGCGGCCATGGATGCAGCGCTGGAATGGACACGGATTGCTGGTCCGCTCCGCGCGCCAGCAGGACCCTCCCACCGTCGAGAACCATAATCCCATCGTCGACCACGGCCACATCCAGGATCGGTTGCGCCTGCTCCCACAGCAGCCTTTTGACGAGCCTGACTTCCGCCGTAGTCCCCTTTGGGCCGGCCGGCGCAGGCGAAGGCGTGCGCGGCCAAGATTCCAGCAGCACCTCGCGCTCGCGCCCGCGACGGATTTCGGCCACCAGCAGAAACTGCGTCAGGTTCTCGGAAATCGTAAGCCGAACTTCAGTGGCGCCGCCAGTCCGCAACTCCGGCTCGAACGCACGCCGAATTTCCGCGACTTCGCCGGCGCTGAGCGTGGAGAGGTTGCGTACGGTCAGAACCATGGCGTCGTGCGCCACGGCGGCCGCCACATTGCGGGCCAAGTCCCGCGCAGCACCGCCCATATCTAGGGCCAGCAACGCAACCAGGAGAGGGCTCAAAGCTCATGATCGCACAGCTCATCAGCTCAGAAGCTCCCGCACAACGCGGGCTTGCCTCTTGCTGGCAATGAACTCCTGACCGTTGCTCAACGTGATCAACCAGCGCTGGCTGCTCAGCGCGCTCATCTTACGCACGTGATCGACGTTGACCAGCGCGTTCCTGTGAATGCGCCGGAACGGCGTGTCTTTGAGGCGCTGCTCCAGAGACTTGAGCGTCTGCGTCGCCAGGTACCTGCGCTTGGCGGTAACGATCCAAACGAGGTCGCCATCCGCCTGGAACGCGCAGATTTCGCCGGCGGCCAAAAGGAAATACTCTTCGCCAACCTTGCCCACGATCTTCCGGGGCCGCGGACCGGACGTAGGTTCCGCGACCTCCTGAAGTTGCGCCAGCCTTTCCACCGCCTCCCGGCCGCTGACACGCCGCGCCCGCTCGACGGCTGCCGCCAATCGCTCCTGGCCGACGGGCTTGAGCAGGTAATCGATGGCCCCCGCCTCGAATGCCTCGAGCGCGTATTTGTCGTAGGCAGTCACAATGACAATCACCGGCAGGTGCGTCCCACGCCGGATGTTTCGCGCTACTTCCAACCCGCCCATCTCGGGCATCTGCAGGTCCAGCAGGACAAGATCAGGCCGGTGCTCGGCGATCTGCTCCAGCGCCGCCGGACCATTGTCTGCCTCGCCAATCACCTCGACTCCGCTGAGCGATTCCAGCTCCTCCCGCAGCACCTGGCGGGCGACTGGCTCGTCATCGACGATCAAAGTCCTCAATGGCATCGTGGAGCCGATTCCCTTTAGACGGCCGCCGCGATGGCGGGAACCGGCTTGGCCGGCAGCACGAATCCTACCGTGGTCATTCCCTCCGCTGCCTTAGCATCCAGCCGCGCATCCGGACCATAGCATAGCGCCAAACGCCGGCGGACGTTGGCGAGGCCGATGCCGGCCGACTCGGCCAGCGCGCGCATATCACACTCGCCCGAGTTGGAAACCTCCACCGCCAAGGTTTCCAAACCAGCCTTGACCCGTAGCCGTACGAAACCCGCTCCCATTCTGGACGCCACGCCGTGCTTGACCGCATTCTCCACCAGCGGCTGAATGGAAAGCAGCGGAATGAGGACGCGCATCGCGGCGGGATCGATATCCACTTCCGTGCGCAGTTTCGGGCCCAGCCGCAGCTCCTCGATTTCCAGGTACGCCCGGACGATCCGCACTTCCTCTTCCACGTCGATAAACGTGCGCTCCGCCCGTAGAAGATGCCGGAACACGTCGGAAAGATCCAGCACCAGCCGCCGCGCCTTCACATTCGTGCGATCGATCGTGCCGTACAGCGTGTTGAGTGAATTGAAGAGGAAGTGAGGATTGATTTGTGCCTGGAGGGCCTTTAGCTCGGCCTGCGAAACCAGGTTCTGCATTTGGACACTGCGAAGCTGCTCGATGTGCTCGGCGACCGCGGCGCCCAGCCGCGCCAGGACTCCCAGGTCTTCGCTCAGATAGCGCCGCCCACCCTCCCGCGCGCCGAGCAGCAAGTAAGCCGCATCGCCGCGCGCGAACCGGATCGGCACGACGCCGTACACCCACGCAGGCACGGTCCAGTTTGCCGAATCGACGACCGTGGTGGGGGCCGTCAGCGGAGCGCCGCGACGCGGATCTTGCGCGGCGACATCGCAACGGGATGTGTGCAGGAAGCGCGCCATGATTTCCGCGCTGCCGCGCAGGTACTCCGCCTCGCTGTCCGCCGCGCGCGCCAGGGCGTGGAGTTCGCTGAGCGGCTCATCCACATTGGAGCGCAGAAAGATGGCGCGCGTAAGAAGGCTTTGGATCTGGTTACGCAGATAAACGAACAGCGTTAGCAGCAGGCCGGCGGATACAAAGAGCAGTCCGGCTTCGAAGGGGTGTGCCAACTGCTCGCGTAGCCGTGGGGATCGCAACACTCCAATGGATGCCAGGACCGCAGCCGCGCCTATCGTCGCGTTGACGATGAACCTGAGGAAGGCATCCAGCAGCAGAAAGCGATAATCCTGCAACAGCACCAGCAGCGCCAGTGGCAGACCGGCGTGATGCAGCACGATCTCCATCATCCACGTAGGCCGCGCGGGCTCCGCGCCGAAGTGGGCGAACGAAATCGCAAACAGAAACAGCCCCATGGCGCCTGCCAGCCGGGAGCCTGCGGCGCGATTCCGCTGGCGCAATTCGACGAATACCGAAATTATCGTCAGCCCGCCGAAGCCCAGCACCACCAGCAGCAGCGCGGCATAATGCAAACGCGCCGCCCGCGTCAGCAAATCGCCCCAATGCAGCGCGATCGCCACGGCGCTGAGCACATAGCCGGCGCCCCACAGCGCGCGGTGACGCGACTCCAGCGAGATGTGCAGCAACACCGCCGGCAGCAGGCTTAGGACGGAAAAGCTCGCGGCCACGATCACGTCCGCCCACGTGCCGCCAGCCGGACCGGCAGCCAGCGCGATGAGCGACCCGGAGTTCCACAACATCGCGAGGGCTGCCGCCAACACGGGCAGGCTGCTGCTTCCTTCCCTCGCCCGCCGGTTCACCAGCAGGAAATACAGCAGCATGCCGAACACCACAACTCCGGCGCAGTGCCCAATGGTGTTC
>JBEKUO010000276.1:0-9095 GCA_049514955.1 Bryobacteraceae bacterium | reverse complement strand
CAGCCAGGGCGGCATGCTATGCTCCAGCACCTTCTCGCGGATGGCTTTGGCCCATGGGCGCACCTCTTTGTAGCTGAGCAGCGACATGGGGGCGGCCTCTCCGGGACGATGGCACTCCGCGCAACGCCGGAACATGATGGGCGCGACGTCTTTCGCGTACGTTGCCGGTGGGGCGCCAGCTTCCCCGGCCACGCAGACACCCGCGGCGCCTATGACCGACAGAACCATCCGCCACATCTTATTCATGGACCCTCCTCGGAGCAACCATCTGCATCATAATCGATTCAGGCGCACGGCGGCAATCGGGTGGGGCAGGCGCTTTCGCCTGCCCCCCCCGATTAACCTGACTGTTTCGGAGCCGCGACCGTCAGGGAGCCGGACACCTCTCAAATACCCAAAATGGTTAAGCACCCGCGGTCTCGAATGCCGGGCGGTGCGCCCTTACGGCTTTTTCAAATACCGATCGAACCACTGCAACTCCTCCCACAACACGTGTTCAACGGATTCGCGGCCGCCGTAGCCATGCGACTCCAGCGGCAGCATCACCAGGCGCACCGTTCCGCCGTTGCCGCGAATCGCCTGATACAGACGCTCGGATTGTATCGGGAAGGTGCCCGTGTTGTTGTCCGCCTCTCCGTGAATAAGCAGCAACGGTGTCTTGATTTTGTCGGCGATCATGAACGGCGACATCCGCAGATAGACGTCTTGCGCTTCCCAATACGTGCGGCGTTCGGTTTGAAACCCGAAAGGCGTGAGCGTGCGATTGTAGGCGCCGCTTTCCGCCGCGCCGGCATGAAACAAATCCGAGTGCGCCAGTAAATTGGCGGTCATGAACGCGCCGTAGCTATGTCCTCCCACGCCGACGCGGTCGCGGTCGATAACGCCCATCTCGACCGCTTTGTCTATAGCCGCTTTGGCGTCCATGACGATCTGTTGGACATACGTGTTGTTCACGGTTTCTGGATCGCCGATCACCGGCATAGCCGCATTGTCCAGAATCGCGTACCCGTGCAGCAGGAAAAGCAGGTGCAGATTCGGGCCGCCAAAAATAGTGAAGCGATCCGCCGATCCGCTGACCTGACCGGCCGTGTTCGCATCGTTGTATTCGAGCGGATACGCCCAGAGGAGCGCGGGCAAGCGCGTGCCTTCCCTGTAATCCGGCGGCAGATAGAGTGTGAAAGACAGGGGCACGCCATCCTCCCGGCTGTAAGTCACGATCTGTTTCCGTATGCCGCGCACCTGCGGAGTGGGATCCGCGATCTTCGTGAGCGGGGTAGGAGTTTCGCCCGCACGAATGTAATAGTTGGGAGGCTCCGTGGCGCTTTCGCGCCGCGTCAGCAGGCGCGTGCCGCTGTCGTTCAGAACGGCCACCACGGTTTCATAGCCGCCCCTCGCGGACTGAAACACGCGCTCAGATTTTTGCGTGGCGAGATTGTATCGGTCCAGAAACGGATGTTCGCCGGACGGGCTGGCGCCTTCCGCCGTCAGGTAGATATCGTCGCCGTTCTGCAGGATTACTTCGCGGCCGTTGGGCAGGCGTTCCATCACGGGACGGCCGGGGTCATGATACCGGTCCTGCACATTGCGGCTGAAGATCAGGCGGCCTTCTGCATTGGGCTTGTTCAAGTCGATCTCGATGGTGCGCGCCCAACGCTTGTCGCGCTCGTAATCGGTGACCAGCGCCTTGGCGTCCTTCGCCAGCGCCTGCACATCCCGAAAGCGCTCGACCGTTTCGAAGATCTCGCGAGGCTGCGCCTGGAACGGGGCGGCCAGTGTCAGAATGCGATCGCGATGCGGCGCTTTCTCCTTAGGGTTGCCTCCATCCAGCGCCTCCACCCACAGCAGCGTTGCCGGCTCATCGGCGCGCCACTCATACGCGCGCGGGCCGGTGCGCACACCTTCCGTCGGAATGCGGTCGGCAAGCGGCAGATCGGCCAGCTCGTACACCTTCTGCCCGGCGCGGTCCCACACTTCCACCACCTCCGGGAAGCGGAAAACAGGATGCAGGTACGAATAGGGCTTGTGGACGCGCGCGACCAACAGATGCCGGCCATCGGGCGAAGGCGTCACCGTTTCGAAGATGCCGGGTGTGCCCGACGGTGTCACCTTCCCGTTGGTGCTATCCAGGTACGCGAGTTGCTCCGTGCAGTAGTAATCGAACAGATCTTCGTCATGCGGAGTGCTCAGCATGTCTTCATACGTAACCACCGGACCAGACCGGCCGGAACTCTCCTGCACGTGCGGACCGGTGGGCACCATGGATTCGGCCGGCGGTGGGCCGCGGTGTTCGGGAACCAGGCGCAGCACCAGCGTGCGGCTGTCGGAAAGCCACGCGATGGGTTGACTGATCGCCGCATTCAGGCGCACGCCGGCGATGCGCCGCGTCTGGCCGCTGGCGGTGGTCCCGATCCACAGGTCGATGCCGTGGGCGGCGGTGTCCGTGAAGGCGAACTGCTTGCCATCGGGGCTCCATACTGGCGCGCCCAGCTTTGCATTGGCAGGCACCGACACACGAATATCGGAAGCATCCGCGAGCCGCTTGATCGCGTAAGAAACGCTGTAAGGCGGCAGATGCGGTCCGTTCGTATTGATGTCGATGCGCAGGCCCGCCAGACGCAGCATCGGCTGCGCGACTTCGGCGATCGGCGGATACCGCACCGGCTGCATCAGAATGGCGTAATCCCGCGATGGGTTCACGGAGATCAGCGGAGACGGAGGAGCATTCAGCACATCCAATATTTCCCGCGGCGGCTTCTGGTAGGTCAGTTCAGCGGAGACCGCCAGCGCGGCGGCTAGCAGAAAGAGCGGAGTCATGCGACGTGGCATATGCTGCCATTCTACGACGCTCCGATCGGGGCCACGACCGTGAGGGAGTGTATTTGGTAACCTTTTTCGCCCCCCACAGTATAACGTTCGATGGCAGCTCTCCCGCAAGATCTCCGTTACGCATTCCGGACTCTCCGGAAATCGCCTCTATTCAGCGCTGTGGCCGTGTTGTCCCTGGCTCTGGGGATCGGCGCCAATACCGCCATCTTCACGTTGATCCATCAGCTAATCCTGCAACCGCTGCCGGTGAAGAATCCCGAACAACTGGTGATGCTGGCCGGCCGGGGCCGTCACTACGGCGGCAACAATGGCCGCGACAAGCTCTCCTATCCGATGTATCAGGACATACGCGGCAAGAACCAAGTCTTCAGCGGCATGTTCTGCAGTCACGGCACCACCATGAGCCTTACGTTTGAGGGCCGAACCGAACTGGTGGCGGGCGAAGTGGTCTCCGGAAACTACTTCCCGGTCCTCGGAATCGGCGCCGCCATCGGCCGGGTTTTCAACGCTTCCGACGACCTCTACCAAGGCGGCCATCCGCTCGCAGTCCTCAGCCACGGATATTGGAGAGCACGATTTGGCGGCGACCTGAATATCGTCGGCAAGAAAATCATCGTCAACGGTTATCCGCTCACCATCATTGGCGTGAGCCAGGCAGGCTTCGACGGGGTCGAGCCGGGTTATGCGCCACAGATCCGCGTCCCCGTCACTATGGATGATATTCTGCCGCGCACATACTTCAGCCGGCTCAACGACCGCCGTTTCCGTTGGGTGGAGGTTTTCGGCCGCCTGAAGCCCGGCATCACTATCGAAAAAGCCCAGGCCGGTTTGCAGCCGTTGTTCCATCAGATCCTGGAAATGGAGGTGCAGCAGCAGCCGTTTGCCAAAGCCTCGCCTTTCGTGAAACGAGAATTTCTGAAGATGTGGATGCAGGTCATGCCCGGCTCGAAAGGCCGATCCAACCTGCGCGATACCTACGCCAAGCCGCTACTGGCGCTGATGGCCATCGTAGCCCTGGTGCTCCTCATCGCCTGTTCGAACCTCGCGAACCTGCTGATCGCGCGCGCCTCCGCCCGCCAGAAAGAGATCGCCGTGCGCCTCGCGCTGGGCGCCAGCCGCGGCCGCCTCGTGCGCCAGTTGCTGGTCGAAAGCCTGGTGCTCTCCGCGGCCGGAGGTGCGCTCGGCGTGGGTCTGGCCGTGCTTATCGATCGGGCACTGATCGGCTTTCTGCCCTCCGGCGGAACCCCGCTCTCGCTTTCCAGCACTCCCGATTTCGCCGTCCTCGGGTTCAGTTCGCTGGTCTCCGTGCTGGCGGGAGTGATCTTCGGACTCGTCCCTGCCCTGCAATCCACGCGCCCGCAGCTTGCCAACACCCTCAAGGATCAGGCCGCCGCCGTGCTGCCGGGCAGTTCCGTGGCGCTCCGTAAAAGCCTGGTAGTGTGCCAGGTGGCGCTGTCGCTGCTGCTGATGATCGGCGCCGGACTGTTCCTCCAGAGCCTGCAACACCTGAAAGGTTTGAACCCCGGCTTCGAGGTCAAAAACCTGCTCTCGTTCGGCGTCGAACCAACCCTGAGCCGTTACGATGTTCCCTGGACCGTGGACTATTACCGCCGCCTGACGGATCGTCTGAAAACCGTCCCGGGCGTCGAGTCCAGCGCTGTGGCTGTCGTCCCGGTGCTCCAGGACAACGAATGGGACAACTGGATCACCATCGAAGGCTACACGCCCAAACAAGGCGATCCGCCCGACCCGCACATGCAATACTGCTCACCGGATTTCCTTGCCACGCTTAAGATTCCGATTCTGTTGGGACGCGATTTCACCATCAAAGACGCGAAGGGAGCGCCCAAGGTCGGCATCGTCAACCAGAAGTTCGCAAGCCGCTACTTTGGCGGCGCCAACCCACTCGGCCGCCATCTGGGCATGGGGATCGATCCGGGGACCAAGATGGATGTCGAGATCGTCGGCGTGGCCGGCGACACCAGGTATGAGAGCATGCAGGACGAGGTTCCCGACGAGCTATATATCCCCTACACGCAATCGAACTTCGTGACCGGTATGACGGTGTACGTGCGCGCGCACGGCGACCCCACCGGCATCTTCAATACCATGCGCCAGGTGGTGCGCGAAGTCGATCCGGGCGTTCCCATGTACGACTTGCGCTCACTGGACGATCAAGTCGAAATCTCGCTTTTCGTGCAGCGTATGCTGGCTACCCTCTCCAGCGTTTTCGGCTCGCTGGCCACGCTGCTCGCCGCGCTCGGCCTTTACGGCGTAATAGCGTTCATGGTGGCGCGGCGCACCAGGGAGATCGGCATCCGCATGGCCCTCGGCGCGGATAGCGGACTGGTCGTCTGGATGGTGATGCGCGAAGTCCTTACGCTGGCGTTAATCGGCGTCGCCGTCGGCCTCAGCGCCGCCTGGGCTGCCACACGCTTGATCCAAGCCCAACTCTTCGGCATCCAACCGACCGATCTCCTGACCATGGCTGTCGCCGCACTGTGTATCGTGGCAGTGGCAGTCCTATCCGGCTATGTTCCCGCCCGCCGTGCGACTATGATCGATCCCGTACGGGCGCTGCGCTGGGAATAAGTACTGGGCGGCCCATAGGAGGGCGTAAAGGTATAACGGGCACGGGCTCGCGAGCTATGGCAGCATCCTCCTGAAGTATTGGGGCGTAGACATGCTAATCCGGGCATCTAAAGTCACAATGTTACAGCAGTACCACCTTCACAGCCCGTATTGAGCCACTCGCCTTGACTGCATTCTTGACACCCCCGCCGCCGCACGTGTATTCTTGGTACCAACGGAGGAGGGTCAATCTCCATGAAAATGCTAGAAAACCGCCCGTATTTCATCGCACTCATGGCCGTGCTATGCGCCCCGGCATATGCCACGGTCCAGATTACATCTGTTACGCCATCGATTAAATCGCCGCAAGTCCTCGGCACCCCAGTCACCTGGACGGTAACCGCGACAGACTCGAATCCCGGTCCGCTGACTTTCCAGTTTAACGTGGCCCTCTCTAGCGGGTCTTATGCCATGGCGCGGGACTTCAACATGGGCACGCTCCAATCCGGCACTTGGACTTCACAGGCATTCGTCTGGGTGCCGACCGGTATCGAAGGCGCATATCGGATCCAGGCCGTCATCAAGGATTTTACCTCGGGTGAGACAACCTCGAAAACCGTCTTGTATCAGGTTAATCCCCTAGTGACTGGCAGCACGCCCGTGGTCGTTGCGACCGCCAATCCGCTGGTGGCCTTGTTCAGCGCGCCTTCCTGCGCTACCGGCAGCACCATGGCGGTCCGCTTTCAACCCGTATCCCAGAGCGCGCCTGCGGTTACAACCAATTTTGTACAGTGCCATCCCCCCGCTACCATGACGTTCGAAATCGCCGGCATGTACCCCAGTACGGCGTACAAGATGGTTTCTCAGACAGATACCGGAGGCACCGTCACGAGCGGCACCCCCGTGAGATTCACGACCGGGGCTCTGCCGAGAACTATTCCTTTTCCGAGTTATACGGTGAATATTCCGGCCGGTGCACAGACTGACACTGCCGACTGGGTGATGCTTCAGAATGTGCTGCCGACTGTGTTGAGGGCTTACCCTGTCGTGGCGACTGACTTGTCGGGAAACATTATATGGTATTACAACCCGGGCCAGAGCATTTTTCTCACGCGTCCCCTGCAGAATGGAACCATGCTCACCCTGCAAAGCGGTCCCGCCTGGAATCCAGACACGACTGAATTCCAACTCCTGGAACAGATTGATTTGGCAGGCAACATCGTCAAGCAGACCAACATAGGCGTGCTCGAGCAGCAACTGCTCGCCATGGGAGCAACCGACGCTCAGGCGTGCAACACAATCGCGAGTCCAGCGCCGGTTGGGTCGGCCTGCATCGACATTTTTCATCATGATGCCATCCAGACTCTGCCAAATGGCGATACCGCGGTTCTAGTTGCCGTTGAAAAAATCTTCCCCCCTGGAACGCAGGGCGACACCACAGGTCTTCCGGTCGACGTCGTCGGCGATATGATTATCGTCCTGAACAGCAACTGGCAGGTGGTCTGGTATTTCGACACGTTCCAGCACGACAGCGGCGCGCCGCAACTCGATATCAACCGGCCGGCCGTCTTAGGGGAAACCTGCACTGCTCCTCTATTCACCGGCTGCCCGCAGCTATTCCTGTTATCCTCCGGCATTTCGCCTGTGGCGACGGACTGGTTGCACGCCAACAGCCTCTATTACTGGCCGCAGTCGGGAGATATCGTCTTCTCCTCGCGCAATCAGGACTGGGTCATGAAGATCGATTACAACAATGGCGTCCAAAGCGGCGGCTTGGGTACGGGGAATATCCTGTGGCGCATGGGTCCGTGCGGAGACTTCACCTTCAACGGTAACGGGACTTGGCCGTGGTTCTCGCATCAGCACGATGTCGGCATGGAAAACAACGGCGCCGGGCCCCTGACAGTATTCGACAACGGCAATACGCGGTATTCCGAGCCGGGCGCCTCAACCGGATGTATCCAGGGTGTGGGCAGCGGCAACAGTCGCGGTATGTCCCTTACCGTCGATGAGAGCAGCATGACGGTTACACCGGTGCTGAGTGTGGATCTGGAAGTCCAGTCGCAAGGGGATGGAAGCGCCCAACTGCTGTCCGACGGCAACTACTCCTTCCTGGGGGCAGACGTGCCGCTTCGCAACTCGTCCAACCTCGTCAGCTACCCTATCGAAATCTACCCTACGCCCGGCACGACGACTGGCACGCAAGTCCTAAACATCCAGGCCCCCAAGACCTACCGCATCTGGCGGATGCCCAGCCTCTACCAACCGCCCACTACATAGGGGGCAGGCGCTTTCACTTGCCAACCCCGGCTGGGGTAGGCCTCAGGCCCTCATGGCGTGGGCCAGCCAAATGCGGTCTGTGGATTGCTTCCTTCCTCACACGCCGTGCTGGAGAACCTTATGCCGGCTCACTGTGTCGCCATCGGTGCTTTTCAATTTGCGAAAAACGATGGTCGACAAGATGGTTAATCCGCCCAGCACGAAGAAAGCCCGGTGGATTCCGCGAATCATTTCCGTCGCGCTCGAATGAAAGCGATCGGGAATGAAGAACGCGGCGGCCAGCGATGCCGTCGCGACGCCGAAACTGATCGACATCTGCTGCATGGTGCTGGCGATGGAACTTGCGCTGCTGGCTTGCTCCTCGGTGACGTCGGCATAGACGAGCGTGTTCATGCTTGTATATTGCAGGGAGCTGAAGAACCCGAAGCAGAACGCCAGCGCTACCATAAGCCAGACCGGCGTGCCCACCCCGATAGTGGCGAAAAGGGCAATGAGCAGGCCGAGGATCGCCGTGTTCGAAACCAAAACGGCACGGTAGCCAAAGCGGGCCAGAATCGCCGGCATGGCAGGCTTCAGGCTCATGGCGGCGATCGCTTGCGGCGTCATCAGCAATCCGGATTGTATCGGAGTGAACCCCAGGCCAACCTGGTAGAGCAGCGGCAGTATGAATGGGATTCCGCCGATGCCCAGGCGTGTGAAAAAACTGCCGCTTACTGCCGCGCGGAATGTGCGAATACGAAACAGGCTCAGGCGCAGCAATGGAAACGCGCTCCTCGTCGCATGCAATCCATAGGCTGCGAGCAGCAGGATCGAAATCGCCAGTAGCCCAAGGATTTCGCGCACGCTCAGCGTATGTTCGCCGAATACCTCCAGCACATACGACAGCAGCGCGATGCCGGAGCCAAAGAGGACGAGGCCCACAACATCGAGAGGATCGGACTTTTCGCGGTAGTCCGGCAGATGCAGATAGACCAAACACAAGCCTATGAGGCCGATCGGAAGGTTCACGAAAAAGATGACTCTCCAATGGAAATATCCGACGATCAGGCCGCCGGCAATCGGTCCGAGCATTGGGCCAATCAGACCTGGAATGGCGACGAAGCTCATGGCGCGGACCAGTTCGGATTTAGCGAACGTCCGTACCATGGTGAGCCGCCCCACCGGCACCATCATGGCTCCTCCGCAGCCTTGCAGTACGCGGCACGCCACCAACAAATGAATGTTGCTCGATATACCGCAGAGAAACGACCCCAATGTGAAGAGGCCTATCGCGGACGCGAACACCCGGCGCGTTCCAAATCGATCCGCCATCCAGCCGCTGATCGGAATGAAGACGGCCAGGCTCAAGGTGTAGCTGGATAGCACCGCCTTCATGCTAAGCGGGACAACATGGAGCGCCTTCGCGATGGCGGGTACGG
>JBEKUO010000275.1:0-9118 GCA_049514955.1 Bryobacteraceae bacterium | reverse complement strand
AGCGGCGAATCTGGGAGGGCGACACATACACGTCGTCCGGTCCGGGCAGATAGTTGTATTCGGGCGCGCGCAGGAAGCCGAAACCGTCCGGCAGGCATTCGAGCACGCCCTCGGAGAAGATCAGGCCGCTCTTCTCCGCTTGGGTTTGCAGGATCTTGAAGATCAACTCCTGCTTGCGCAGTCCGGCGGCGCCGGCCACGTTCATATCCTTGGCCACCTGGTTGAGCCTTTGGATGCTCATATCCTTGAGCTCCACCAAGTCGAGCGTGGGAGAGCCGTTCTTGGCCTGAGCAGGGGGTTTGTTGTGACGGCGGCCGCCGTGCTGTGGCGGTGGTTGCTGGGCCGCCGGAGCCGGCTCGAGAGCGCCGTCGCGTGGTGTGGATTGGTCGCGGACCGGTCCGGAGGACTCGCGGGCAGGCCCATTTTCGCGGGCAGACCGCTCGGGCGGGCGCTCGACCGGTGTGTCCTGTTTTTCTTGTGGCGGGGTTGGGTTTAACCCCTCTGGAGTGCTTTCGATATCACTTGCCAAGTTTCCCTCACTCCCCGGCCCGTGGAGGCCGAGAATAGCAACGGTTCTGCGTATTCCTTGCGAATCCGCGCCAAACCGCGCTCTTGTTCCGATTGATTTTTCAACTTATCTGTCTTCGTGGCGATCACCTGGTATCGCCGGTTGTGAAACTCGAGCCATTGCTTGAGTTGCAAATCCGAATCCATCCAGCCCCGGCGGGCGTCGAGGATCAGGAAGGAAAGATCTAACGTCTTTCTCGTCAACAAGTAGTTCTCCGCCAGATCCCGCCATTGTGCGGCCAGCTCTTGGGGAGCCCGGGCATAACCATAACCCGGAAGATCGACAAAATACAGCGAGCCGTTGATGCGGTAAAAGTTGATCGTTTGCGTGCGACCCGGCGTGCTACTTGTGAAAGCCAGCCCTTTCCGGCCTACCAGGGTGTTGATCAGGCTGGACTTTCCTACATTACTTCTCCCCAAAAAAGCGATCTCGGGCAAGCCGTCAGGGGGGAACTGGTCCGGCCTGGCCGAAGATGTTACAAAAATGCTTTCAGTGACCAACAATAAGGTTGGCAGGCGAAAGCGCCTGCCCCACTTGCTTACAAAGCTTCCAGGGGCGGGGTGGGACAGACGCTTTCGTCTGTCAACAGCTTCTTCACTAACCCGCTAGTGCGCGACAATTTCTTCCGGCTGGGCGGCGATCTCCACTCCGGGGGTGTTCGCCGGCATGGGCAGCGCCACAATCTCCCGCTCCAGTGCGATCTTGAGAACCTCGTCCATCGACTCGACGAAATGCAGCTTCATTTCGTTGCGGATATTTTCCGGGATGTCCGGCAGGTCCTTCTTATTATCCATCGGCACGATGGCTTCGTTAATCCCGTGGCGGTGTGCCGCCAGCAGCTTTTCCTTCAATCCGCCGATACCTAGCACCTTACCACGGAGCGTGATCTCACCGGTCATGGCGATGTCGCCGCGGACTGGAATTCTGGTAAGCGCGCTGCAGATGGTGGTTGCCAGAGTGATGCCCGCCGACGGCCCATCCTTGGGGATGGCGCCCTCGGGGATATGGACGTGTACATCCAGGTTACGATAGAAGTCCCGCGGAAGCCCGAAGTGCAAAGCCCGCGACCGGATGTAGCTCATGGCGGCCTGTGCGGACTCTTGCATGACATCGCCCAGTTTGCCGGTGATGGTCAGTTTGCCCTTGCCTTCCATGAGGGTGGCTTCGGTAGTCAGAATCTGGCCGCCGACCTCGGTCCAGGCCAGGCCGACCGCCGCGCCGATCTCGTTCTTCTTTTCCGTTTGCAGGTCTCGGAACCGCTGCGGCCCGAGCAAATCCGGCAGGCTAGCGGCTGTGATTACAGACTTTCCATCCGTTTTCTTGTCCTTGGAGCTCTGCGCGTTCACTACTTTGCGAGCCATTTTGCGGCAGACATTGCCGATCTCGCGCTCCAGGTTGCGCACTCCGGCTTCGCGCGTATAGTCCTGCACCAGCCCGGTCAGCCCGCTGTCCGTAAACTCGATCTGGTCGTTGGTCAACCCGGTCTGTTCCATCTGCTTGCGGACCAGAAATCGCTTGGCGATCTCCAGCTTCTCGAATTCGGTGTAGCCCGACAGGCGGATCACTTCCATGCGATCCTGCAAGGCGGGCGGAACGGTGTGCAGCACGTTGGCCGTGGCGATGAAGAAAACCTGGCTCAGATCGTACTCCACATCCAGATAGTGGTCCACGAACATAAAGTTCTGTTCGGGATCCAGCACTTCGAGCAGGGCCGCCGACGGGTCGCCGCGGAAATCCATGGACATTTTTTCGACTTCGTCCAGCATGAACACGGGATTCCGGGTGCCGGCCTTCTTCATCATCTGGATGATCTGGCCGGGCAGCGCGCCGATATAGGTGCGCCGGTGGCCGCGGATTTCGGCCTCATCCCGCACACCGCCCAGAGACATGCGCACGAACTTACGGCCGGTGGCCTTGGCGATGGACATACCAAGTGAAGTCTTGCCCACGCCCGGAGGGCCGACGAAGCAAAGGATCGAGCCTTTTGGATTCTTCACCAGGCGCCGCACCGCCAGGAACTCCAGGATGCGCTCCTTGATCTTCTCCAACCCGTAGTGGTCCGATTCCAGAACTTTCTCGGCGAAGTTCAGGTCGCGGATTTCCTTGGAGCGCTTTTTCCACGGTACGGCCAGCAGCCAGTCGAGGTAGTTGCGCGACACGGTGGACTCGGCGGACATGGGCGGCATGTTCTCCAGCCGCTTCAACTCGGCCATGGCCTTGTCGAGAGCGTCCTTGGTCATGCCGGCCATCTCGATGCGCTTTTTCAGCTCGTCGATCTCGTTCTTTTCGCCGCGGCCGAGTTCCTTCTGGATGGCCTTGATCTTCTCGTTGAGGTAATACTCTTTTTGGGCCTTCTCCATCTGACGCTTTACGCGGCCCTGGATGGTGCGGTCCACGTTGAGTTTCTCGATTTCGATGTCCAGCATCTCGGCCACGCGGGTGAGCCGGTCGATAGGATCGAAAATCTCGAGCAGTTCCTGCTTTTCCTCGATGGTGAGCTGCAGGTTCGCGCCCACGGTGTCCGCCAATTTGCCGGCGTCGTCCACCCGTATGGCGGCGATCATGGTCTCGTAGTTCAAATTCTGGCTCAGCTTGACGTACTGCTCGAACAACGAGGTCACGCGGCCGGTGAGCGCGTCCAGTTGCGGACCGGTCTCCACCTTGAAGTTGAAAGTGCGGACCACCGCGCGGAAGAAGCCTTCGTCGTCGGTGACGGAGACTACCTTGGCGCGCTCGACACCTTCGACGAGCACCTTGATATTGCCATCCGGCAGCTTGAGGCTCTGGACGATGTTGACCACCGTGCCGACGTTGTAAATCTCGTTGGGCTTGGGCTCGTCGATGGAAGCATCGTGCTGGGTAGCCAGGAAGATCTTCTTCTCTCCGGCCATGGCTTCCTCGAGAGCGCGCACGCTGGATTCCCGTCCGACGACGAATGGGGTCATCATGTACGGGAAGATCACCACGTCCCGAATGGGCATCATCGGCAAACGTTTTGTGTCCGATTTTTCCTTCAAAGTAAGCATTTTTCCCCGCTAGAGTTCGCGCCCGGCTTCGCGAGCCGGTTGGGCAGGTTCAGGCGCCCAGGCGCCCGCTGGCTGGTTTAGCCGGCCTTTTCCAATATTGTAAGGCTGATCTTCTGGGAAAGCACCATCTCTTTGGTGACCAGGAACTCGCGCACCTTCTTATAGGACGGAAGATAGTACATCAGATCCAACATCAGGTCTTCGAGGATCATGCGCAATCCGCGCGCCCCCACTTTCCGCTCCAGGGCCAGTTCCGCGATCGCCTCCAGGGCGTCGTCGCTGAACCTAAGCCGCACGCTTTCAAATTCAAACAGCTTCTGATACTGCCGGATAATGGCGTTCTTGGGCCGGGTCAGGATCTGCACAAGCGAGTCTTTGTCCAGATCCTCGAGGACTGCGTTGACCGGCAATCTCCCGATAAACTCGGGTATGAAACCAAACTTGATCAAATCCTGAGGCTGCACCTGGGATAGCAGGTTGATGTCGCGATGCCCGGCGATCCCGACGGTCTTGGGGTTTTTGTCCTCTTCGCTCATGAACCCCATGGACTTCTTCCCTACCCGCCGCCCAATTACCTTTTCCAACCCGACGAACGCGCCGCCGCAGATGAACAGGATATTAGTCGTATCCACAGGCGTAAATTCCTGGTGGGGATGCTTGCGCCCACCCTGGGGGGGCACATTGGCGATGGTGCCTTCCAGGATTTTCAGAAGCGCCTGCTGCACGCCCTCGCCCGAAACGTCGCGAGTGATGGACGGGTTTTCGTCCTTGCGGCAGATTTTGTCGATCTCGTCAATATATATGATGCCTTGCTGGCACCTTTGGACATCTCCATCCGCGGCTTGCAAAAGCTTCAGGATAATATTCTCGACATCCTCGCCGACGTAGCCCGCTTCGGTCAGGGTAGTGGCGTCCACGATGGCAAAAGGTACGTCCAGAATGCGCGCCAAAGTCTGCGCCATCAGCGTTTTGCCAGTTCCGGTCGGGCCGATGAGCAGGATATTGGACTTGGAAAGCTCCACGTCGGAGTTCCTGATCCGGTTCATCTGGATGCGCTTGCAATGGTTGTAGACGGCCACCGCCAGCTTCTTCTTGGTGGCCTCCTGCCCGATGACGTACTGGTCCAGATGTTCCTTTACTTCCAGAGGTTTGGGGATCTTGTGCGACGGGCCGGAAGGCTGGTCGGCCTTGTCGTCTTCCAAAATCGAGTTGCAAACTGCGATGCATTCATCGCAGATGTACGCCCTGGGGTAATCACTGGGGGATGAGATGAGCTTCCCGACTACGTCTTGGCTTTTGTGGCAGAACGAACATCGCAGGGCCTCATCGGATCCGGCACGCTTCACGCAGTGGCCTCCTCAAACCCCAGGAGATACCCGGGGAATACGCCTATACCCACGACCTCCAGAGCAGCAAGAGTGGGGCTCAGTACCATTATCACCTGAATACGCGGACTAAGCAATGTTGACAATTCCAACAAAAAGTACTGGCGGTTTCCCGAGCTCAGAAGGGTTGGGTCGCGGTGGAAACGTCACACGCGCAGCACTTCGCTCATCAAGGCCAGCAGGTTGCCGTCCACATCGCGGAAAAAGGCCATCCACAGGTCGTGCGTAGGCCTCGCGGCAATCAGTGGTGGGGCAGGCGCTTCCGCCTGGCAATCCCGTAGTCGGGCGCGGTGGTAACGTCACGCGCGCGGCACTTCGCTCATCAATGCCAGCAGGTTGCCATCTACATCGCGGAAAAAAGCCATCCACAGGTCGTGCGTGGGCATCGCGGCGATCAAATGGGGCGGCGCCTCAAACTGTACCCCGCGGGATTTGAGAGTTTCCGCGACCGCCTGTATATCGCCCACCTTGAAATAGAAGACCGAGCTGGGGTGATCGAACTCCGGCTTCTCGGCGACCGCCAGCATCAGCCGCACGCCGCCGCAGTCGAAGAACGCCATTTTCGGTGGCGCCTGGAAGAGGAATCGCATGCCCAAAGTGTCGCGGTAAAACGCCACCGCCTTGTCGACATCGTGCACGTTGATGGAAGCCTGGCCGATTTGGGCTGAAGAAAGATCCGTCGTATTTGCCATGCTGCCTCCTTAGAGTTTCATGCCGGTCCATACGGCTTCGAAGAGCTGCTTTTTGGGGTCTTTGGGCTTATCCGGCTGGAACGCCACGAAGGAAAAGCTGCCGTCGCCGCCGTAAGCCGTGGTGATGTCGAGTCCGCGCGCGCCGGCGTCGCCCGCTTCGAAGTAATGGATATTATCGCGAGTCGCGGATAGCGTGCTGATGCGCCGCGGCGCCACGGTCTGGCTGCGGGTTTCGCGCATCAGGAATGGCGTTCTCGCACCCGAATCGAAAGCGGGCGCCTCACCCGAAATCTCAAAATGGCGGACGCGCGCCTCGCCTTCCATGCCCACGGTGCACACGCTGGCCTGCGGATGGCAGTGCGCGGGCAGCACCGCCCGCGGCGCCATGCGCCATTGGATGACCGCGAACGGCACGCCGCGAAAGCTGGGGCCGAATTCGACCTTGGGGTCGAGGCCGGGGAACGCTCCCAGCTTGGTATCGGGCGCGGTTTTGAGGCGCACCGCCCACGCGGCGATGCGGTTCAGGTAAGCATCCTGGCCTATGGCCGACGCGTCGCGGGCGAATTCGGCGGCGTCGGCCGGACACAGCCGAATGAAATCGTCCCAGTCGAGCGGCGGGGAAACGGTCGCGGCCCGCGCCGGTTGGGCGGTACGGAGCACCGCGGCGGCGAGAGCCAGGGGCGCCCAGAATATGGCGCGCCGCTCCACCGTCACGCCGGGTGCAAGCTCGTTTGTTTCCGGCATCCAGGTCATGCAGCCAGATTACGCCACGGCCCCGTCGATTACTTCTTCAATCCTGCGATTTTCGCCGTGGGCGCGGAAGGCCCGCGGGGAAACGCCGAAGCGTTTGCGAAACAGCCAACTGAAGGAGCCCAGGCTTTCGAACCCAACCGCGAAGCAGATGTCCGTCACGTCGTCGCCCGTGTGTGCAAGCAGGCGGCGGGCGGCTTTAAGGCGCGTCTCCTGCAGGAACTGCATGGGAGTTTGCGCGAAAGCCAGCTTGAACATGCGCTGGAAATGGAAGGGCGAGAGCGTGGCCACGCGCGCCACGGCTGCTACAGTGAGCGGCTGATCGTAGCAGGATAGCAGAAAGTCTCGGCCGCGATAGAGGCGGCGGTAAAGCTCCATGCGTGTGCCGGCGCGCAAGCCGGGAAAAGATTCGGCTTCGCCGCGCACCTGTAGACGGAGGCCGGCCAGCGCCTCCGCCAGCGCGTACATGCGGTCTTCGAGCCACGGCGTGGAACCCTGCGGAACGCGAAATCCGGCTTCGAAGCCTGCCAGCGCGCGCGCCACGGCGCCGGTCTTCGGATACAGCCGCTCGCAAAAATCGAGGGCGGGCGCGGCCGGATCGGGGTCGTCGAGTTGGCGCTCGGGACGCGTGCCCGCGGTAGCCGCCGCCTGGTCCAGGAACCCTGGCTGGAAGAACGGGCAAAGCGTTTCGGTATACGTGCGGCCATCGAATTCGAGCGAGTAACGCTGGCCGTCGTTGAGGATCAGGAACGCATCCGGGGTCAGCAGGTAGTGTCCCTGCGGCGTGTGATAGCGCGCCACGCCGCGCACCACCGATTTCAGCGATAGCGTAGTGCGGTAATCGTGGACGTCGTATTTGGCGCCGCGCCCGTGGAGCACCGCCGAACAGTTAGGCAGTTCCCGGGCCCGTGGATTGAGACGGAACCGGAAATCGGCCATGGGGCCATTTTCGCACGGATAGGCGCGTGGAGCGCCAACATCGACAGAAGGCGTCGATGTTAAGACGCGGCGACACGGCGACGCGGCGACACGGCACGCCAAATTCATTTCGGTACTCCACATTGAAACACGGGTTCCGAATCGAACCGCCCTACTCTCGTCCCAGACAAAAGAAGCGCTGAAACTAGGGCCTTTTATGGATATTCAGGTCTGGTAATGCCGTTGCATTCTACCGAAATGCCGGACGAAATGCCGGCGATTCGAAAAGGAGAACTGGAAGATGGGATGCGTAAACGGCACAGCAAGGCGTAAAGAGAGAAATGCGCAGGTGGAGCGGGACCAGATCGTTCTCGACAATCTCTCGCTGGTGAAGGCCATCGCGGTACGCGTGCATGAGAACCTGCCGGTACACGTGGATCTGGACGACCTGGTGCACGCCGGGGTGCTGGGGCTGTTCGACGCGGCGTCGAAATACAATCCCGACAAGAAAGTGGTTTTCCAAAGCTATGCCAAGCACCGCATCAAGGGCGCCATCCTGGATAGCCTGCGCCAACTCGACTGGGCTTCGCGCGATCTCCGCAAGCGGCAAAAGCAACTGGATGCGGTGACTCACGATTTGACGGCCCGGCTGGGGCGCGCGCCCACCGAGTTGGAAATTGCCGACACCCTGGGGATGGGGCTCGATCGCTGGCGCCGGGTGGCGATGGAATTGAAAAATCTGGGCCTGGTATCGGCGTCTTCCCTCCGGCCGGACCCGGACAATCATGCGCCGGTGGAGTTCCCGGCGGGGCCCGATACGCAGCCCGACCGCATCTGCGAGCGGCGCCAGTTGCGCTCCGTCCTGGCGGTGGCGATGCAATGCCTGCCGGAACGCTACCAGAAAGTCGTGCTCCTTTATTACACAAATGAGATGACCATGAAAGAAATCGGCGAAATCCTGGGAGTGAACGAAAGCCGCGTGTCGCAGATCCACAAAATCGCGCTCGAAAAGATGGCCGTGAGCCTGCGGTCGGCGGGGATTAAGTCGGCCGGCGCGTTTTAGGGACCGCACGTGGCGCAGGCACTCCTGCCTGTCGCGCGGGCACTCCTGCCGGCGCAGGCGAGCCTCGCTCGCCTATCGCGCAAACCTGACTTGGGCCGCGCCAGTTCGCCGTGAGCCTGCGGTCGACGAGTATTGAACCGGCCAGCGCGTTCTCGTATCTTGCAGTGGTGGGGCGGGCGGTTCCGCCTGACGAGCTGTTCGCGGACGATTTTATTAGGGATTCCCGGCAGCCGCGGCGCCACCCGCCTGTCGTAAAATCGAAGGTTGCCCGACATCCTCGTAACGGTCGCGATTCCCACTTTGGCCGCCGATGCGAGGCTGCGGGAATGCGTCTCCGCGCTGGAGAAGCAGACGCTGCGCGATTTCGAAGTCATGATTGTGGACAATAGCGGCCAGGGCTTGGTGCGCCGAATCGACGCGGCGCGGCCGGGGATCCGCGTCATCGAGCGGCAGAGCAACATCGGCTTCGGCCCCGCCATCAACGCAGCTTTCCGGCAGTCGCGCGGCCCCTACCTGGCGACCTTGAATGACGACGCGGTGGCGCATCCGGGATGGCTCGCGGCACTGGTGTCGGCCATGGAGTCCCGTCCCGAAGTGGGCATGTGCGCTTCGCAGGTGCGGCTCTACGGCGAGGATGCGCTGGATTCGGCCGGCATGCTGGTCGCCGGCGATGGCACCGGCAAACAACGCGGCCACCTCCGCCCGCCGAAGTTCTT
>JBEKUO010000274.1:0-9120 GCA_049514955.1 Bryobacteraceae bacterium | reverse complement strand
GTGGACCTGACGACCTCACTCAAAGAGGGATCCCCGGGTGCGGGCCACGCGCGGTCGCGCCTGCGCGGGGGCCTCATTGCAGCGCAGGTCGCACTCTCGCTGGTATTGCTGGCCGGCGCGGGGACCGGCATCGCAACCATGCGCCGCGCGCTCGACGCCAATCCTGTAGCGCAGCCGGAAAACGTGCTGCTTGGCTCCGTGGACTTGGATATACAAGGATACTCGCGGGCAAAGGCGCTCAGTTTCTACGAGACTCTTCTCGAGCGTGTGAGAGCGCTGCCCGGAGTCACTTCGGCCAGTCTGGGGTTAACCATTCCGCCGGAAGAATTCTTTGGCCGCCGTGCCATCTTTCATCCGGGAGAGGAACCACCCCTGAAGGATTTTCAGGGCAACGAATGGGAAGCTGGCCTGCGCGTGGATGACGACGTGATTGCGCCCGGGTTCTTTCAAACGCTGGGCATCCCCCTGCTGCAAGGGCGCGAATTCAGCGCGCTGGACCGGGCCGATTCGCTACCCGTGGCGATCGTCAACCAGAGACTGGCGGCACGCTTCTGGCCGGGAAAGGATCCCATCGGCGAGCGGATCGTGGCGCCGGAGTTTAGCGGGCCGGCGCGGCCGCCGGTCACCGTCATCGGAGTGGTGAAAGACGAGGTCGTGCGTTCGCTGGCCGGGGAAGCCACGTTGCAGCTCTACCTTCCGATTTCGCAGGAGTCGAGCGGCAGGGCGACTCTGGTGGTGCGCGGCGGCGTTGGCCCCACGCAGTTGTCGAGCGCCGTGCGCCAAGCTGTAGCCACCCTCGACCGGAGCCTGCCGCTCTTCGGCATCGAGACCATGCAGGAACACATCGCGGCTTCCCTTTGGCGGCAGCGAATGGCGGCCGGACTTCTGATCGTCTTCGGCGTGCTGGCAGTTGCGCTTGCGTCCATGGGGCTCTATGCCGTGGTAGGTAACTCGGTGTCGCAACGGACGCGGGAGATCGGGATTCGCCTGGCCCTGGGAGCGCGGGGAGAGCAGATCTCCGGCCTGGTCGTTCGAGAAGGCATGGCGTCGGTATTGGCAGGCGCCGCCGCCGGCTTCCCCGCGGCATTGCTGGGCACCCTGGCCATGCAGAAAGGGATACCGGGCGTGAAGGCGTTCGACCCTTGGGTGCTGGCGGCCACGCTGGTGCTGCTCGGCGCTGTCAGTCTGGTCGCCAGTTACCTTCCCGCTCGGCGTGCGGCGCGCGTGGATCCGATGGTGGCACTGCGGTGCGAGTAATTGAACAAACAACAGGACCGGGCCCCCTTTCCCCCGCTAGAAATGGGGATTCCGATGCCACGGAGAATCCACGCGCGCTCCGTCTCCGGGATCATCGATCACCCTGTCCGGCGACAAGTCCATCTCCCGACGCTTTGCCATGACGCCATCCCACCCTAACCATGCGCGCACTCGGCGTGCCGGTGTAAGAAACGCCCTCGCCCACATGCCTGCATGTAGCAGGCGAGCGCCTGAGCAGTACCTGGAAGGCAAATCCCTCGCCGAACCACTGAACCGGAGACTTGGACAATGGCTGCTTTGGGGCTGTGAGTACCGGTGGCGCGAATTGGTGCGGATGAGAGGACTTGAACCTCCACGGAGTTGCCCCCACTAGAACCTGAATCTAGCGCGTCTGCCAATTCCGCCACATCCGCACGCTTGTGGGTGGCTTCCCCTATTTTTTCAAGAGCGCCGGTAGAAGTCAAATCGCCATTACGCGCGCGCACGCCGCGGGGACTGCGGCGCGCGTATCCCGGCGCTAGAATGAACCCATGGAGCCGGCAGGCAAGTCTGAAAAGCTGAACACATTCATCGAGACCGCAAAAGCCAAAGGCGCGTCGGACGACTTCCTGGTCAACCTGCTCCGCGAACAGGGCTGGGCGGCCAAGGATATCTATGCGGCTTTCGGACGATATTACGAGAGCTTGACCGGGCTTCCGGTGCCGGTGCGCGCCGGCGGCGCCGGGGAAGCGGCCCGCGATGCATTCCTCTACCTGCTCGCTTTTTCCACGTTGGGAACGTGGACCATCGCGCTTGGCTCGCTAATGTTCACTTATATCGACCGCTGGTTCCCGGATCCGCTGGCGCAACGGAGCTTCCAATTCCACCGTGAGATATCCGGCGAAATGGCTTGCGTCATCGTGGCCTTTCCCATCTTCCTGCTGGTGATGCGCTTCATCCTGCGGGAAGTGGAGACCCGTCCGGAGAAGCTCGAATCGGGTGTCCGCAGATGGCTGACGTATATCGCGCTGTTGATCGCGGCGGGTACCGTGATTGGCGATTTGATCACGTTCCTCACCTACTTTCTCGAAGGAGAATTGACTACGCGGTTCGTTCTAAAGGTGCTGACGGTGATCGTCATTGCCGGAAGCGTGTTCTGGTATTACCTGGTCTCGCTCAAAAAAGGCGCCGGACATGTCGAAGCATAGAGACCTTTTCTTGGCGGCCGGGGCGCTGGTCGTCGTGCTGGTCGTGCTGGCTCTCGGCTTCCAGCGACTGGGCCCGCGGGAGCACTGGCGCGCCGTCAAAGCGGACGCACGCCGCATAGAGGACCTACGATCCATCGCGCAGCACATTCATTTCCCGGAGAAGAAGGTGCCGGCCACCTTGGCCGAACTGCCGAATATCTCTGGCGTGAGTTTGAAAGATCCGGTGACGAAGGCGCCTTATGAATTCCATCCAAAGTCCGGCATGGCTTACGAGCTATGCGCCACCTTTGCCACAGACAGCGCCCCTGATGAAGAAGGGCTTCAACCGAAGTTCTGGATCCATCCCAAAGGGCGCCATTGTTACGAGCTGGATTCCACCGAGACTCCGGCATTTTTTTGACCTGCTGGCAGCGGGCACGCCGAACTGAAGATCGCCGCGGCACGCTCATCCGTGACCCCATTGTCGCTCAATAGGTTACCGTCCGCCCGTGACGGCTGTTTTGGGTACAAGTTGATAACCTAATTGCCCGGCGGTAGCCGCTATCCGATGGAGCCGAGAGGTTTGGTAGCGCTGCTCGTATGCGGCGGCCCCCTCATCCACATATGCTTGGCCCCAACGCAGCATGCGGAAACTGGACACCGCCAGCCGACGGGCCGTGGCAAAAAGCATCGTAGATCTGTGGATCGTCAGGCAGTTGTGGTCGCCGTCTAACGCTGGCGGCGCCTCCCGCCAGCGGTAGAAGCCCGCCGGCTCACCTGGCCGAGCACACACAGCCGCCACGAGGGAATCAGCGTGGCCATACTCACTTCCTTCTCGATGTGCGGGTACACGAGCCGCGCGTAGTCAACGCCTGCAGTTTCCGCTTCCTCGACATGCTGCAAGCATCGTTGCAAAAAATCGATTTCCATGGCTTGGCGGCCCACCTTACGTTCCAGTTCGGCCACCTGCGTTCCTTCTGTCCGCGGCTTGCCATTGCCGTTGAACGCTTTGGTTCCATAGTCGCGCAGCTCCCGCTTCCAGCGGTGCAGCACGTTGGGGTTCACCTCACAGGCGCGTGCCACCTCCGCCAGCGAGGCCCCAACTCCAGCCGCCTTACGGCAACTTCCTTAAATTCTTTCGTGAATTGCCTTCGAGACATACCCATGACCCTCTTCTCCATTTAATGAAAATTGAGTCTTAACTGGCCGTCTCAGATCGTGGGCCCACTCCATACAAAGTCATGGTGGTTAAGGAGTTTGGGGTGGGCCGCCGCCTTCCTGATAAGGATAAGGTCGGATTCTGGCTATTGGTCACCCGTTTGGGGAGATCGATTCCGCGGAATCGAGCTTTTCCCCTTTGTCTTCCTCGCTCAAGATCAAGGACTACCTCTATGTCGTCAAACAATCCGAGGGTGAATCTGGCGAATCGCGAATCGAAGGGCCTATGCCCTGTCCCCACCTATCCGTCGATGCAGCTATACGCTACGTAACTGAACTTCGTCGAAACGCGACAAGCGATACGCTCAGGAAGAACGCCGACAAGGCGCTCGCATCTCTGAAGCGCCTCCGCTAAACAGAGCGCCGGAAGATTATGAGCCGCCGATGAACGCTGATCAACGTAGACGTGAACGAGGAATGATCGGCGTCATCTGCGTTAATCCGCGGCTCAATGATCGCTATTTGGCGCGCAGGATGCCCTCCGCGCGTTGCGCCGTCTCCTGCACCAGGAATCCCATTTTGGGATGGGTAGGCTCCAAGTCGGGCCGCAATCCCATCTCTTCCAGGGCTTCGGTAGTAGTGGGGCCGATAGAGGCGACGACCATCTTGCGCAGGGCGGCCAGCACACCCTCTTCCAATGAGGTCTGGGATGCAATGCGCATCAGGTGGTCGACTTGAACTGAAGTGGTGAAGAGAGCCACCTGAAGCTCGCCTGCGGCCAAACGCCGTACGGCCTCGCGCAGCGGTCCGGTATTTTCAGGCAGGTCCCACTGATAGACCCGCACCGCCGTGACATCGGCCCCGCGCCCGCGCAACGCGGCGAGCAACTCGGCGTTCGCACGGCCATATTCCTGTATGGCGATGCGCCGTTCGGGACGATCGTGGATGGCGGACAGCAATTCGCGCCAGGTGTTGGGCTCCGGGACGGCGACTGTCACCGGCACGCCCATCTCGCGCAACGCCGCCACGGGCTTGGGTCCGCGGGCCACCACCGTGATGCTCCGCAGAGCCTCCGCGAACCGTTCGGGCGCATAGCGCGTGGCCAGAACTTTGTGCAGCAGGCGGGTGCCCACCCCGGTGAGCAGGATCATCATGTCGAACTCGCCGGCGAAGAGCCGCTCGGCAAATCGGAAGGCTTCCTCATTCTGTTCGAGGGGCGTTTCGCGCATGCTGGGAGCGAGCACCGGTTCGCCGCCCTGTCTGCGAATCAGCTCAGCCATCTCCGTGGCCCGGCGGCTTTCCAGCGACAAGACTCGCATGCCCGCAAATGACATAGCCGATCCGTCAGGGTTGCGATCGAGTCATGCCTCCGGCGCGCCGTATCTCCAACAGCAGGACGGCGCTCTTGGCGAGCGCTTTCAGCTTGTCCGCCTGCTCCGGTGTCAGCGCCCGCGGCTTGCGATCCAGCACGCACAGGGTGCCCATCGCGAGACCTTCCGGCGAAAGCAGCGGCATGCCGGCGTAAAACCGTAAGGAGGGATCCCCTGTCACCAGCGGGTTGTCCGCGAAGCGCTCGTCGGCCCGCGTATCCGGCACGACGTACAGCTCGTCCTGGCAGATGGCATGCGAGCAAAACGCGATCTCGCGGGGAGTCTCCGTGACTTCCATGCCGACGCTCGACTTGTACCACGTCCGGTCCCGGTCCACAAAGGTGAGCAGGCAGATGGGGGTCTCGCAGATATTGGCCGCCAGCGCCGTGATCTCATCGAAGACCTGCTCCGCGGCCGTGTCCAGTATTTGGTATTGCCGCAGCAATTCCAGGCGCGCCTGCTCGTTGGGCGGAATGGGTGGTTTCATGATGTTTCCAGCCGAAGGATTGAATGTAGCAGATTTACGGTCTCTTTACGCGGCCTGGCCTAATGGAGGCTAATGCAGGCCGCCACGATAGCTCTCCGGCGGCCCAAGGTAGCTAGGTCTCAGGCCCCCCAGGTCAACGATGACCTTTTGCAGCACAACGCCGGGATCCACCATCCAGAACTTCAGCACGTGATAGCCGGATTTCGCCAGCACGTGCGTGGATGTGACGGCGTGGACGCTATCCTTGACAGTTTCCTCCCAGTCCCGGAGCGAGTTCCGCGCCAGGGCATCGACGATCTGCGGAGGCTGATCGTCGAACGAGATGGCGAATCGGAGCCCGCGGCCCGGCACGAAGTTCAGGGTGGGGGCCAGGATCGTATGCACCTGCACGGTCCGCGGATGGAACACGCACATAAGGTATTCGAGCGACGGAGAGTCCCGCGGCGGCGTCACGCTGGCGGCTGTACATGGCAGGATGGTCATGGACGACAAGGTGCGCCCGTAATCCTGAAGCTCCTCCCAGCGCACCGCGCCCGCGTCTGTCTTGTGCGTGTAGTGCGCGGCTTCGATGGCCACGTAGCCGCCAGTTTCGACGAATCCCTGCAGCGATGCCCTGTCAATTTCACGTGGACGGAACGACGCCACCCTGACGTTGACCGGATCGGCGCCGGCGCCCGCGATCCTCACCCAGCCGCCGGATGTACCTCGCGACGCTTTGTTCCAATCCACACTTACCCAAAGGCGCTCGTCCTTGGCGACGGTTCCCCGCGTTTTGCTCACCACGATCCAGGGAGCGCCGGCCGTGGCTGAGAATTCAAATGGCATCCGCCCGCGATTGAACACGTCGATATAGTGGCGCGATTGGCTGAACGCATCGAACTCCGGCAGGACCGGCTCCGCTGACGCGCCGGGCGCGCCCGGCCATGCGTCCGCCGAACCTTCGATGACCACACCCATTTGAGCCGCATCCCCTGGCGCGATCGTGGCGACCTGCGGCATCACGTTCGTGGGCGGCTCTTGCCAGCCGGTGTAGCCGATGTGCGTCTGATCCATCATGTGGTCCCACTTGCCATTGGCCAAGGTATGGTTGTAGGCTGCCGAAAGGTCCGCGTCCGCTTGAAACAACTCGCGCACGCGCGCGGCGAAGTCATTCGCGCTGGCGCGCCGCTGGCTGGCGTATAAGTGGTTCTTCGCAGCGGCGATGTACAGCTCATTCACCTGCGCGCATGCTTTCGCGGGATAGAGAACCAGCTCGAAGAACGCGTCTTTGGCATTCTCCGGCAAGCTGCGGTAAATCTGCTCCGCTTTGGCGGCGATGGCTTGCCAGTCAGCCAGAACGGAGTCCGCTTCCCGATAGTTTTCCAGACTGAAGGTGTCCGGATCGAGAAGCTCCGGCTTGCGCCTGCCGTTGTACTTCGTGTATTTGGAAACGATATCCGCGATGTCGGCCGCGTAGGTTGGCCCGAATTCGCGTTCCGCCCACAGCCGTGTAAATTCGGCAACTTTGTCGTGGGGCCAGCGTTGAGGATTCCAGGCCAGGCTCAGGAAGAACTCGATGGGGAGCTCCATGGGCTTGAGATCGCCTACATTCACGATCCATATCCGCCTCGCGCCATATTCGTAGGCCAGGTTCATCTGCTCCCAAACCTTGGTGATGGGAACCGTGTTCAGCCACTTGTAATTGCGCGGCCCGCCCACATAGTCGAAGTGATAATAGATGCCGGCGCCGCCGCTTCGTTTGCGCTCCTCCGCGGTGGGCAGCCGCCGCACGTTGCCCCAGTTGTCGTCGCACCAGAGCAGGGTCACATCGTCCGGGGCGCGCATTCCCGCTTCGTAGTACTCCTGCACCTCCTTGTAGAGCGCCCAATCTTGGGGCACGCGGGAGAGATCCGGGCCCATGCGTCTGGCGATAATGGCCCGCTGATCGGCCACGATCTTTTCGAGCAGCGCTTTATTCGCCGCGGCATCGCCGTTGGCCGCCATCGGCAGATCGCCGTCTCCGCGCATGCCCAGCGTGACGATGCTTTCATAGGCTTTGTTGCGCTGAATGCCTTCGTCCCAGAACCCCTGCAGCTCCGCGGAATTGGTCGCGTAGTTCCATGGACCTTTGCCATGGCGCTTCCACTCCTGCTGCGCGCGCAGCATCGGCTCGTGATGCGAAGTTCCCATCACGATGCCGTATTCGTCGGCCAGCCTGGGGTTGAGAGGATCGTCTTCGTTGAAGGCGCTGCCCCACATGGCCGGCCACAGATAGTTGGCTTTCAGGCGGAGCAGTAGCTCGAAGACCTTGATGTAAAACTGATGGTTAAAGCCGCCGAATTTCTCTTTGGTCCAGCCCGTAAGTGAAGGCGCTTCGTCATTCAGGAAGATGCCGCGATATTTGACGGCGGGCTCGCCCTGCGCGAATATGCCCGGCCTCACGAATAGCGCGTCGCGATGCGCCACGGGAACATCCGCCCACCAATACCAGGGGGAAACGCCTATCTGCTCGGAGAGATCGTAGATGCCGTAGATGGCGCCACGTTTATCGCTGCCGGCGATAATCAGTGCGCTGGCGATACCGGGCAAGGGTTTCGGAACGACCTGGATGAGGAAGGATTCCCACTTGCCGGCAATCGCCGCCGTGTTCGCCAGCCGCTTGACCAACGGGCTCCTCTCGAGCGAGCCGATGATGACGACATGGCTGCCGAGACCGTTCGTCTCGTGCGTGATGGCCGGCCGGCATCCAGTGACCCGCTCGATATCGGCTTGGAGATCGCCGGCCGCACGAACGACGCCGGCATAATCCGCCGCATCTACGTAAAGTGCGGCGCATGTCTTGGCCTGCGCGATGGGAAAGCCGCCTGGGCGCGGAACGCTTTCCACGTAGGCAACCTGGCCGATCGCAAAGGCGGCGTGGGAGAGAAGCAGGCCCAGGAGGCAAGCGCGTGGCGCAAGCTTTAGCTTGCTGCTGCGGGCTTCAGCCCACAGTCGGAATTTGGCGAGCGGAAGGTGGCCTCGGCACGCTTTGGAGAAACCCGCGCTCGCGCCACGTCGCGGCGGAAGGATTTCCGACATTGGTCCGTTCGCGCGCAAGCGTGGGCCA
Organism: Bryobacteraceae bacterium; assembly: GCA_049514955.1. Taxonomy (GTDB): domain Bacteria; phylum Acidobacteriota; class Terriglobia; order Bryobacterales; family Bryobacteraceae; genus Bog-159. The sequence goes on along the minus strand of JBEKUO010000274.1, from coordinate 597 downwards.
CTATGCGCCGGCCGCTTTCAACTCGATCTCCAGCCGCTTGGCGGACCGCTCGAGCGTCTCCACGAGCCGCTCGACGTGGCGCTCGGTGTGCGCGGCCGTGCAGGAGATCCGCAGCAGGTTCGGCGCCGCCGGGCGCAGCACCGGGTTGACGTAGATGCCTTCCTCGAGCAGCGCTTTCGACAGCCTGCAGAGGTCGATTTCGTTCGGCACCGCCATGGCTACGATGGCTACCTCGCCGTCCATTACGGGGAAGCCGCGCGCGCGCAATTCCTGGCGCAGCCGCGCCGCGATGTGCAGCACTCTCTGGCGGCGCTCCGGCTCTTTGCGCATGATGTCCAGGGCCGCGCTCACGGCTGCTACGGACGCGGCCGGCAGACTGGCCGAAAACACGAACGGCCGCGCGGTATGCTTCAAGTATTCGATGACGTCATGGGAAGCCGCCACGAACCCGCCTATGGAGGCCAGCGACTTGCTGAAGGTGCCCATGAAGACGTCGATCTCATCCAGCACGCCCAAGTGTTCGGCAGCTCCGGCGCCCGTGGGTCCCAGCACGCCGATGCCATGCGCTTCATCCACATAGATCCGCGCGCCAAACGG
>JBEKUO010000273.1:0-9122 GCA_049514955.1 Bryobacteraceae bacterium | reverse complement strand
TGCGAGTGCTGTGTAGACGGGGCCCTGGAGCTCGAACTGGAGGACGAGTGCGAGGGCGCGGAAGAATGCGAGGGCGCGGAAGAATGCGAGGGCGCGGAAGAATGCGAGGGCGCGGAAGATGGGTGCTTTTGGGCCCAGGCCAACGGGACAATTGTCAAAATCAGAATCAGAAACCAGTTTTGCCGAAAATTCGTCTTGTTCAAGCTCATCGCAGCCTCCTTGCTGTGTGCAACCTTAGCGTATTGGTATTCTCAGGATCTGAACAGTATCATACCTGAAGATTCCATATGGCGGGGCCCGCCATTGCGTGCTCGTGCCGCCGATGCCTGTTTCCCGGCCGCGGCGCGCGCCCTTTCACCATTCGTTTTGCCGCTTAGGCTTCATATTGCGCCCGAAAAGCGGTAAACGTCAACAGCTTTTTTCGCATGACATTGCCACAAGTTATCCCGGCGCCGGCGACGCAAGGCAGGCTGTTTGGCAGGGTCGCCACGGTGTGCCGATCCGGGAACCAAGGCTCGGCAGGAAATATCGCATGCTCTTGCAGTTAGCCGCTGCCGCGACGATTCGTAAACACCTCGGCAAACGGGCAGCATTGCCACCCTACTTACTACTGCGCAGGAAACCGGCGGATGCCGTCGCAGGCTAAAGGGAGGGTGCCAGTTTCTAGCTGGAGTCGCTTCATGTACTCCACGAATCGCCGCGCATAGCGATCCAGTACTTCCAGGACTGATCCATCCCGCAGCGGCGAGCACATCTCGTAGGCCACCGTGCCGTCGAAGCAGCCGGCCACCAGCGCTTCGAGAAAAGCTCGATGAAGCCTTCTTTCCACGGGCACGGCGATCAAAGCCGGCTTCTGCTCCCTATAGTTCACGATGGCGGGGTCGTATTGAAAGCGGGGGCGCAATTGGTGGTTCGCGCTGGTGGTGTGCACGGTAATCGGCGCCATTTTCCCGGCGGCCGCCAACAGGTCCGCGCCGCGCAGCGCGGGTGCCCGGCGTCGACCATCGCTTGGCAGATGGGCTCATCGATTTCGCGGATCAGGTCGAACCGGCTTTTCGTACGCAGCGCCAAGGTCGTGGTGGTTCTGTACGCCGAGGGTCAGGCCAAAAGGCGCCGCGCGCATTCACGCTAGGCTTCTACCACCAGCTTCCACTCGCAGGCCATACGGGGCTACCGGGTTCTCATAGCCGGTGAAGACGCGCGCCAGATTGCCGCCCAGGTCTCGCGCGCATTCGGCCAGCGCCGCCACGTAGTGGATCTGAAATTCGCGGTGCGGGATCTCGCCGTGCTCGAGATCGGCGGTGAAGTTGGTATAGGCTGCGACGCACACGCGGCACGCAGGTTCGCGGCGCCCGAGCTGCGCGCGCAGGCGTGCCCGTTCCGGCGGGCCGCAGTCCTGGAGGGAAAGATGCGGCCGCTTGACCATCGGCATGACTCCGTCGATTCCCAGGACCGCTGCGCGATCGATGAACTGCGCGATCGAAACCGCCGGCTGCCCCCAGGATCCGGAGTAGCTGACCGAAAACAGGAGAATTTCCATCAAGCCGAAGCTGCAGCCGTGAAGCTGCGGACGGCTGCCGATTCGTTCGTGTGCGTGTCGAATACAGTGATGAGTTTGGTGACTTGCATCAATTCGTGGAGCTTCTTTTGCAGGTTCAGCAGCTTGAGCTGGCCTCCCCGGCTGGTCACCGTGGCGTAGCTGCCGACGAATTGGCCCAATCCCGTGCTGTCGATGTAGCTCACCTCAGCCAGGTTGAGCAAAATGTTCTTTTGCCCGCTGTCAAGCAGTTCCCGGATCGTGTCTCGCAGCGAACTGGCCTCTTCTCCTATGGTGATCCGGCCGTTCAGGTCCAGAATCACGACATTGCCGCTCTCACGTACATTGATTTTCAGGCTCATTTCAACAAGTTCCTTTTTGGCCCGCCGCTACACCACACCGCGGGCATACTCAAGCATACCTCTATGAAGGCGCTCATAGTCGAGCAAAGCTCGCCAACATCGACAAACGGCGTCGATGTTACGAGCGGGCGAGCGGGAGAGGGGGCGATAGGGCGATCCTTCTTCGGCGCACCTACGTGAGCGCTGCAAATCGCAAATCTCCACAGGCACCGCTCGGGCTTTTTGGCAATCAGCCCAAGTGATTGAATTTAAGTAGATTAAGTAGCGCAGCCTATTGTTTTGGCGCGCCCGAAGCTTCTCTTGCCAGGCGGACCTTCGCATCTTCCAACTTCTTGCCGATTTTGGCTAGCGCGCCGGGTTCCATGTCGGATTCCGTGGCAGTGTCGGCTTCCTTCAGAGAGGCCTGCCACTGGGTGATGGCATCTTTGGTTTTTCCCAACTTGAAATAGACATCGCCCAGGTGATCGTGCACCGTGGGATCCTGGCCGATCTTGGCCAGCGCGCGCACCAGGGCGTGCTCGGCATCGTCCAAGCGGTTCAGCCGGTAATATACCCAGCCAAGACTGTCCAGGTAGGCGCCGTTTTCAGGCTCCAATTCGAGCGCGCGGGAGATCATCTTCTGGGCTTCCTCCAGGCGCTGGTCTCGGTCGGCGAACATGTAGCCGAGATAGTTCAGGGCGCTGGCGTTATCGGGATTCAGTTCCAGCACCTTGCGGAACTGCGTCTCGGCGGCATCGAACTTCTTCAGGCGTTCGTACATGGCGCCGCGCATGAAGTAGACGGTCTCCTTCTGCTCCTTGGTTTCGGAGAGCTTTTCGGCGGCATCCAGGGGACCGGTCATGTCTTCGTAGCGCTTGGCCTTCTCGTAAATCTGCGCGATGGCCAGTTGCGTTTCGCGGTCGCGATCGCCGTTCAGCAGACCGCGCAACTGGGCGACCGCTTGATCCACTTGCCCCATGTCCGCCAGAAGGGATGCATTCACAAGCTTCAGCACCCGCTCGTCGGGATGTTTCTTGAGCGCGGCGTCGGCTTCCGCGCGCGCGCTCTTGTAGTCTTTCGCCAGCCGGTAGGTGTCGACGATCTGCACAACGGCGCGGGTGGAGGAATCCGGAGCCAGGTCGGCCATCTGCCGGAAGGCGTCGATCGCCGGCTGGTACTGGTTTTGGCCGCGGTAGAGCTCGCCCAGCAGTTCCAGGAAATTGAGGCGGTTGCTTTTCTCCGCTTCCGAATAACTCTTGCGCTCCGTATCTTTCAGGATGGACTTCAGCGCTTCGACAGCTTTATCGTTCTGGCCCTCGAGGGCCAGCAGGTTCACTTCGTCGTAGCGCACCTCGAGATTATCGGAATCCATCGCCTTGGCTTTATCCAGGGCCGTGCGGGCGCGGGCCAGATCGTGCTTCTCCCGGTAAATCTCAGAGATGCGAAGCTGCGTCTCGGCGTCGTGCGGATCGTCTTCGGCAATCTCGTTGAAAGATTTCAGCGCTTCATCGAGACTGCCGGAGGCCAGCAAGTTCCGCGCCAGAGCGTGCTTGAGGCGGTTATTTTCCGGATCGAGATCGATCGCTTTGCGCAGCACGTCGATGGCGCTCTTGTAATCGTGGAGTTGCTCGTAAGAGCTGGCCAGGGCAGCCAGCGTCCGCGGATTTGGATTCTTGTTGGTGATCGCCTGGAGCTTCTCGATGGCTTTCTTGGTATCGCCGACGTCGGAGTACACAATTGCCAGACCCGTGAGCGCCTCTTCGTTGTTCGGATCCAGCGTCATCGCCTGGGTATAGGCCTTCTCGGCTTCCACGGAATTGTTGGCAGTGCGATAGAGGCGGCCGAGGGTGAGCCAGCTTTCCACGTCCTTAGGGTCCTTGGCGACGATCTTCTGGTACTGTTCGGTAGCGGCGCGCAGCATTTCCTCGTTGATCTTGCCCTGCTGCGTGTCGCCGATCATGCGGGTATAAATGCGGCCCAGGATGCGGCGGGCGTCCAGATTATCGGGGCTCTTCCGCAGGATTTCCTCGGCTTCGCTGACGGCATCTTTCAGGTGGCCGCTCTGGATGTACAGGTCGGTCAGCTCTTCGAAGAGGAAACTGGCTCCGGGATCGAGCTTTAGCGCCTGCTTGTAGTGGTCGATGGCTTTGTTGACGTATTCGCCGCGATTGCCATAGACGCCTGCCAGCTCGGCATACAGATGGCCCATGGCGAAGTTATAGTATGCAGAAGCCTTATCCGATGGTGGAGCACCTGAATCGGCGGTCTGCCCGAAGGACAATGACGACAGCAGGACTGCCATCGAAAGCGCTTTAGCGGGAAAATTCATCGTGTGTGGTTCCTATCGACCTAGATGCCTGGGGAGGTCGAATCGTTCCCCTCCATTGTACAACGGCGGCGGGACGGGGCGATGTGTTACTGGTTCCAAAACTGCTCGTGCGCTAAAACCGTGGCGCGGAGTACCCGGGGAGGCCGCCCGCCGGCGTAACCGTTCGAGTTCGTTAGCATAAACAGAGTGAAACCTGTCGTGGCTATTATCGGACCGACCGGCGCCGGCAAAAGCGAATTGGCTCTGCGCGTGTCCGAGAAGTTCTCGGGCGAGGTGGTGAACTGCGATTCGCTGCAAATTTACCGGCACTTCGACATCGGAACCGCCAAGCTGCCGCTGGCGGAGAGGCGAGCTATTCCGCACCATTTAATCGACATTCTGGACCCGGATGAAGTGTTCACGGCCGGGGAGTATGCCCGCTTGGGACGCGCCGCGTTGGCGGATATTTCGGCACGCGGCCGGCTACCGGTAATCGCCGGCGGCACCGGATTCTATTTGCGGGCGCTATTGGAAGGGCTGTTCCGCGGTCCGGAACGCGATCCGGAGCTGCGCGCCAGGCTGGGCGCCCGCGAACGCCGAAAACCCGGAGCCCTGCACCGGCTACTGGCGCGCTTCGATCCCGAGGCGGCATTCCGCATCCACGCCAACGACGTACCCAAGGTCATGCGGGCCTTGGAGGTGTGCCTGCTCACACGGCGGCCGGTGACCGAGTTGTTACGCGAAGGACGCAACGGATTGGAAGGCTACCGTGCCTTGAAAATCGGGCTGGCGCCAGATCGCGATGCGCTCTACAGCCGGCTGGATGAGCGCTGCGGGCGCATGTTCGAATCCGGGTTGGTTGATGAAGTGCGGCGCATTCTCGAAATGGGATTCCCGCCGGAAGCCAAGCCGTTTGAGTCGCACGGCTACCGGCAGGCGTTACAGATGCTTCGCGGGGAGTTGAACGAGAAAGAGGCGCTGTTCTACGCGCGGCGAAACACGCGGAATTATGCCAAGCGCCAGATGACCTGGTTCCGCAAGGAGCCGCGGATGGTATGGCTGCAGGGCTTCGGCGAGGAATCGCACATTCAGCAAGCCACGCTGGTGCTCGTCCGCGAATTCTTGACAAAGACTTGACATGCCACCAGCCAACGTTCGGCGATTTCATTCGTCTTACTGATTGGAGTAGACAAGTTCTTCAAGGAGCAAATCACAGATGAAAAAAGCAATGCTATTCGTGTGCCTGCTGGCCGGTATGGCCATCGCGAGCACCAAATCGTTTACCGTAACTTTGTTCGAACCCTCCGTTGTCGGCAGTACTGAGCTGAAGGCCGGCGACTACAAATTCGAAGTTCAGGACCAGAAAATAGTAATCAAGCACGGCCACGAGACCACCGAGGCCACCGTGAAGGTGGAAACCGGCGACACCAAGTACTCCTCCACGACGGTGCGCTACGCCAACGCCGATGGCAAGAACAAGGTGCAGGAGATCCGGGTCGGCGGCACGAATATGAAGCTCGTGCTTGACTGACACGGCGCGAGAGGGTTCTGGGTTCTGGGTTCTGGCAAGACCAGGTTCTAGGTTTTGGGTGCTAGGTGCTGGCAAACTTCCAGCCCGTTTGCGGCGAGTAGGCCAGAACCCGGCACCCCGAACCCAGCACCCCGTTCTTCCAGCTCCCAGCCCTAGTCCCTAGTCCCCAGCTAAACTGGGATCAGATGGTCCACCGTGTCCTCTCTCTATTCTTGATCGTTTCGGGATGTTTCGCACTGCGCGCGGAGACGGTCCTGGTCCTTCCGTTTTTCAATCAGTCGAATTCCACAAATTTGGATTGGATCGGCGAGAGCATTGCCGAAACCGTGCGGGAATCGCTGTCCGCACAGGGTGTTCTAGTGCTCGACCGCGAGGAGCGCCTGGAGGCGTTCCGGCGTCTATCGCTGCGGCCCAACGCGGTGTTGACTCGCGCGTCCATCATCAAGGCGGGTGAGTCGCTGGATGCCTCCGACGCGATATTCGGCCATTACGAATTGACGACGGCGGCTCCGGATGCGCACGGCGGATCCGCGGGCACCCTGCACATGACCGCGCGCATCCTGAATTTGAAACGGCTGAAGCAGGGTCCAGAGTTCAACGAGTCCGGCGCGTTGGAGGACCTGGCGGGGCTGGAGGCGCGGCTGTGCTGGCAGGCGCTGGAGATCCTGGCGCCCAAGACGGCCCCTTCCGAGGAGGAGTTTCTGCGCGCCCGGCCGCGCGTACGGCTGGATGCGTTGGAGAGCTATATTCGCGGCCTGCTGGCGGCCAATCCGGAGCAGCGGAATCGCTTTTTCATGCAGGCGGCGCGCCTGGATACGGGCTATTCCCAGCCGTGCTTTCAACTCGGGAAATCTTACTGGCAGAAGAACGACTATCGCGCGGCGGCGGGCTGGCTGGAGCACGTGAACCGCACCGATCCGCGTTATCTGGAGGCGCAGTTCTTTTTGGGATTGTGCAAGTATCAGACTGGCGACTACGCGGCGGCGGAGAAATGTTTCGAAACGGTCGCGGGCAGCGTTCCCTTGAACGAAGTGTATAACGACCTGGGCGCGGCCCAGACGCGAGGCAACCTTATGGCCGCGATTGAGAGCTTCCGCAAAGCGCTGGAAGGCGACAGCGCGGACCCCGACTATCACTTCAATCTGGGATACGCGTTGTGGAAGGCCGGGCGGTTTCAGGAGGCAGCCGGCAGCTTCCGCGCGGCCCTGGAACGGAATCCGAACGATGGCGAGGCGGGCGCGTTCTTGAGCAGGGCGGAGCGCCAAGAGCCGCCCCTGCGGGCGCAGGAGGGGCGCGAGCGGTTGAAAACCAACTACGAAGAAACCGCGTTCCGGCAGTTGAAGGCGGAGTTGGAATCGAAAAAGGATTAGTGGCGCGGGCTCTCAGCTCTGCCGGGGTACCCTCTGGGTCGGGCACTCTTGCCGGCGCAATTAACTTGCTACTTATGAACCTACAGCTTTCCGAAGCAGCTCAAATCCTGGGGCGAACTCCTGGGCTCCTCGATCAAATGGTGCGAGGTCTTCCCGAACCCTGGCTCCGGGCCACCGAAGGCGGCCAGACGTGGAGTTGTTACGACGTCGTGGGGCACCTGATCCATGGCGAACTAACCGACTGGATGCCCAGAATCCGCATCATCATGGATCACGGAGAGAGCCGCACCTTCGATCCCTTTGACCGTTTCGCACAGTTCGAAGGGGATCGGGCGCAGCCGGTTGATACCTTGCTGGATCGCTTCAAGGAACTTCGTGAACAGAATCTGACCGCTCTGACAGACATGCGCCTGTCACCCAACGATCTTGGCCGCACGGGCGTCCACCCAGCCTTAGGAACGGTGACGTTGGGGCAGTTGATTTCAACCTGGGTGGTCCACGACCTGAGCCACTTGTCCCAAATAAACCGCGTGCTGGCCAAGCAATACGCCGCCGAGGTCGGTCCGTGGAAAGCGTACTTGCGGATCCTCGGCGATTAGGGTGTCTGAGAGTTACCCATTACTAAGCGCAGGCCACAACCCGCCGGGGTATACTGCGAATAGAAGATAGCCATGGCCGTCGAGAATCTTGCGGAAACGATCAGCTCGTTGACGCCCGAGCAGCAGGAGTCCGTAAGACTTTTTGTTGAGTTCCTGAAGCGAAAAGGCTCGGCTCCTTCATCGCCGTTTCTAGCGGCTGTTGACGAGTTCGTAGAGCAACACCCTGAACTCCTCCGCCGTTTGGCTCAGTGACCTCCTATCCGACCATTGATGAGGTGGTAGCCGTTCACTCCCGGTTAGTCGCCAGATTCGGAGGCACCCTGGGCATCCGGGATCGAGGCACCCTTGAATCGGCGTTGGCGAGGCCCCAATCCGGTTACTACAATGACCTCATTGAAGAAGCGGCTGCACTTTGGGAAAGCCTGTCAGAACCCATCCGTTCCTGGATGGCAACAAGCGGGTCGCCGTGACCGTGACGGCGGCCCTCCTCAAGGTCAGCGGTTACCGGCCGGAGTTCAACGACCTCGAGGCTTTCTCATACGCCACCGGCCTTTACGAAAGCGGCGCGCTCCGATTCAAGGAACTTGAGATGTGGCTCCGCTTTCACGTTACGCGCTGCTCGGAGAACTGACAGATTGGGCCGACGGCAGATGCAGGCGGCCGTTCCCCCGCCAAGCGCTAAATGGCGCAATTTCAACGACCTACCGCGATATTTCGCTCAACTGCCGAAATCCCCCGTTCAACCACTCAAGTCGCCGTACAACCAAGTAAATCAACAGTTTGATGGCTGCGGGTGGTAATCGTTAACCAACGCTACTATACTTGCGAGATGGCACCGGCGGCACGTGTCCGCGCGTGGGGTGCTGTTGTCTTGGCCGGGTTTACCGAGTGAATGCTCTATGGCAACCCATCAATAAGGAGCTCATAACGGATGCACAAGCCTATCAAGTACGTGGAGAAAGCCCTGAGCTACGTTGCACAAGCGGCGTGGACGGTGTTCGATAAAGCCAACCAGATCCAGCAGAATCCGTCGTTCACTCCCAAGTGGTCTGAGAAGCCGTTGCTCAAGTCGTATCAAAAGACCAAGCCGCCGCTGGGCTGGCCGCGCGAAACGGACTCCTTGTGCCCACGCTGCGTCCCCGAGATCCGCAAAGAAGTTCTCGACGGCAAAAAGCCGCTGTCGCTCCTGCTCAACGAGAAGGTGGGCGAAATCAAAGCCAAGATCATCGAGCGCGACGGCAAGATCCTCATGGTCAAGGATTGCCCCGTACACGGCCACTTCGAAGACGTCATGTCCATCGACACGGCGTTCTTCAAGCACTTGGAAGCCGTTTTCCCCGGCCGCGACATACGGGCGCACAACGACCAGCACCTGCATCATCACGGCTCCAGCACCATCACGCATGGCCGCGGCTCCGTTCTTACGGTAGACCTCA